>PAJC01000077.1 GCA_002705165.1 Planctomycetaceae bacterium | reverse complement strand
TACAACCATTACGTCGCATTGATTGATGTAAGTGTGGAACCGGCTCGATTTGTCGGCGTGATTTGTCCACACGGGCATTTCGGTGATGCAGAGTATGCCGAGTCCAGAGGTTCAGGCGCTGGTCATGCTCACGAGCACTAAAATGACTGTGTTGGGAACATTATGTTCCTGAGCTGTTCGAATATCATTTCAGGGGACAATGCAATGTAATGCATTGTCCCCTGATGTGTTTTTGAACCGGTTAAAACTGTTGTTGATTAGAATTAGTCGGTTCGTTTTAGCGAATAGATTTCGACATCAACTCCGGTAGAGAAGTGTACAACATCCGGTGATGAATTTAGGGCTGTAAATCCATTGACTTCCAGTAACTGATCCTCCAAGTCGACTAAACTTGCTTGACACGCGGGGTAAGGGACATGATGCACCTGGCCACGTAAGATTCTCCCTCTGAGTTGAGTGAAAAGTAGATAGCGTTCCAAAAGGAAATACTCCAGTGAGTCGGGTTGGCNTGGAGATAATGGCTGCCCNGCCTCTATTTTGATTTTCGATTGGATGTTGTNTGGGCGCNTCAGTCCGTACTCATAGGTGGTTTGCTCATTCGAAAAGGTCATACCCGAGTGGAAATACGGAAGGTGCCACATCCATCGTGCTATTTTTACAGCCGTCAGTGAACTAGCATCCAGCGAGAAGAAGAAGACGCCCGGTTCATTACGATGAAGCACGTACGTTCTGACGTTGGTCTCCAGAAAATTAAAGCCCAAAGCCTTAGGGCACCAGGCAGGCCGTATGTTTTTCATTTCAAACGGAACTAATCCTACATAAGCTTTGCCCTGAAAAAGATCCGGCTGAAGTCCTTCAGGTAGCAGAAGCTCTAATTCTTCCACTGGAACTTCCCAGTGCAGAAAAGCTAGGTTCCTCCAGGATTGGCGTCCCTTTATTTTTTCTGCGGGGCGCTGTCGTGGAAGTATGCGATCAATATCCATCTTAGAATCCTATTNCGTCATTACGTCTGTATGGTATCCANAGCGATACCACTGGTTAGCCTGAAAGCTTCAGAAGTCTGCGAAAAACTAATAGCTGTTTAGTTCACTATTTCATACGTAGAGCTCGTCCGTGCAAACCGCCGGTCACTTTACCGCGATAGACGGATAGCTGGCCTCCGATAAATACATATTCGATTCCCTCGCAGTACTGATGGGGATCATCAAAAGTTGCTGTATCTTTGAGTTTGCCAGGGTTGAAAACAGCAATGTCTGCGATCAATCCGGGTTTGATAATGCCTCGATCCTTCATCCCCAATATCTTAGCTGGCAGCGAAGTGGAACTTCGAATAGCATGCCCGATGCTAATGACTTTTTCAGTTTGAGCAAACTGATGAATTTTTCTTGGAAAGGTGCCATAGCTGCGAGGGTGAGGTTTATCAGCTCCGGGCAGATAAGCACGTCCATCGGAAGCGGTAGCAACCCAGGGAACTGTCATGACGTGTCGAATATCTTCAGGGCTCATGCTAAAGCTAACGACCGCAGCTCCGCCATTACGTTCGATCTTTTCTACAACCTCCAGACCAGACAGGTGGGTAGTGTTGGCGATTTCAGCGACGCTTTGCCCTACCCACTCCTGTTTGAAGCAGCGGGCAATTTTGATCGTTGCCCCTCCATCACGACGTTTTAAACCGTCTCGAATACTTTGGCGTATTCTTTCACCATCTTCTTCAGAGTCTAACCGTTTTAACATTGCCTGACGTCCACCGGCTCGTGCCCAGGTGGGGATAAGCGTGGCACTCAGGGAAGTGCTCGATGCCCGATATGGATATTGATCGGCTGTGACGATTTGCCCTTGTTGCCGNGCNGTTTCGATTACCTTGATCGCCACACGTACCAATCCCCAGTTGTTCTGCCCGCTCGACTTAAAGTGTGAAATATGGACCGGCAAGCCTGCCTGGTTGCCGATGTCCATCGCCTCCTGAACAGAATCAAGTAAGACACTACCTTCTCCACGGATATGACTTGCATAGATCCCGCCATGTTCACTGACGACCTTTGCNATGGCCACCAGCTCTTCGGTATCGGCGTAAGAGCTGGGGACATAGATGAGACCGGTTGACATACCCCATGCCCCGTCCTGCATNGCTTTCTCAGCNAGNTTTAGCATTTCGCCGAGCTCNTTTTCGGTAGGTTCGCGGCGTTCGCTACCCATGACGGCCAGTCGTAATCCACCTTGCGGTAACAGATGAGCAATATTAGTTCCGGCACCTGCGTGATTGACCTGTTCATAATATTTCGCAACGTCCACTGGTCCGGAACCGCAGTTACCCGTGACTACGGTGGTACAGCCCTGGAGAAGGTAATTGACATTAGCACGGGTGGCCTCCACCACAATCTGACGGTCGCTGTGGTTGTGAAGGTCAATGAAGCCAGGGCAGATGACTTTGCCGGAGCAGTCAATTTTAAGGGTGGCTGCGTGAGGAAGCATCTTGCCAACAGCAACAATGGTGTTGGCACGGATGGCAACGTCCCCCGTCGTCGGTGAAGTGGAGATACCATCGTAAATAGTGGCATTGGTTAGCAAGACATCAGCAGGCTGGGCAATCGCCTGTGTGGTCAAAAGAAGGAAAACGAAAGTCAGGCGAAGCATCGGTATTGTCTCCTCATGTGGAATGATCAGCGCGATCTTGAAGAGTCAATTAGAACATGAAATGGAATCCAATACGGCGAACAAATTTCAACTTGCAAGCTAAATAGAATGGCTCTGAGATTTAAAAGAAAAGCTTGCATCCGACAAGTAACATCAATAAGTTGCAGCGTATGGATTAGGGCTTACTTGAAATTGGAAAACAGAATAATGAGTGAAGACATTAAGGTGCTGATTGTTGGTGCCGGCTTTATGGGGACATTGCATGCCAAGGCATACGCTCAAATAGATGGTGTGCAAAATGTCGGAATTGTAACTCGCAACCTAAGTAGTTCAGAGAACCTGGCTGAGATTCTTGGTGGTGATATTTCGCGTTTTACTGATTTTGAAGAAGCGCTTGAACAAACGCAGCCCGATGCTGTGGCGATTAGCACTTACACAGACTCTCATTACCACTACGTCTCAACAGCTCTGAAACGAGGGCTCGATGTGTTTGTGGAAAAACCGCTGGCTGAGACGATCGACGAGTGTCAGGAGCTATTCGATCTGGCCAACAGCGTGAATAAGAAACTCTACGTGGGTTATATCCTGATGACCCACCCTTCATGGAATAGATTCATCGAAGTTTCGCATGATCTGGGCAAGCCGTTGGCTATGCGTATGAATCTTAATCAACAGGCTAAGGGCGACTTTTACGACACGCTCCACAATATTATGCAGGTCCAGTCTCCGATTGTAGATTGTGGTGTGCATTATGTAGACATCATGTATCAGATGGCTCAAAGTAAACCCGTTCGTGTACATGCGATTGGTTGTCGTAACTGGGACAAGGTACCTGAGCATATTAACAATTATGGTCAGTTACAGGTTGAGTTTGAAGATGGCTCCGTGGGTTGGTATGAAGCAGGATGGGGACCGATGATGAGTGAAGTGGCCTATTTTGTGAAAGATGTTGTTGGCCCGGATGGGGCAGCAAGTATCTGTCCGTCGAAAGGGCGGTCGGACGATAAGGATCATCATGTCGAAGCAAATACAATTATCCGACATTTTGCTGAACAGGTGGACAAGGAGTTCGTCAAAGAGGACGAAGTAATGAGTATCGATGAGCCCAATCACGATGGTTTGGCGCTGTTGGAGCAGCAGGAATTTATTGATTGCATTCGCAATGATAAAGATATGTCAGTTCATCAGGATCGTGTGATGACAAGTTTGCGAATTGTCTTTGCAGCGGATGAATCTCAACGTACAAAGCGTGTCGTGGAACTGTAATCATAGTTTTACCCGTCACGTGATTTTAATAACGCAATGAATGTCAGGCCGGAACAAAAAACAACCGTGCCGGGACTGGATAAGTCATCGACACGGTTGCACCATTAATTGGACCTGATCCATCCGTTGACACGGCACCGGTCTCAGGCGGGTGGACGCCCATGCGGGCAATCCGCCGATTGGCATTAGGCGTTTCCACCTCTTAAATTCGTACAGTCGTAATGGTCCACAAATCACCTCCTTTCACAATACAGCTTCCGTTTCTGCCACCGTTGTACTAGGTAACTTCTTCACGGTCGTCAGTTCATCATGTTGCGTTTACATGATCTATACACACTATCATGTAAATTCAGAGGCATATTTCAATAGTAATTTTTCGGAGATACACTTTTTAGGACGAGAGNGATACATACAGGGAGGTGTCGNAAGTCTGATATAACCCACCAACCGGCCCACACGCTTCATTGAATCGTGCCGACGAATCAGGGTATCATTAAGGCTCTTAGGCATGTCGGGCGACATGGGTTTGCTTCAGGAAAAGCGTAGCAGAATAGGTTTAGGATGAGCAGTAACGATGAGGACTTCTTAGATTCAGATGCTTCTGAAACATTGGCNCCCGGAGGTGGAGATCGAAATGTTTCTCAGGAGACACTAGGGCCGTATGGAATCGTTAGAGTTCTTGGCCGGGGTGCCATGGGAATCGTCTACGAAGCCGTCGATTCTCATCTGGATCGGACGGTGGCGATTAAAACGTTACCAACCGAATTTGCTCGTGACGGCGATCGGATTTCCAGATTTAAGCGTGAGGCAACTCTTCTAGCCTCTTTCAGTCACCCACATATTGCCACNGTCTATAGCCACGAAGAAATCGAAGGGCAGCATTGCCTGGTAATGGAATACGTGGAAGGGCAGGGGTTAGATGAAGTGATATCAGAAGGCAGGCTCACGTCATCTGAAATATTACAAATTGCGTTACAAGTCTCAACGGCGTTGGAAGTAGCACACAATCACGGAGTTGTGCATCGGGACCTTAANCCAGCTAATATCAGATTGACTTCAAGTTTTGTCGTCAAAGTCCTGGATTTTGGTCTGGCAAAAAACGTNCGCATTGGAGGCTCNGGCTCGTCAGTTGATCAAGCGGCNCAAACTGCGGCAGGTCAGGTGCTTGGAACACCATCCTATATGAGTCCCGAGCAGGCTCGAGGNAGGACGGTGGATAAACGGGCAGATCTCTGGGCAATAGGCTGCATTCTGTTCGAAATGCTTTGTGGTCGGCGAGTGTTCGGAGGAGACAATATCTCCGATACGTTAGTCAATGTACTGCAGCAAGAGCCTGATTGGACATTACTACCATCGGAGATCCCTGGTCCGCTGGTGAAAATTCTGGAACGTTGCCTACAAAAGGATGTTGATGCGAGGCTACCGGATGCGGGAATGATTCGCATCGAACTTGAAGAATTAATCAATGGTAANTCCACGCTGACTAGTGCTTCGGTTATCGGGCCAACGATCTTTCAAAAGTCGAATTACCAAAAACCAGTCATGCTGGCTGTTGGACTTGTTGCAGCGATGATTGGACTATTATCGGGCTGGCTTATTCAGGGAGGAAATTCTGCCGAACGGATGAACGATAGACCGTTGGACGTGGTCCGACCGTTTTACGCATCGATTGAATTACAGGCACCGGTATCTCTGGGAACAGAATCGAAGGCTAGGTATCGAACCTGTTTTGCAGTCTCACCAGACGGGCAAACGATTGTGTATTCGACAGGGCGTCGTACTGACCCAATGGTGGTTCGGAAGACGGATGGGTTTTCTCACTCGACGNTCCCTGGCACGGAAGGAGCCCACAGTCCGTTCTTTTCCCCGGACAATAAACAGATTGCGTTTGTGCTGGGTGAAAAACTATGTGTCGTTCATGTCGACGGTGGGAATGTCAGGACACTTGCTGATGCNGAGGAGGGTAGTGCAGGAGCCTGGCANGACGATGGATTTATTTATTATCCCACAACAGAAGCATCTACGCTTTGGCGTATTTCCGAAACAGGAGGTACTCGCGAAGAACTCTACGCTACAACCTGGTGTGGCTGTAATAATCCTTCGGGGTTGTCTGATGGAAGACTGTTGTTTACGAGGAAAGGCAAGAGCATTCACGATGACTACTCGGAAACAGTGATATTTGATCCACAGGATAGATCGGAAGTGTCATTGGGGCTTTTAGGAATGCGTGTAAGATACTGTGAATCAGGGTATCTGGTCTATAGTCGTGATGGTGGCTTATTTGCAAGAGCCTTTGATCTCGCGACGACAACACTTTCCGGTAATGAGATTATGATTACTTCACGAGTGGTCTCCAATGGGTATTCAGGAAGTGCCCATTTCGATGTGGCAGAGAACGGCACCATTATGTTTTTGGAGGGGCAGCGAATGGATGAAGGCTATTTGGCTATTGTGGGGTCGGACGGCGAGGTGAAAGAGAGATTAGAGAATTTTCCATCAGGTNGATTTGGTCGATTTGAGTTGTCTCCGGATGAAAGATATCTGGCTTTAGCGAGGGTTGCTGAACGAGATGACATTTGGATTTATGACATGTTAGAAAAGACCATTAGGAAAGTAACTACGGAAGGATTCAACTATTTCCCGTTTTGGAGTCCTGACGGGGAAGAGATTTATTACGGAGCCACTATGAACAATGCCTCCGGTCTATACAAAATGTCTGTCATGGGTAGCCAAAGGGAAAAGTTNTTTAATGTGAAGGGGTGGTATGTCAAAGTTGCCATTGGTTCTAGTAAGGAGACGATGTTACTAGAAAGTGAATTTGCAATTACGGATGTGTCAGGACGGACCGATATGGAGGATCTGAAGTTTGAAAACGAAAGTGTGAACTGGGGACCAATGATTTCTCCCGATGATCAATGGGTTTTATTTGTGTCGGATCGGACAGGACGTTACGAGATTTATGTAGCGCCGCTTCCGTTTGTTGCTGAAAATGCTCGGCAAGTTTCTTTTGATGGTGGTCATCACCCAACATGGTCCCATGATGGAAAGAAGATTTATTATCATTACATCAACAAATTCTTTGAAGTGAATGTTGGGGAGGATATAGCTGAGGCCCTGCCGGCGCCGACGGAGTTATTTGAGCATGAATGGGTGGTAGTACCCGGTGGGAACTATAAACCATTTGGTACGGAAGGGGAATTTATTGCCATTGAGCCTGTTGAGGCCAATGTACCTATTACGACGTTAAAGGTAATTCAAAACGCCCTCCCCAGCTTGCCTGAAGAGAATTGATCAATGGCGTGTGCTTGTTGAAGCCGATAGCCCAATCACAGAAATGCGAGACCTGTCACTATGAATAAATACGCTTTGGTTATCCTCTCGGTTGTCGCTGTTTCGGTTTGCCTCGAATCGAGTTCCGCTGAAGTTTCAAACAACGAAAAACCGAACATTCTGGTTGTCTTCATCGATGATATGGGCTTCGCGGATCCGAGCTGTTTTGGTAATCCGCTGATGAAGACACCTCACATTGACAAGCTCGCTGCGGAAGGTATTAAGCTAACCAACTTCTACGTTAACTCGCCGATCTGTTCTGCCTCGCGAGTCGCCCTCACCACCGGGCAATATCAGGGCCGCTGGAAAATCCATTCGTACCTTAATTCCCGGGCTGGCAACGCGAATCGCGGCATGGCGAATTACCTCGATCCTTCCGCCCCGACGACCGCCAAGAAGTTGAAGGCTGCCGGCTACGCCACCGCTCACTTCGGTAAATGGCACATGGGAGGTGGGCGTGATGTGGACGATGCTCCTTTACCACAAGCTTACGGATTCGAAGAGTCGCTGGTTTCCTTTGAAGGTCTGGGAGATCGATTAATTTCCAACCCAGGTGGTATTGAAAGGGCGAAAGCTCTTGGTCATGGAGAGATCATTCCGTGCGAGCGCTGGGAGAGGATGCAGATTCAGACAGATCGTACGATTGATTTTATTCGGCGGCACCGTGACGTGCCGTTTTACGTCAGACTGTTTCCCAATGATGTCCATGACGCGCATGTGCCTCTTCCCGGCAGTGCCGACAAATTCAAATCCGTTTCCGCCGATCCTTATGTGCGTAATTTCTTCGCTGTCCTTGAAGAGATGGACAAGCAGATCGGACGAGTCATCGCAACCATTGATGAACTGAACTTGGGCAAGAAGACTCTGATTCTGTTTACTAGCGACAATGGTCCCACCGATTGGCCGAGGAAATATAAGACAGGTCCACCGGCCGGATTCNCAGGTCCCTACCGNGGGCGGAAGTGGTCACTGTTCGAAGGCGGTATCCGAATGCCCTTCATTGCGCGGTGGACAGGAACAATTCCAGCGGGCATTGAAGACACGACCAGCATTGTCAGCGCAATTGATCTCTCACCTACCATCTGCCGATTAGCTGGAGTGCCGGTTGAGGCTGAACTTGATGGTGTCGATAGGGGTGACGTTCTCCTTGGTAAGGCTTCACNTCGTGACAAGCCCGTATTCTGGCAATATGGTCATCCGCACGCTATTCTTAAAGGCGGTAAACCTGAGCACCAGAGTCCCACCTTTGCCTTGCGTGACGGTCGGTGGAAGTTCATGATCAATCCTGATGGTAGCGAATCTCAGCTATTTGACCTCGATGCCGATGAAGGTGAGACGACCAATCTTTTTTCCAGNCATCCNGAGCGTNCCGCTGTGATGGCTNCCCAAATCTCCGCGTGGGCGGATGACATAGGTTTTTCCTTCGATACCAAGGCTGCTCTCACTCCCCCCCTGCCCACGATTGCGGTTCTTNCAAGTAATCAGCTCCTTCGATTTGTGAACCACGGTGTCAAGGGCGACACCCATTCGCTTGAACTGGACGGAGAATCATGGCTTGAGCTTCCCGCATTTCGTGCACCGCAGGTAGCCGGCGGNCGCTCGCTGCAAATTAAGGGNACCATTCGTTCCACTTCGCCGTCNGGAGTTATTTTCGCTCATGGGGGCAATCGAGCTGGTTATAGTGTTTATCTCGAAGAATATCATTTATGCTTTGCCGCGTGCGTGAATAANAAGCGGACGGTGGTCCGTTCCTCATCCGCGATCACGGGGGCTGCTAGCTTCGAGGCCAATTGGAATTCCAAGGGAGAACTGTTTCTCAAAATGAACGGCAAGCTCGTCGGGAAGTCAGCGGTAGGCATCATTCACCACGANCCTGGNGACTCCATTCAAATCGGCGCAGATATGATCCAGCCTGTCGGAAACTATAAGACTCCGAANCATTTTTCCGGCACCATTGAAAACCTCACCTTCAAATATCCGAGCGGTAACTGACTTTTCCTTCCGGGAAAANCAATCCGCCTGCNAAGTCAATTAACAAACCCATCCGCGAAACTATAAAATGATNTCTCGCCTTATCGTCTCTCTGCTTTGCACCTGCGTATTCTGTCTCNCTATCTGTGCAACAGTCATTGCCGAGACTCCCGACGCGCCCAATACCTTAATGTGCACCCCCGGTAAACTCATCTTCTCCGAAGACTTCGACCCCGCAACGGTTTCGGAACGTTGGGGCTTTAAGGCTGATTTCGCTCTTCGTGACGGCNCGCTGTTACGCACTGATGTCGAACCCACCGAATCCAAACGAGTCTTCCTCCAGGACCCCTCTTTCCATAACACGATCATCCAGTTCGACTTCAAGNTATCTGGAAAAACGACAGATCTGCGCCTCGTGACCGGCAGCGGCGGTGGCTATAACAGTGTCATTCAGATCCACCCCGATCACTTCCAGATCAATACGCCGATTGATCGTGACGCTGGGATTCTTCCAGCGCACCTTGGCGATTGCATCCGAAAATCTCGCAGCGGTCAGTGGCAGACCATCACTGTTGAATACTGGAATGACGAAATTATCGCGCATTTGAGTAACCGAGAATTCGTCATCGGCCAACATCCNATTATCGATCGCACCCGTAAGTACTTNGCATTTCAGTTTGATTTGCCTGGCGCCTCGATCGACAATGTCCACGTCTGGGCGGCTACCGGNCAACGNGATAACTGGGGCGAGACACGCGAGAAAATGGCGTTGATCCAGACTGACCGCGTTCCCATCAAGCGCGACCCCGTGGAGCGTTATAAACTNGAGTCTATGAATCTTAAATCGCGACTCACTCTGGAGGATCAAGCCTACCGCGACCTCGTGGCAAAACATGACCGGCTCCAAGCTGCTCTCCATGCGGACTATGCGGATGCGTTCATCACCCACAAACAAATCGGNAAACTCATCGCGAAAAAAAAACAACAAATCAAGGGTNCCGACCCCGACTTCAAGCCCATGGAGATCGAGGTCCACAGAGCTTCCCGTGCTGAGGATATTTATNTCCTCTCCACCCGGCCTGAAATCGCCCGTCTCAAAGAGGATGGGATCGCAAAACAACGATACGTGTCCGAACTCGGCCAGGTCCGCGCCCAACTCGAAGCGACGGGTGACAGACAGCTTGCCGCCCTCGTCGAGACGACGGCCCGGCGCCAGGCCTCCCTCGAAGCCCGCTTTCCTGAAGCCTTCGAGAGCGTTGANGCGGCTGTCAAAAAACGNAACAACAATCGNAAGACTCTCAACAGCGATCCCTCATTCCAAGCGCGTAACAGAGCTGTCGTCGATGCAGGTAAAGCCATCAAGGACTACGAGCAAAAAATCGCTCCCAACCTTGTCCAACTCGCCGCTGATGCCAAGGCTTATACTGCCTCTCTCAAGGCACCGGGTGTTCAATGAGATTTCGACCCNTCACCNCNATTCTCTGTAGCATCNTATCCTCCGTGCTCAAGCACNCGNCTGTGGAGGCTAAACCAGTCAGCNTGGAAGGAGCGGTTCTTCATGTNCGGNTCGGATTATATTGGTGGNAAGCAGGATTCCCGGGGTTATCGCCTGTTTGGNAAAATAGCTTANATAGAAAGCCACTAGTTTTATGAATAATCTATTAGTTGACCGACGCTTACTGTCCATCGCGAGCACTTTTGCTGTGGTGTGTGTGCTGTTGACATATAGCTGCGAGCTGGTGAAAGCAGAAGCCCGCCCTGCGAAGCCCAATATCATCATTATGATGGCTGACGACATGGGAATTGGAGACACAAGTGCCTATCTCGGAGTACGCCTCAGTCGCAGTGCACCTCCCATTGAAAGGACGTTGCGTACCCCGAACCTCGAAAGATTTGCTCGCTCCTCGATAGTATTTACGGATGGATACGCGCCGGCATCAATGTGCAGTTCAACTCGTTATTCGCTATTAACAGGACGATTTGCTCATCGATCGTACCTGAAGAATCAAGGCTGGTTGCCTCACGGCCCTAATACTCCCATGATTCAGCGGGCGCTAATCACGATGCCTGAAATGCTGCAGGAGAACGGTTATCGTACAGTCGGCATCGGCAAGTACCACGTTGGCATGGCATTCGATGATGGTGATGGTAATCCTGCTGACGATTTTTACTTCCAAGATGTGGATTTCACAAAGCCGTTGCTTGACGGTCCGACCCATCATGGTTTCGATGAATACTTTGGCGTGCCGGGAAATACCGAAGACCCGCTCGACACGGAGCCACGCGTCCTCATTCGCAACGATCGCTTCACGTTCACCGATCGCAGTCAACTGAAACTGATTGGCATGAAGCAACGCGAAGGACGTATCCTAGCCGCACCTGATTGGGATCTGCGCAACCTGGGTCCGCTTTACCTACGTGAAGCTGAGGCGTTTATTGATCGTCAGTCAGTGCAGTCTGACGAACCGTTTTTCCTATACTACGCGCCCAACGCGAATCACTTTCAACGGCATCCAGACGGAGACTATGCAGTTCCTGATATGATCGCTGAGACGCCGATCAAAGGGAAAAGTCGTTACTCTGATAACGTGATGGCGGGTGATAGAGAGGATATGGTTTTGGAGAATGACGTCGTTTTTGGCAAGCTACTGGAGAAACTCAAAGCAACCGACGATCCTCGCTGGGACGGTCATAAGTTGATTGAAAACACGCTCGTCATTTTCACCAGCGACAACGGGCCGAATATCGGTGATAACTTGGGTCGCAATCAGGAAAGCGGTGGTCTGCGAGGTAAGAAAGCAAAACTCTGGGAAGGTGGTATTCGAGTTCCCTTTATGGTTTCATGGCCCGCAGTGCTTGAGGGTGGAAAACTGAACCACTCGGTGGTATCGTTGACCGATCTCTATGCGACGCTCGCCCGCGTCGTCGGACACTCACTCGGACCCGCGGAAGCGCAGGACAGTCACGATGTATTCGCGTACTGGAGAGGAACCCCAGCAGCACCCGACACACGTCCGCGGGTTTTCTTCTGCCATCTGGGACCACCCTACCTGAATGACACACTGGCAATCCGGCAGGGTTCGCACAAGCTCATCGTGGACGGTGGACTGGCAATGCCCTGGGTGTCAGGGGGTTCCCGTGGTGCTTCCACTCCGACGGTCTTCTATGACCTGAATGAGAACCTTTATGAAGACGGCAATACTTCCAACGACCTCTCTAATGATGTTGTCCGTGAATTGTCAGGAACACTTCAACAAATCCACAACCGTGGCTACGCCCGAGAGTTGAATCTACGGGCCGGTCAAGAAATGATCGTACATCCAGGTTGGCATAACCTGCGAAACGACGTGACTGGAGAAATTGGGTTTGAATTCCAGCTGCAAAAGGAGAGCGGTGAAAAGCTAGTCACTCACCTTGGGATGTTCGACGCCCCTGACAAAGAGGCTTCCATCCGCGGTGCCCGATCGATTCCGACTGAGCGGGGTCGCGACCAACCTTCCACGCAACTGGCTCAGAATAAGAAACGCCGGATTGCTGCGAATCACGTTCTGCGACTTCTCCGTGTCGAAACAGACGGACAGGTTGAGATCGCCAGCTGTCAGATATCGCCAGAAGACGCCGGAGAGTATCGCGACGCATTTCGCTATATCCGATTGAGCAAGCCTGTTCGCCTTCAGCAGAACGCTACTTACGTGCTATTGATGTCGACAGTGGTTGCCGACGGAGATCGTTTTCGCGATCCGGCCAGCTTTGATGGTCTTTCTCCGTTAGTTCATCCGGATATCGTTGTACGCCGCAGTCTGCTGGTTCGAAATGGAAATNTGACCGGCGCTGCTGGNCTGCCAGCCTTCGAAGACTTACATCACTCCTATTCGCGTTATCGAATGCCCATTGGTCCGACGCTTCTATTTCAGCGTTGATCGTCAACGGTAATAGGTCTAGCGCAAACTAGAAAACTGCCAGCAGACGGATGAAAAAATCTCGGCAGAATCTGCGCGCAAACTTTCAGAATGACTTGGAAATTGAAGGGCGCTGTNTGACTAATATTTGTAGCAGGATCGGAAACAGAGAGCTGGTTGCGATCAAACACTATTTGAGGGTGACTNATGACGATTTCACCAAAAAGTTGATGATGAGATGGTGATTTTTATAAACTCATCTGGGTACTGTTAGCGATGGAATGAGATATGAGGTGGTTCTGACTAGAGTTTAGTGAGGAAAGAGAAAAGTGGTGGTTTGAAAATAGATGTNATGGAAATCCTGACCTNGTTTAGAACTAGAGTTTCCCAATNATTTGTAGAGCAATATAGACCACTGCAAGCAACATCGGAACAATCAAACTCCNGANAAAACGTTGTTGNCGTTCCCTTCGGCGTTGTTTGAGGCGTTCATAGGTAAAAACGGAGGTCGGAAGACCATCCTTCAGTTCAATGGTATCCTCAGGAAGTTCTAGGCCAACTCCATGAAGAGCGATTGCTTGACCGCATCGAGCACAAGCAATCGACGCAGTCTCATATTGTTCCAGNATTTGCATCTCGTGGCCGCATTGGTCACAACGGATTTCCCGCAGTCCTTTAAGTTCGTCGGGAAGCAGTTCAGGGTGACCGTAGATTTCGTCAAATTCATCAGGCATGTAAAGAACACTTCATAGCTGTTAACGGTTTTCTAGTTAACTNTCAGGCTCACCATCTCCGCACCTGGATACCAACAGAACGGCACAGCAGATAGCCAGTAACTTTAAGGTTCTGCTCATATTGGTTTCCATTTTGATAATGTAAGTCTCTCCCCATCATAGATGTATTTGTTAAGAGATTCAGGGCGCGGATAATCTGTTGTTTGCAAATTAACGATCCGATTCAATTTGGATATGTGCTTGCGCTGGTGCAAATATGGTGCAGCACGGCGGTGCAGGGTGCGGCACAGGAAATTGAGTGACTAAAAAACCGCTTAGAAAAAGGCAGTTGCAGGACGCTGCCCGTCTATTCCGCAGTCTGCAAATGCCTCAAGTGCCCCCACTAGGACTCGAACCTAGAACCCTCTGATTAAGAGTCAGATGCTCTGCCAGTTGAGCTATAGGGGCTGAGTTATCTATCCTAACCCAAAGCAATAGACCGGCAAGGGGTTATCGATTCCTCCAACTATTCGTCTTCCAGGGCCATTCCTAACTGTCCCATCTTGCGATAGAGATTTGAGCGATGTAACCCTAATTGCCTTGCTACCTCTGACATATTGCCACGACACTTTTTAATCTGATTGCGAATCAAATCGATCTGAAAGTCACGTGTCGCATCATTGAGGGTTCCGTAATAATTTCCCGACGTACCATGGTCGGCTTGCGTACTGGCAAAGGTTAAATCCTCCGCATCCACCCGCCCTGAGTCACTTAGGTAGATAATTCGCTCAATGATATTTCTCAATTCGCGAACATTCCCGGGCCATTGGTGAGCCAACAGACGTTTGCGGGCACCCGCTGATAATTTTGGTGCTTTCCGCCGGGCGCGAATCGATAATTCTTTTAGGAAATACTCTGTCAGCAATAGAATATCATCACCCCGGTCGCGCAGGGCTGGCATCTCGACTGTCATGACATTTAACCGATAGAACAGATCTTCACGAAATTGTTTCTCGCGAACCATTTCTCCAAGATCCTGATTCGTTGCAGCGATGACTCGTGCATCCGTGTGGATCGGAGTGGAACCTCCTACTCGTACGACCACTTTGTCTTCCAGTACCCGCAATAATTTTGCCTGGCCAGACAAACTCATGTCACCGATCTCATCGAGCAGTAACGTGCCTCGACTTGCTAACTCAAATTTTCCCTCGCGATCCTCCCGGGCATCCGTAAAAGCTCCTTGAACGTGGCCGAATAATTCGCTTTCCAGCAAAGATTCGGAAATCGCTGCACAGTTAACAGCAACTAGCGGTTCATTCCGCCGATCACTTTTAAAGTGCAATAATTGGCTGACGACTTCTTTCCCGGTTCCGTTCTCTCCCAAAATCAAAACAGCCAGATCGGTGTTCGCGATGCGGTCTAGCGTCGTACGCAAAGCGACAATTTGAGGGCATTCACCAATCAATGAAACTCCCTCTGCAGCTTGCTCGGCAATTAGACTTCGACTGGCAATGATTTGTTCGACTTCTTGCGCTTCTTCCAGTGCAGAGGCGACGTGACTGGCCAGATCTTCAAGAGCTTTGAGGTCCGAAGAGGAAAAGGTACCGTCTTTTTTATTGAGTACTTCGAAGGCACCGATCACTTCCCCTTCACGGTCACGCAGAGGGCAACAGATAAGATTGTTGGTCGTGAAGTCGAGTTTGTTATCCACTTCCCGATTGATCTGTTCTTGTCCTTCCACTTCGTCAATCCGCATCGAGTACCCGGATTGGATCACTTCTCCAACGACCCCGGCATCATCTGGTACGCGGAGTTCAGTCCCGACAATTCCTAACGCCGGTCGAGCGACTAGCTGTTGATTTTCTTTGTCCCAAAGAAACAGACTTGCCCGTTCAGCACCAAGTAACTCGGTTGATGCTTCCACGATCTCCAGAACTAATTGGTCTGTCTGCTTAATCCCATGCCACTGAGCTGCAATCTTCAAAATCGTCTCTGTTCGCAGGGTTCGATCCTGTAGCTGTTGGTAAGAATGCCATTGGATAATACCGCTTAGCAATGCAGGAAAGATTTCGCCAACCTCTTTTAGTGCAATTTCAGTATCAGCGATCCGGATGTTGATACAGTACTGCTCAGGACTATCCTGAGAAGGGTTGCGTTGAGAGAAGCTCAACCAAGCGTCGTTCCCGACGATCTCCGTAGACTCTAAAGACTGCTGAAGAACGGACTCAGGTGGATTCGCATCACCTCGTCGACCTAATTCAACACATCGAATTCCGTCGATGACTTGAATCACGCAGCCCTGACTCCAGCTTTGACTCGCAAGAATCTCAGCAACTTGCTGAGGGTAGCTTCTATCCGTAATTGTAAGCTTTAGTAATGCATTATTCATAATAAACCCCTGTTGTCAATATGATACACTAAATGGAAGGTTAAGTGTAGTCAAAATGACAAAAATCAAGGTAATTTTGATAGGATTTTATTGAAGGGGTCCTGGAACGGAGCATCGTTACGGTTTCTTTGTTAGGCTGTAGCTATACGTCCTGTTTTGTAGTGGAAAGCAAAC
>PAJC01000076.1 GCA_002705165.1 Planctomycetaceae bacterium | reverse complement strand
AATTCATGATTGATGAACCCGACCATCACTCGCTCCAACTCTGACTCTTTCATCTGGCCATGCCCGATTTCAAGGCGCGCTTCGGGGACTAATTCACGTAGTTTTCGAGCCACACGTTCAATGTCATTCACCCGGTTATGAACAAAGAAAACCTGCCCACCCCGATTTAGTTCCCGGTGGATTGCTGCTTGAATAATTTCATCCTGGGATCGTAGAACACGCGTTTCGATAGGTATCCGTTCTTCGGGCGCTGTAAGTAAATTAGAAATGTCACGTACACCTACCAGTGACATATGCAGAGTACGGGGAATGGGTGTCGCGGATAACGTCAGCACATCGACATTGTTACTAACATTCTTCAATCGTTCTTTAATCTCAACTCCAAATCGTTGTTCCTCATCGATAACAACCAGACCAAGATTTTGGAAGCGAACATCTTTGGAAGCGATACGATGGGTACCAATAACGACATCGATTTTTCCACTTGCAATACCAGCCAAAGCTTCTCGTTGCTCGGCCGGAGAAACGAATCGACTCAAACGCGCTACGTCGATTGGAAACTGTGCCATTCTGGACTTAAAGGTCTGATAATGCTGTTCGGCTAGAACTGTCGTCGGTACGAGGACCGCGACCTGATAACCACTATCAACGGCTTTAAAGGCCGCTCGCATTGCAACTTCAGTTTTCCCAAAACCAACATCACCGCAAAGCAGGCGGTCCATTGGTCGCGTACTATGCATATCGTCTTTAATATCCACAATACTCTCGAGTTGATCCGCGGTTTCATCGTAGGGGAATGACGCATCAAATTCGTTCTGCCAAACCGAGTCCAACTGGAAGGTGATACCCGGCCTTGCCATACGTGTGGCCTGCAGTTCGACTAACTCTGCGGCCATATCCGCGACAGCCGTCGCCGCCGCCTTCTTCTGGTTTTGCCACGTCTTACCTCCGATTCGAGCAAGTGCTGGCCGTACCTTACGCCCCCCAATATATTTTTGCACCAGATCGATGCGAGTCGCCGGCACATAGATTCTGGTCTGGCCGTGAAACTCGACCACCAGATGCTCCTCCATGTATCCCTCTTTTTCCAGTAATTCCATCCCTCGATAACGGCCGATACCATGGGCCAGATGGACAACCAGTTCACCATTCTTCAACTCAGTAAAACTATTGAGCGGTTTCCCTTTTTGACGCAACTGACGTCGACGTAACTGCGTGCGTCGAAACAATTCGCCCACCGACAGTACCACCGTCTTTTCAGAAACCCAGTGAAAACCCTGCTTGAGATAACCTAACTCGAAGCGAATACGCTCACGGGATGCGGCGCGTGTATCCTGCAGAATCTCCTGCATTCGCTGGATTTCAGCCTGAGTCGGACAAACGATGACAAGCTGATGATCGTTCCCAATTCGCTCGACTTGCAGTGAAATGCTATCGACATCCCCAGAAAACCGATCCACCGACTCAAACGCCAACTTCAGGTCATGTTGCAATTCGCCCGCCGCTAATGCACTCAGTAACAGATAGCCGCCCTGAGTAAGACTTTGAATCACTTCTCGTACCTGATGACATCGCTGAAAGTCATCGGCTCGCTTCAAATATTCACGAGCCTGAATATCCAGATCAGCCATCTCTACAATCGTGACATTACTACCGCGAGGCAAATAATTAGCCAAATGTTCTTCGCCACCATAGTACGACTGGATGGAAGTCACTTCGATCCGATCAAGAGATTCAATGGAGCGTTGGGTTCGGACGTCAAACCGCCGAAGTGATTCCAGTTCTTCATCCCAAAATTCCAGACGCACGGGCTGCTTCCATTCCGGAGCATAGATATCGAGGATTCCACCTCGCCGGGAGAATTCGCCCGGAAGTTCAACTGCTGAAGTGGCATGGAAGCCGTTTTCCACCAACCACGTTTGCAGGTTTTCGATATCAAAAGAATCCCCAACCTGCAGGCTGCGTGTAGCTGCTACCAGAGATTGTTTCGTAGGTACCGGCTGCAACAATGCCTGCACACTGGTCACGATAGAGCATGGAGTCATCTCCCGCCGGTCATATCCAAGCAACCGTTTGAGAATACGGATACGTTCCCCTTGTTGATCATCATTTCCATATGATTCACGAGATGCTCCGCTATCGAGTACCGGAAATGCGAAGACTTCCTGATCCGTAAACAATGTAAGATCATCACAGAAATCATCGATCTGCTTACCTTCGGGAAGCACGATCAGATTCACCGGAAATCCACCGGTATTGATAGCCGCAGAAACCAGCGCGCAGGACGACCCCCAAACTCCATCAACACTAGCCCCCTGCCCCTCCTGTAGAGTGGCAACCGTATCCATGAAGTCTGTCTGATTTGCCAACAAGTGAGTCAAATCAAGCATCAAACTTAGGTCAGTATTATCTGGATAAGGCAATGACTTCGCATTGCTCACCCAAGGTGGTTAATCCATCGACAAATTGCTAAGGCATCCTAATAGGATTATGTATTGTAAGCTCTAGGTCGACGTTCTTTTCAATCCCTTGAGCCTACCAGCTTCTTCCGTCTGCTTGTAGTAAGGGTCCAATGGAAAACATCCCGAAATCATGCCATTCCGTGGTGCCGTTGTGCAATCACTAAAAGTGCGGCATATCACTTTACGATGCATGACCCCCTGTTCGAGCGTATCGGCTGGCAAATTCCAATAGGACAACACCATTCGTCCCAACCCAACAATATCAACCCAACCTTGTCGCACAACGGCCTGTGCGACATGCGGTAAATAGTCCTGAAGATATGTATAACCAGTACCTACGAGCGGAATTCCGGGCACCGCTTGCTTACATTGTCTGACAGCGTCGATCTGCCGAAAGACTCCGACAAGTGGATCTTCCGGAGGAAGATAACCATCACTTGGCGGAAACGAAGCAGGCCGCATAAAGTGTGGATTGTAATAGGGACTAGCACACGAAAGATTGACAGCGGCTACCCCCATATCCCTCAATTCAGTGACTAAACGAATCGGTTCGGTCAAATCGAGTTCCAGTGGATTCTCTTCTCGACACCCAAAGCCAAATTGATAGGGCAGCCAACGTTCGAAATCCATCGGCACACCAACATCCTGACTAGTGACAAACGGTGGGGCATCGAAAAAGCTAAGCCGGACGAGTACCATGAGTCCCGGGCACTGCTGCTGGATCTGTTCAATGATCGTTTTCAGTAAACGCGTCCGACCCTCATAGTTACCACCAAAACGGCCGGGGCGAATACGCGCGCTGAGGAACTCATGGAGTAAATACCCATGACAACACTTCACGTCGACGAATTTATAACCAGCCCGTTGAGCCAGCTTAGCAGCATGCACATAGGACTGAACCAATTCCTCCAGTTGGTCATCCGTCCAGACGATCGACGTATCTTCAGGATCCACACCAAACTTAGCGTCCAGTAACGGATGATGATAAGCAATCCTGGGCTCTAGCAGCTTACTATTCGGTCTGCAAAACCTCCCCGAATGAGTCAACTGTAAGCCGACGAGCAAATCCTTGGTTGTCCCGAACTTTTCCTGATGGGCAGTCAGTAATTCATCCAGTAATGCTTTGATTCCTGTGGAATTTTGAGCAACTGCCATAGTTTGATGGGGATTCGCCCGACCATCCGGTTGAACGGCCGCTGCTTCTCCGCCCCAAATCAACTTCGCTCCGCTAAGGCCAAAATTCCTCCAACGACGCAGGGTTCGGTCGGTCGGAGAACCATCCGTATTGGCATCCCAACCCTCCATAGGGTGGATACACCAACGATTGCCAACGGCAAAACCGCCAATATCAACAGGCATTGCCAAGGGGGAGCCATCGATTGCCGACTGTATCTGATCATCACAAGGCAATTCAAATCCCAGTTCTGTAAACCGTTCGCGCAATGCCTCCGGTTGTTTGTACTGAGCGATACGTCGGTAACGGTTATTTTTAGCCATCGTTTTAATTTATTCTTGGAAGATCCATTCAACCATTCTTTAACCGTCACTTGCATCAGCAACTGGGGTTAACGGCGCAAATGCCAAACGAAACTTTCGTTCCTGCTGATCGGTAAACTTTACCGTCGCCGTGCGTTTGGGACCTTTCCCTGTCATGGCCATAATGACACCAATACCATATTCGTGATGCTGAACCTGCATCCCGGGATGAAAGGCAACGGTCTTCTTTTTGCCCCTTACTTCTTTACCTACCAATTGAGCTGCCGTCTTTAATTGGGCGGCCATCTCCTCCAAAGGAGCGGGAATCGAGCTGGCTGATTCTTCACTTTGGTGATAGTCAGAAAGAGACTGATCTACCTCAAACTCTGAGTTTGTCTCATCCATAAAATCAGGTTCCAGCTCATACTCGCTGCCCAGCCCGCCAAGACCAACGCTGGAAAGTCCACCCGTTGGAATATGACATTCCATTTCGTCCCGTGGCAACTCATACAGAAACTGGCTCGGTGAAGCAATTCTTGTTTGTCCGCGAAATGTTCGACGTTGACAATAACTGAGTTGCAACTGTTGTTCAGCTCGAGTNATTCCAACGAACAATAAACGACGTTCCTCTTCTTCAGCTGCTGGATCTTCCAGACTACGTTCATGNGGCAGNATTCCATGTTCAACACCAACCACAAACACACTTGGAAACTCCAGTCCTTTGGAAGCATGCATTGTCATNAGCGTTACTCGATCCGGATCGGCATCAAGATCATCGACGTCACTGACGAGTGCTACATGCTCTAGAAAGGCTTCCANCGTTGACGCTTGCATTTCTCGTTCAAACTCTCGAGCAGCATTGATCAATTCATCCACGTTTCCACGCCGATCTTCATCCGCTTTAGCGTCCTGCGCATCCACATAATCACCGTAACCAGTCTCTTCAACAACCTCGACAAGCAACTCGGAAACGGGCAGATGGATCGAGGTTATTAGGATATCGATTAAGGTAACAAATTTATTGATTGCCGTAGCAGCTCGTTTCGNNAGAGACTCAATCAAACCTGCTTCACGACAAGCTTCAAGCATCGTCAATTGATAACGCTGAGCATGGTTAATGACATGCTGAAGAGAAGTCTTTCCGATTCCTCTGGCCGGCAGATTGACCACTCGATTAAAGGCAACATCATTCGACGGATTGTTGATCAACTGAAGATAGGAAAGCAGATCCTTCACCTCTTTACGCTGAAAGAACTCCANGCCACGGACCACCTGGTAAGGGATTCCCTGCTTCATTAAGGCATATTCGAGAGGTCGCGAAAATGCATTCACGCGATAGAAGATGGCGTAATCTCGCAGTGATCGTTTACCATTTTCGACTTCGCTTGCAATCCTTGCGGCGATGGCATCAGACTCATCGTTTGGATGAGGAAAACATACAAGCCTGACAGGCTCTCCTTCATCGTTTTCTGTAAACAATTCCTTTTGCTTACGCTGTTTGTTATTCGCAATCAGATCATCCGCAGCGCGCAGGATACGCTTAGTACTACGATAATTCTGCTCCAAACGAACAACCTTTGCCTCGGGATAGTCTTTTTCAAATTCAAGAATATTAGAGATGCTAGCTCCGCGCCAGGCATAAATGGACTGGTCCGGATCACCGGTGACCGATAGGTTTTCATTGGACAGAGAAAGAGCACGAACGATGGCGTACTGAGCTAGGTTTGTATCCTGATACTCGTCAACCATGATGTACTTATATCGCTGATCAAGATCATGACGCAACTCAGGGTTGTCCCGCAACATCACCGCTACATGCAATAACAAATCATCGAAGTCGACTGAGTTTGCTCGAAGCAGAAAACGCTCGTAGACGGGATATACCTGCCGAGTGATTTCCGAAACACCACTAAACTTACTACCGCTTTCCCGTTCATATTCCTCAGAAGTACGGAGATTACTCTTCGCATTACTGATCTCCCACAAAACGGTATCGATCGACGCATGCGATAAATCTACTTTCGCTTCGTCGACTGCTGACTGCAACGCTTTCTTAGAGTCTTTCGTATCCAGGATAGAGAAGTTATCCGCCAGCCCAACAAGATTACCGTACTGTCGTAAAAGCCGAGCACAGAAACTGTGAAACGTTCCCATCCATAAGTGCTGGCCGGGGACAAGTCGGTCAATCCGCAACTTCATTTCGTCGGCGGCTTTGTTGGTAAAGGTTAACGCCAGAATATTACGAGCCTGAACTCCCTGAAGAAGCATGTGGGCAATGCGATGCGTCACTACCCGTGTCTTACCACTTCCCGGGCCCGCAAGCATTAACAGAGGGCCATCAATGTGAGTTGCTGCTTCACGCTGTGCATCAGTCAACGAAGACAGAATATCCGCTTGCATTATTAAAGGCTTCTCTTCCATGAAGGCACATTGACGTTACTCGCCATATTATAAAGGCATCTGACGGGCGGGGCGAGTCGCCAGCTTGCCAAACACGACAACGAATGTGCTATCAGGTTAGAATTTTTTTCAAAATTAATTGGTAATGGAGGACCTGTTTCGAGTATATTTTGTCTTTCCGATTTGCAGCAGTAGTTGCACAGATGAAAAGTAATCGTGTTAACCAAGGATGGTTAGCAAAGTCACCACAGGGAGGTATCAATGACTCGCATTCCACTTAGCGCTGCCGACGAACAACGTCGCTTAATGAAACAACGGCTGGAACTCAGTACAGCTGAAATAGGATTAACTGTTCGGACCACGAATTGCCTTGAAGAAAAAGGCATTTTCTCNGTTCGTGATCTNCTCCAGGCCACCCCNGCTGATTTACTAAGTATTTCAAACTTTGGTGGAAAGACATTGGAAGAAGTTTATGCCGCTCTGGAAGAAATCGGCTTCTTCCGAAATGCTGCAAAGCGGCAGGTGGCTGAAGCCGCCGCTTAGGACACTGACTGATATAATTCCCACGGCTATGATGTGCAAACATCATGGCCGTTTTTTGTTGGATAGGACAACTTGAGTTACACTGAAAGGATTGAAACCTTCGGAGAATCTCTCAGTATGCATGTCATCGTTTTTGTTTTTTTATTTAGTTGTACTCTGGTCGCNCAGGCGGGNGACTGGCCTCAGGGTCTTGGCCCCCACCGTACCGGGATTGCCCGGGAAGAAGCCGCTATCAAAGCCTGGCCCGAGGCGGGCCCTGAGAAACAGTGGAGCCATGAACTTGGGATGGGATACGCTGGTCCTGTTGTTTCCGGTGACCACGTATTCATCTTCCACCGAATGGATAATGTTGAGCGTCTGGAAGCACTGCATCGAGAGACCGGCAAAGTCGTTTGGTCTCATGACTTCAAAGCGTTCTATAACGGAGGATACAATGCGGATCAGGGACCAAGAAGTACACCTGTCATCGCAGGCGGAAATATCTATGTCTATGGAGCAGCCGGCGACATGCACGCTGTCAAACTAGATACNGGTAAGGTCCTATGGAGCCGAGCGATCAATGANGATTACCANGCTCCGGATGGCTACTTTGGTGCGGGTAGCAGCCCGATTGTTCTGGGAGAACGATTATTAGTCAATGTTGGAGCGGACGATGCCGGGATCGTTGCCGTCGATACAAAGACGGGAAAGACACTTTGGAAGGCCACGGATGAAAAAGCAAGCTATTCTTCGCCTTCAACCATCAAGCTCAACAACAAAATTCAAGCGTTGTTTATCACGCGAATGAAAGCCCTTGCGATAGATCCTGCATCAGGCGAGGTCCTTTTTGAAATTCCATTTGGAAAACAGGGGCCAACCGTGAATGGGGCAACTCCACTGGCCTTCGGTAACAAGGTCTTTCTCTCGGCAAGCTACGGGATTGGAGCGGAACTATTGCAAATCTCGAATGACGGNAAAAACATCACTCGCCAATGGGAAGGTGATGACATTCTTTCCAGTCAGTACTCTACCTGCCTGCTCCACAACAATCATTTGTTTGGCACGCACGGCCGCGAAGACATCGGCGTGGCTGCTTTGCGGTGTGTCTCTGCTGACACTGGCAAAGTTGCATGGGAAAAGTCTGGATTTGGTGTAGCTCACTGCATTCTGATTCAAAACAACATTCTGGCTTTAAATACTGAGGGTGAACTATATTTAGTGAGAGCCGATACAAAGTCATATCAGGAAATAGCTCGTACCACAGTGGCTAGTGGAACCACCCGGAGTTTCCCCGCTTTTTCTAATGGACAATTGTTCTTTCGTAGTAACAATGGTCGGACAGGAACACTTACAGCGTTGGACTTGAAGTAACTCAACGTGCACTCCGTTATTCCACAGCCTTATTAGGAAGGCACTAGATCTTGGTTCGTCCACTTATCCGTTTAATTGGAAAAAAACGTGGTAGGCACCACAGTGTTTCCCATCGGGTTGGGATGTGGGGCGATATTGCCTTTAGCGTAACCTTGCTCATTCTGGGGATTCTGGCAAGTATCGCACTGATCTCACAGGCACTACGCGCCGCCCCGGAGATCTCTGTCGATATCTGGCTCATGGCACTGGTAGTGCTTACCTTCATTGTTTTCGGAGCTCAGGGACTTATTCGCAGTTTGCTTGGAAGTCGTGTGGGAGATGGGTTAAGATTCTCATTCCAACAAAACGTTACGAAGTTTGACTTCTCAAAACGAATGCGGGGGCGATTAAAATTGCCTCAAGTACCTCTTTTTGACACGATACTGACAAGTCGTGGAACCGTACAAAAATGGCGGCTACCTATGACCACGGGCCAGCCCGTTAAGACCTTGGCCGTGATCATCTTCTTTTCAATCTGGGTCTTTATTTCACTCGTTCTGGTGTATTACTCAATCTCTCAATATCTCAGCCAGGAAAATAAACCACATTTTAGCTGGTGGTTACCAATTCTTTCTCTACCGCCCTCCATCGGACTCTCGGTCTGGGCGGGTAAATTCTTAAAAACACAGCTGCGAGGCCGAATCACCATCGNCCCGCTCAAACTGGAAATCTCCGAGCAGCCGCTACATCCGGGGCATACCTACGATGTGACAGCGATTCAGGGCGGCCTGCTTCATGTGCGTTCGCTGCGTATCTTTTTGGTCTGCGAAGAAGTGACAAGTTATCATCAGGGAACGGATGTACGCACCGAATCTCATGAAGTCATCCGTGAACGTGTCTTTCAGGATAGACGTTTTGAAATCAAACCTAATGCCCCGCTGAAGGAAACTTTCCCCATTAAGATCCCTGCCAAGGCAATGCACAGCTTTCAGGGGCACTACAACAGTCTGCAATGGAAACTAGTTTCCATTGGTCGTTACCGCGATGTGCCGGAAATCCAACGTAGTTACGCATTGATCGTGCATCCTCCATCACCTCACAGTCTTCCGGAAGGTGATATGCGATGAAATTCGATCCTCTTATCAGTATTAAACTCAATCATGCCAATCGAGAATACCAGCCCGGTGATCTACTCGAATGTGAATATCAGGTCGATGCCGTGAACCGCGAAGAACTAAAAAGTGTCGAAGTGGCTACGATGTGGTACACCTCAGGCAAAGGGGATGAAGAGGAAGCAATCCATTACTACGAACGGCAAACGGTTCGCACTTCCTACGGTGTATTAGATTTACGTGAGTTATCACACTTCTCTACTGAGCTCCCTCTTAGCCCACTGAGTTATGCCGGAACCAACCTCAACATCACTTGGTGTGTACGAGTGCGAATTGTAGTCCAGGCCACTGACCAGTCTCCGAAAGAATTCAAATACTCCCAGCCCTTCCAGTTACATGCCTACCAAGCCAGCTAGGAACCGTCCGAATATCAATTCATTTGAAACCAGATGGATTCGCCCTAACGCCCTTGAGTATATCTCGTCTGAAGGTCAGTACGTTTCCAGATTACTGGATCTCGCGTTAAGTAGTAACAAACCAATGCAAATCGTTGGTCCACATGGAATAGGCAAGACAACGCTTGCCTTTTCGCTATGCCAGGAAGCGATCGAACGGGGCACTGAGGCTCAACATTTTCGCTGTGGCCGGCAAGCCTTCCATGAAATCCGCAAGTCTCTTGAGACGCCAGGCAAATTGACCATTCTGGACGAGTACGAACAATTCTCAATGTGGCACAAATTCCGTAGTCGAAGAATGGCCTCTAACAGTTCGGGCAAGGTTCTAGTGATTACCCATCACGACCAGGGCTTTACGACGTTAGTCCATCTGAAGCCCAATCCTGAGGCAATAAAAGCAGTCGTTAAACGGCTACAACTCAAACATAACTACCGTGAAGTGATCCAGCCTTCTGATGTGGAGACATTGATGGCAGACCATAAAAATGACTATCGTGAAGTTTTGTTCGCCTGCTATGATTTGTTTCATCAACGATATAAAAAAAACCGATAGTGAATGGCTAGTTCACTATCGGTTAACGCGAATCCTCGTCAACCTAAATGAGAAGGCTGACAGAGAGATATTCTATTTTACAGGCACCCATCCTTCATCATCGATAACAATAATGCGTGGAGCTTGTATGATCGATGCCGGTACAACGTATCGCTGCCCGATAGCTGGTACCGCTGTGCGAGCCGTCTTATTCAACGGGTTGATCAATTTAGGTGTCTCACCTGTTTCCTTCGCCTCTTCCGCATCGGGATCCGGAATGGGAGCATTCGGATCCTGAGCCGGAGCAGCTTGCTCTTCCGGTTTTTCTTCCGGCGACTCTACAGGATTAAGGATTGGCTTTTTCAAAACAGACTCGTCTTCTTCCGAAGTCGACGGCGTTTCCACCTTCTGAACTTCAGTCCGTTCCTCTTCAGCACCTGCTGGTTGATTAAGTGCTTCCGGAGCGAGTTTTGGACGCGTGTCTGCTGGCTCAACATTCTTCAATGTGTCATCAGACGGATTCGCCTTTTGATTGTCATAGTACTTATCGTCGTTGGTCGGAGTGTTTACAACTGGCTCCGGGCAGCGAGGAAAAATTGGCTCGAGCACATCGCCGAGGCGTGGTATATGCATCCGGCTCATCAAATTCTTGTCTGAAGCCTCCAGAACAGGTCGGTAGTTCTCAACCGGCACCTGACGCAACTGCCAAGTATAAGTTTCAACTGGCTTCAGCAAAACCGACTGGCCGGGATTTGCACCGAGATCCAATGACGGGCGATACAGTGTTGTCGGAACTTTCACCCACTTCGTTTCGTAACGGGTTTCCTTCCTGTAGTCGACAACAACCTGACGAGGGTAAAGCAAGTTCAGTGGATTGATAACTTCCGATCCAACTGAATAAGGTTTACGAACTTCTACCTTATCTTCCTGCATTTCAGGCGTGTGAACTTTGAGAATCGGCTTCTTGCCGGTCAGATAGTCCAAAACCTGAGCTTCGGCCGGGCGAGTCGCCATTAAGGCCAATGCGATGGCACCTACCATCATGTAATTTAATTTTCGCATGTTACTACTTCTCTCTCTCTTCGCGTTGAGCTTCAATTTGACATCTCTCACAATGCCAACCTATTAATTAGTTTGGCCAGCAACTCTTACCACAGGCAAGACGCAAATTGGATTTGCTGGTCAATTAACGTAATATTACGGTTGTGTCGAATATTCCGTTGCTAATTATTGGCTAACAGATACTCTCACATACCTATTAGACGGGAATTCGTGAGGCCTTGAAAAACCAACTCCCGCGCCGGTTTTTCAAGGGATAGACTCAGTTGCCGTTACTGTGCTCTCTCACGCTATGTAAAAAAGTAGGTTACTGATTTCAGCGTGAGCGGGATAAAACTGATTATTTTTCGAAATATTTCTTCAACCTGCTCTCAATCCGGGCCGACGACTCCGGAGACGTCCGTCAAGTAATCGGATTTCCTCTATAATTGGCGCTCAGAAACCACTCGTCATTAGTCACCCCTGGTGCACCGTTAGAAAGGATGCAATGGATAACGGAAAGATTTCAGCTCAGATCACAAAACTGGCCGATCTGTTAGAGTTTCAAGGCGCAAACTCCTTTAAGATTCGCGCCTATCGACGTGGTGCCCGGGTAATCAAGGATTCCACTGACTCGTTTGAAACGATCGTCAACCACGACCCATCTCAACTACTGCAAATAGATGGCATTGGAAAAGGAGTGGCGGAGAAAATCACTCAGTTGGTTCAGGAAGGAGAGATCTCTGAAATCAATGAGATCCTCGAGACCGTCCCCTCAACGGTTTTGGACATCCTGAGAATACCGGGGCTAGGCCCCAAGAAAGCCGCTGCTCTCTATCAGGAACTGGGGATCCAAACGCTTGACCAACTTCAGGCCGCTTGCCAGGCCAACGAAGTGCAACAGCTCAAAGGCTTTGCTGCTAAAACCGAACAGAGTATCCTGGACGGCATCTCGATTGCCGCCGCTGCCAATGAACGTATCTACTGGTCGGAAGCCGACGAACTTGCCGAATCGCTCCGAACTCACATGCAATCATGCCAAGCGGTCAAGCAACTTGAGTTTGCCGGAAGTTACCGTCGCGGCCGCGAAACCGTTGGTGATTTAGACATCCTTGTCAACTCGACCGATGCCGCAACGGTAATGGCTCACTTCTCAGAATATCCAGAGCTCGCACAGGTGATCGTTCAAGGTGATACAAAGATGTCAATCCGGGTTGGCAACAGCTTTCAGGTTGACCTGCGTGTGGTGGAAACCGAAGCTTTTGGAGCGGCACTGCAGTACTTCACTGGCTCAAAAGATCACAATGTCGAACTTCGTGGCCGGGCGAAACAGCTTGGCCTAAAGATTAATGAGTACGGAGTTTTTAGGGTGGAAGGTGACAGCGAAGCCTATGTCGCCGGTGCTACAGAAGAAACTGTCTACCAAGCACTGGGCCTCCCCTGCTTTGCACCTGAAATTAGAGAAGCCAGATCAGAATTCGATTGGGCTACAGAAAATGCCATTCCCGATTTGGTCCGCGTTGAGCAAATACAGGGTGACTTACACATGCACACCACTGCCACGGATGGAAAAGCATCTCTTGAGGAAATGGCGGCGGCGGCAAAGGCCCGAGGTCTGAAATACATCGCCATTACCGATCATTCCCAACGCGTTACAGTGGCCAACGGACTCGATGCTGAGCGACTGTTGAAACAATGGGAAGAAATCGACCGTATCAATGCAACACGGATCGACGACTTCCTCATCCTCAAAGGAATCGAATGCGACATACTGGAAGCAGGTCCAATGGACCTCCCGGACGAAGTCCTCGAACAGGCGGACTGGGTGATTGCTTCTATACACTTTGGTCAAAAGCAACCACGCCAACAAATCACAGACCGTATCACAGGGGCTCTTGAAAACCCTCACATCGACATCATTGCTCACCCCACCGGACGTTTGATCAATCGCCGAGAAGCGTATGAAGTAGATATGGAAGCCGTTTTTCAGGCAGCAAACGAAAACAAGAAGATGCTAGAACTAAACGCCAATCCTGTAAGGCTGGACTTACACGACATCCACTGTGCAATGGCTCGGGAACGAAACATTCCAATTATCATCAGCAGTGATGCCCATAAAATCACTGGCCTAGATGTCATGAAATATGGTATTAAACAAGCTCGACGAGGTGGGCTAACGGGTGAGCATGTCGCCAATACAAAGAGCTGGGCCGAACTCCAAAGACTATTTTCAAAGTAACAATCGATTACACTTAGACTGATTCAACCTAACGTTACCGCCTTAATAATTTTCAAATCGATACTCAGAACCATGAACTCAAATTCCCCAACTCTCAACCGTAGAACATTCATCCGTACCTCTTCAGCAGTGCTTGGTACAGCTACCCTCCCGTCTCTGGCATCCGCTATCGAACCAATCAAGAGAAACGGCACTCACAAATTCAAATATTCTCTGGCAGCCTATAGCTATCGCAAATTACTGCAGGGTGACCAAGCAGAAATGTCACTCTATGACTTCATCGACGACTGCGCTTCCTTCGGTCTGGAAGGGACGGAACTGACTTCGTACTACTTCCCGGAAGAGGTGACCGAAGAATACCTACTTTCTTTAAAGGAACATTGCTTTCGTATGGGACTCTCCATTTCCGGAACGGCTGTCGGAAATGACTTCGGACATCCGGAAGGCGATCCAAAACGTCAGGAACAAATCGATCACGTCAAGACATGGGTCGACCATGCCTCTGTCATGGGGGCTCCGGCGATTCGCATTTTTGCCGGGCATACAAAGCAAGGGCAGACCAAAGACACTTCCCACAAGCTAATGGTGTCGGCCATCGAAGAATGTTGCGAATACGCGGGCCAAAAGGGGGTCGTGCTAGCGTTGGAGAACCACGGTGGTCCCACGGCGACCGCAGACGGACTGATGGACTTTATTAAGGACGTGAAAAGCCCATGGTTCGCAGTCAACCTGGACACCGGCAACTTCTCTAGCGACGATATCTATGCCGAATTGGAGGAGGTGGCTCCTTATGCCATGAACGTGCAGGTCAAAGTAGTTACTCGAAACGCTGAACGGGAAACAATGCCCACAGACTTCAAACGCCTCGGAAAGATTCTTAAAGACTCAAACTATCGCGGATTCGTCGTGTTGGAATACGAAGAATCCGGGGACCCTCGCAAAGAGTCAGCACATTACTTAGACATACTGCGTGAAGCGCTGGCCTAGAACTAGTCGTCTTTCATTCACTGACCAAACAAAAGAGGCTGCGTCTGCCAATCAGACTCAGCCTCTTTATAAGATCCCGTTAGATTGAAAAGTGATTACTTCCTGATCTTCTCAATCATCTTTTCAGTGCGTTGACGAAGCTTACCAATGGTTTCTTTCGCTTTGCCAGCACTTTCTTTAACAACGTCACCTGCTTTACCCGTCAGATTCTTCGCCGTTTCTGTGGCTTTGCCGGTCAGCTTTTCCGCTGGTGCATCCTTAGCCTCACTGGCGTCTTCCGAGTCTTCTTCCTTGGCATTGCAAACAGGGCAATCTTCTTTACCGGTGCATTCCCCTTTTTTGAAAAGATTCTTTGCACGACTGAAAACCTTTAAGCCGTTAGAACAGCAAGCTTCTTTCTCTTCACAGCATTCTTTATCATCTGCGCAGCAATCAGACTTTTTCAGGCTGATTTTAGGCAAATTCAAATTTAATAATTTCTTTGAGTCTTCATCCGCTCGAACTGTTGTTGTTGCGACAAGCGCCACCAACATCAGCAAAGCCAATCCGCATACGCTAAAACGCTTCATTATCAGGTCCTCGCCTACAAAAACATGTGGGGTTAATCTTCAGGTAGGCCACCCATAATTGGACGACACTCCATTATCTTTTTCGACTCGTTGAGTGATTCGTCTTTACAGAAGTAACCATTTTTTCGAAGATACTCGGACGAAAAACCGTCTTTGTATTTATGGGAAGGCTTTGATTCCATGCGATTTTCAGATTTATCCAAACTCTCCGGTGTCCTGGGGATCATCACGATCTGTCTCACAGGCTGCTCCGATTCGAGTGATAACGCGGAGTCAGCCGAAACTACCGGAAGATTACAAGTTCCAGAAGTAACCATTGCGACCGAGCTGGACGAGAACGAAGCCACATCATCTCAGCTTGGCGAACCAATTCTAGATGATGCTACTCCACAGCTGATCGTCCAAGACTTCCTCTCAGCCCTGCAGTTAGGTGACGACAACAAGATTTCAAATCTGTTGACAACCAAAGCTAAAGAAGAAACTGAAAAGCACGATTTGGTTGTGCGCAGCCCGGGGTCACCCGATGCAAGCTTCGAAGTGGGTGGAGTTGAAATGGTCTCCGGTGGAGCCTATGTGACAAGCCTGTGGACAGAACCCGGTAACGACGGACTGACCCGCCAGTTTGACATCATTTGGATTTTGCGNCAGCAACAGGATGGTTGGAGAATTGCCGGGATGGCAACTAGAGTTGCCGCGAACGAACCNCCNACTTACCTNAACTTNGAAGAGCCGGANGAAATGATNCGGATTTGGAAAGATGCNGATCGCCGACTGGCNACCCAGCAGGANGAGGGNGCTGCCACAGCCGGCAACTAACNCCCNAAGNTAAGNNNACCTAACNAGAAGAGCCATTCACNATTAACGTGAATGGCTCTTTCTTTTTATGANNTTGTGATCCGTGCAAGCTACTCGTCGTTCGCTCGCAACTGAGCTAGGACGGAGTAATCTTCAAGCGTTGTCGTATCCCCAACAGCTTCTTTACCCTCAGCGATATCACGCAATAGTCGTCGCATGATTTTACCACTACGGGTTTTTGGTAAAGCCCCGGTAAAACGGATGTCATCAGGTTGAGCTAACGCTCCGATTTCTTTTCGGACATGCATCTTCAGTTCCTGCTTCATCTCATCCGATGCTTCCGCATTAACCAACGTTACAAAGACAGCAACGGCCTGGCCTTTAATCTCATCCTTACGACCAACAGCAGCTGCTTCAGCCACCTTCGGATGACTCACCAAAGCACTTTCCACTTCGATCGTACTCAAACGGTGACCTGAAACATTAATGACATCATCGATACGTCCCATAATCCAGTAGTAACCATCCTGATCACATCGTGCATTATCGCCTGCCAGGTATTTACCTTCAAACTTCGACCAGTACTGTTCTTTGTACCGCTCATTGTCACCCCAGATTCCTCGCAACATACCAGGCCATGGATGAGTCATCACAAGCATACCACCCTGATTCTCACCAACTTCCTGTCCGGTCTCATCTAAAATAGCCGGAAGGATTCCGGGCAATGGCTTCGTACAGCTACCTGGCTTTGTAGCAACAGCTCCAGGAAGAGGGCTCATCATGATGCCACCGGTTTCTGTCTGCCACCAGGTATCAACAATCGGGCATCGCTCACCACCAATTTTTTCGTGATACCAAATCCAGGCTTCAGGATTAATCCCTTCACCAACGGTACCCAGTAGTCGCAGGCTACTTAAATCATGTTTCTCTACATGCTCGTCACCCCATTTAATAAAGGCGCGAATCGCCGTGGGTGCTGTATATAGGATCGTAATTTTATGCTTCTCCACCAAATCCCAGAAGCGATCTTCTGCAGGATAGTTCGGAGCACCTTCAAACATCACACACGTGGCACCGGCACTCAGTGGACCATAAACAATATAACTGTGACCCGTAATCCAACCACAGTCGGCAGTACACCAGTAGATGTCATCATCACGGATATCAAACACCCACTCAAAAGTCTTCTTTACATAGAGGTTATAACCGGCGGTTGTATGTTGGATTCCCTTGGGCTTTCCAGTAGAGCCACTCGTGTAAAGAATAAAAAGCGGGCTTTCGGAATCAAGCGGCTCGGCCGGGCAGTGATCATCAACCGACTCAACCAATTCGTGCCACCAAATATCTCGTCCTTCTTTCATCGAAACTTGTGAGTCCGTTCGATTAAGTACGATACAGGTNTCAACCGTCGGAGACTTNTCCAACGCTTCGTCGACAATNCTCTTCAATGCCAACACCTTGCCCCGGCGATATCCGCCGTCGGCTGTGAGCTGTATTTTCGCACTGGCATCGTTATTACGATCAGCAATCGACTCCGCAGAAAATCCAGCGAAAATCACACTGTGCACAGCACCAATACGAGCACATGCCAGCATGGCAAAGGCAAGTTCGGGAACCATCGGCATATAGATAGAAACGACGTCTCCTTTTTCAACACCCGCTTTTTTGAATGCGTTGGCCAGACGGGAAACTTCGCTGTGAAGTTCTTTGTAAGTGAAAGTCCGAATATCGCCAGGCTCACCTTCCCAAATAATCGCTGTCTTATCTCCATTGGCTTCCAGATTACGATCGAGGCAGTTGTAGGAAACATTCGTCGTACCACCTAAGAACCATTGCGCGTCTGGTTCCTTCCATTCGAGCGTTTGTTCGAAGTCCTGAAACCAATGTAACTCTTCTCTGGCTAAGTCACCCCAAAACTTAACTGGATCAGCCGCCGCACGGTCATATAGCTCCTGGTAGGCCTCCANCGAATTGANTTCGCAGCCCTTTAGAAATTCTTCGGAAGGGGGAAACAACCGGCTTTCCTGCATCACATTATCAATGGAACCGCCCGTGTTTTCAGACATATTATCTACCTCTATAGAGACGTGTATTCGTATTTAGAATCAAATTCTAGATTGCATCGCAGGCGGGTGCAATCTTTGGTTTTATCCAGTTTTACTGCTGCATCGCTGTTGGTGAAGTCACAAAATCCCGACTGAATTCATCAATATCNTCAATCGTCATTTCTCCATATTGCAACCAGATCCGATACTTGAGATGGAGAGGTTTATTTTCTTTGACGGTGTANTCAAAGTAAGATCCAAACCGACCGTAGTTACGTTCGCTGAATCTAGCTTCCTTGGGATTTTCCGGGTGGTCAAGATAACAACAGGTAAGCCTCTCATCACCCAACACAAAGCACAACGCATTCCACTTTAAATTGACATGGTCTTTATTTCCGGGCCAGTTACGAAAAGCTCCGGGCTCTCCTTTGCCATCCGGACGAACATAATAGGTTTGAGCTGCCGTTTTGTCCGGAATTTCCTGAGAACCTCGAAATTGAAACCCAGCATGTTGNGGGTCACCGGCCAACTTAATTTCACCCACCAGCGTTTTCANTTTGGAAGCAAACTCGATCATCACTCCCCCCTCAACATTGTAGGCGGAAAGTTCTCGCCATTCTGTGGCGAAGGGCTGGCCGTCTTTGCCTTTCCAATCAATCTCCAACAGATGTCGTCCCAGCACATTTCCAGTGACCTCGGAACGAACTTCCACATGCGCTTGTGATTCTCCGCTACGGCAATGCCAGATATCAGCCGNCATCGCCTGCCCATCAACCGNGTAACTTATCTTATTGAAGCCATAGAAAAGACCACGATGGTGAGGGAACAAACCGCCGGGCCCCTTGGTAACAAATCCTTTCCCCAGGGGGTCGTAAACATGGTGGTAAACTTTGTAGGTTTCACCAATGCGTTCCTGACTGGAGGTATCAAGTGTTTCATACATATAACGCATAACAGGCCGGTCACCCAGAATTANATCCGTCGACAACCCTTCNGTGTCTTCAAAACGAAAACTGTTTTTTTCAGCTTTATCCGGCAAACCAAATGTTACCGTTGCTTTGACTTTTTTGCCTGCAGGTAATTCTGGAAGAATGAAATGCAACTCACGCCGACTGGCTNTTTCNTCCACNTCTCCCANTTCACGCAACGANTCCAAACCTAGCCCGCAAACTTGTCCGTGAATTTCGTTACCGTTGATGTTGATCATCGCCCGACTTGTCATCAACGCCTCTTTGGCGTCAACAATTACTTTCACCGGTGTTCCCGTTCGATCATGTTCACCAGACTGAATCTCAATGCCAATCTCGGCTTGGGAAACAGAAACGCTGAATAAAAAGAAGACGCCAACGAGCAGAGGATATAGTGCAATTCTCATATGCACCCTTTCAGTGATATCAGAGTTAGTAATTAGGCTCTAAATAACCTTNACGCTCNTTAGNTTGCCGANCGCGTTCGGTTAGATTGCATGCTATTCTAACTCAAATTCATCCCCATCGCAGCCAGTTGCGAATCCCCAGCTTGAACATCNTCCATAAGGAATGNAATGCTTCCTGACGATTCAATTTAGATTGTCCATATTCACGATCCACAAAGATAATCGGAACTTCAACNATGCGTGCTCCCAGACGTTTCAGGTGCCAGAGGAATTCCTCGAAAAATGAATANCCGGTCGACTGGATTGCTGAAAAATCCAGCTTTTCGAGCAAATCNGTCCGGCAACAGCGAAAGGCACCGGAGCAATCTTTCGGAGACAGCCCCATCAAAATTCGCGCATAAAGATTCACACCGCGACTCATGATCCTTCGCTTAAGAGGCCACCCTGTTACTCCCCCCCCAGGACAATATCGCGAGCCAATGACCACATCGGCGATCGGTCGTTTTGGATCTCCCATTGCTTGAACCAGAGCCGGCAATTTNTCCGGTGGATGGCTAAAGTCNGCATCCATGCCAATCCACANACTATATCCCTGTTCCACGGCNTACTGCATTCCACAGATCGTGGCAGTTCCTAAACCTTGCTTANTTCCACGTTGAATATGATGNAACCAGTCATGCCCCTGCTCAAACTGTTCACACCAGTCGCCTGTTCCGTCGGGACTGCCGTCATCAATCACAAGCACATGGATATCGCCCACCGCTTTGCGAATCGCAACAACAAGGCGTTCAATATTTTCCCGTTCGTTGTAGGTAGCAACAGAAACAATTACTTTCCAGTCGTTCATTCCANATCACCGCGAAAGGCTTTGACTGTAGCTTCCAGGCCTACCTCGATACCAACTGTTGGCACATACCCCAGCAAGTCGGTTGCTTTAGAGATATTAGCACAGCTATGAAGGATATCTCCTTCACGAGCCTCTGAGAATTCAGGACTCACATCACACTGAAGGTAGCGGCTCANAAANCCCGTCAATTCGAGTAAAGAAATGCTACGGCCGTTGGCAATATTGATACTTTGCCCGGATATATCCTGAGCATCGGCAGCCAACAAGTTGGCTGCCACAATATTTTCAACGAAGGTAAAGTCTCGTGACTGGGTTCCNTCACCAAAAATCATTGGCTGCTGTCCANCCAGAATCAACGTAATGAATCTTGGAATCACAGCCGAATAAGGNCCTGATGGATCCTGCCCGGGACCAAACACATTGAAATACCGNAGGACCACTGTCTCGAGNCTGCCTGATGCAGCCATCGCATGACAATGTTCTTCGCCCTGATATTTGGAAATACCATAGGGCGAGATCGGTGCAATTTCATCTGTCTCTGTTTGAATTGGATTANTAACATCCCCNTAACAACTGCTCGAGCCCGCATAAATGACGCGGCGACAATCCGTGCGGGCAGCCGCCTCCAATACTCGCCAAGTACCTTCCCCATTGATTTCCATCGTATGCTGAGGGTTTTCCAGCGAGTAGGGAACAGAAACCTGAGCCGCCTGATGATAAATCAACTCGGAGTTGTTTACCGCGCGAGCCAAAGAATCCTCGTCCAGAATAGAGCCTTCCACCAATTCAATGTGTTCCAACACGTCCTGAAGATTCGAAAGGTGGCCGGTGGAAAAATTATCTATCACACAAACTTCATGTCCTTTGGCAAGGAGTGCATGAACCAAATGAGATCCAATAAATCCGGCACCACCNGTAACGGTAACTCTAGACATCAGCAAATACTCGGAATGTTAATCAGACAACAGCCCGAATTCGATGGAACTAGAAGCCGGAGTTACAGGTTGAGCGAGCTCTTCCTGCGTCTTGGGTTCTGGAAGTTGCTGGAGATCTGACCACGCCAGTTCGATATCGTAAGAATCCAACGTAGCCTGCTCCCGCTTCATTCCAAGTAACATTGCCCGGTCTGCTAATTGCACAATAATTCGAGGCACACCTTCGGTGTATTCATAAATTTTGCGCAATGCATCCCGAGTAAACAACTCGGAAATCACGCCGCCGGCCGTGGTAATACAATCCCCGATCATCGCGCGTGTTTCCATNGCAGACANCGNTGAAAGGTAGCAGCGGTGAACAATACGCTGATTGAGTGAGGCCAGCGTCGGATACGCTAGCGAATCTTCGAGTTTGAGTGCCCCGGCTAAGACCAGATGCACTCGGGTAGCACCACCGTATACAAGGCTGGTCAATTGGCGGCACTCTTCCAATATTTCTGCAGATAGCTGATGTGCATCATCAATAATTAGAAGCAAGGAACGGGGATGTTCATCAAGATTAAACAAGTGTTGCTGAATGGCCGCCCGGTTTTGAGCTTCGGAATTTCGCGNGTTGCAAATCCCCAAAGCAAGGACCACACTCTCAAGGAACGCATGACGACTCGAAAACACTCCNTGCTGAAAATAAATAACCTGATGACTGAACTGAAAGTGCTCAACTAACAATTGGCATACAGAGGATTTGCCGGTCCCGGTAGGACCAGCTACTAACGAGACACCTTCACTCCGGGTCACAATCCGCACTAGCTGCGAAAGTGAGTCACGTACATAGTCGACGGCAAAGAAACATTCCGTATTAGGTGAGCAATTAAACGGACGTCCGCTCAATTGATAATAAGATTCATACATGGCTTGTGGCTTCCTACCCCTGAACTAACCTGAAGGGTCAGATAATTAAAAACCGACCGGCTCATCTTTATTGTTCGGCAGATACCATTTAATCGCTGTAAAATGATGGTTCGCAGATTGCAAGTCTCGCTATCTCCTCCATCTTATAACGAGAAGCGTTAAAATATGACGGTTCGCTAAAANGTAGCGANCCGAAGAGGNAAATTGAATNCCATGACACAACTATTCCAAACCAAAGTATGCGGCATCACTTCTATAGAAGATGCCAAAATGTGCGTAGAGGCAGGCGTAGACGCCATTGGTTTGAATTTTTTCCACGCAAGTCCGCGGAGTATTTCTTCGCAGTTGGCTATCACGATTGCCGAAGCTGTACGTGGCGAGATCAAACTGGTCGGCCTGTTTGTCAACGAAACTCTTGAAGTTATTCGTGACTTACAAACAGCAATCGGCTTTGATTATATCCAACTGCATGGAGACGAAGANCCTTACTACCTCAAGAATCTATCCCCCCTACCGATCATCAAAGCTTTTCGATGNCAATCTACCGACCCGACACAAATNATTGATTATCTCGCAGCGTGTACCACCTTCGATGTANCAATCCAGGCGATCCTNTTAGATGCCTATCAACCAGGAGCCTATGGCGGAACTGGTCAACAACTAGACTGGGAAACACTCAATTTTAAGNNTNGTTATTTCGGGGGGTATCCNNTTNTCCTTGCGGGCGGCATTACGGACGAGAATGTCATCGATGCAATCATGACTGCGCGACCGCAAGCTGTCGATACGGCCAGTGGAGTTGAGTCTGCACCCGGCCGAAAAGACCACGACAAAGTTCGCGGTTTCTCAAAGCGGNCACGCCTGACTTTTGATTCACTCGAAACTAACTAAGTCGGTACGCCTCGCTGAAGCTATTGCAGGCTATTNATTACCAGACCGCTCAGAAGTTTTGGATAGAAGTANGTGCTTTTGGCTGGCATCCGCTCACCATTCTTACTGATCGTCCGGATGTGCTCTAAAGTGGCTGGCATCACCAGCGCGGCCAGGCCGAATGATTCCCCATCATCATCNCTACCNGCTTTAAGACTATCAACGACTTCCTGAACAAGGTGCACATATTTAGGCTTCGGCAGTGAATCATGGCCAAGACAGGTTTGGATCAGCAAGCGATGNAGTATGGACACTCCTAAACCTTGCCAGTCATCGGTACGGTCACTGGCGACTTTGGCAAGCTTTTCCAAACCGTTTGTATTGAGTGTTGCAAGAACCCAGGTATCATCAACCGGGCAGTACAATCCCACCGCATCCTGAGAGTCATCGACTTCAATCTGTTCCCAAACGGTACCTGCAAGNTCGCAGCCAGTGCCAATCACTTCCGTGTCAAANTCGGTTTCAATTTTGGANATCAAGGTTCCCGAGTCATAGGCAGGCAACCCTTTGAACAAACGATGAGTTGGAAGGACAATCATCCCTTGGTCATTCATACTGACACACATTGTTAGTACGCAGTTAGCCGGATGCCGGTCNGTCAATTCCCCAGACTCACGCAACTGTTGTTGGTANTTACAGGCTGTCTCATACCGATGATGCCCATCTGCGATGTACATCGCTTTATCTGACATTTTAGCTTGCAACCCCAAGATCGTCTGCAAATCATCGACGACCCACAGCCGGTGCACAACTCCCAGATGATCCGTCGCTTCCAACGGTGTCTTTCCAACAATCGCNCTTTCCAGAATAGACTGAGCCTGATTTTCTTCGTCAGGATAGATCCCAAAGATCTGACTCAGGTTTGCTCTGGTGGCATTAAATAGTTTCAGACGGTCNACCTTGGCTGCTGAGTGAGTTTCTTCATGAGGGTATACTTTCCCTTCACCAAGCNTCTCCAACTGCATACGGCACATAAAACCTTTTCGCACAAAGGTCGTGNCGGAATAAGTAAATTCCTGATGATAGACGTACACGGATGCATGAGATTCAGCTGACAACACACCTTCGCGTTGCCACTGTCTTAGGAATCGAGCGGCACGCTCATATTTTTCATCACCGGATTCATCCTCCGGTTCTTCCCGATTGAGAATCAAACGAATTACATTTGCCGGGTGCATTTCATATAGCTGGTTTTGGAATTCAGGATCGATCACATCATAAGGTGGCGCGATCACATCACTTAAAGATCCAACATGTGCCAGGTCATAACGTAATCCCTGGAAAGCTTCAATCTGAACCATCGTGCTCTCAGATTCCTTCAAACAAAAACTATTGTTAACGCCAACTGTTTTTTAAGGTTTCACGTGAAACACTTGTTTGACGGGANCGATTCCTTCAGGACAAAGACCCACATCNTTTCACGTGAAACCTTATGTGNTCGTNTGGTTAATACCGATAGTGACCAGGCTTNTANGGACCTNCAACAGGGACGCCAATATAGTCAGCCTGCTCTTCCGTNAGGACNGTCAGTTTTGCACCCAGTTGNTCGAGGTGCAGACGAGCAACCTCCTCATCGAGTTCCTTCGGCAGAAAGTGAACACCGATCTCATAATTATCAGGTTCCGTCCACAGCACGATCTGAGCCATCACCTGATTACAGAAGGAGTTGGACATTACAAACGATGGATGGCCGGTAGCGCAACCTAGGTTTACCAGACGACCTTCNGCCAGCAAGATAACTGAGTGTCCATCCTGAAAGGTGTAACGGTCGACTTGTGGTTTAATCTCCTCTTTGACCAACGACTCATTCGTATTCAACCAGGCAACATCAATTTCGGTATCAAAGTGACCAATGTTACAAACAATGGCATCGTTTGGCATCACCTCCAGATGCTCCCCCCGAATGACATCCTTGTTACCGGTTGTGGTAACGAAGATATTTCCAATCGGAGCCGCCTCTTCCATCGTCATCACCTGAAAACCTTCCATGCATGCCTGCAACGCATTAATGGGATCNATTTCAGTCACGATAACACGAGCACCAAATCGTTGCAGTGAATGAGCACTGCCCTTACCCACATCACCATAGCCACAAACAACTGCCGCCTTACCGGCAATCATAACGTCCGTCGCTCGTTTAATACCGTCCACAAGTGACTCGCGGCACCCGTAGAGATTATCAAACTTACTTTTTGTCACCGAGTCATTCACATTAATGGAAGGGACCTGNAGTTGCCCATTNTTAAACATCTGATACAAGCGATGTACGCCNGTAGTGGTCTCTTCNGAAATCCCTCGGATCTCTGCCAGGTATTCNGGGAACCGATCATGCACCATGGCTGTCAGATCACCCCCGTCATCCAAAATCAGGTTTAACGGCTGGCCATCCGGGAAGACTAAAGTCTGTTCGATACACCAATCGAATTCTTCTTCGGTCATTCCCTTCCACGCNTAGACGGGNATTCCGGCTTCTGCGATAGCGGCTGCGGCATGATCCTGAGTGGAAAAGATGTTACAACTTGACCAGGTAACATCTGCCCCCAGTTCCACCAANGTTTCAATCAAAACAGCGGTTTGAATGGTCATATGCAGACAGCCGGCAATCCGAGCACCAGCCAAAGGTTTGGATTCGCCATACTTGCTACGTAATGCCATCAAGCCTGGCATTTCATTCTCCGCCAAAATGATTTCGCGGCGTCCCCAAGCTGCCAATGAAAGGTCTTTAACTTTATAGGGTATTTGTTCTACCTGAGACACGATTTTGAACTCCTCNGTTGCATCCTTGTCACAAATTTAGTTCTGNCCTAGACACCAGAATCNATGTTGGTCATATGCTNTTTATTGTAGAGGTGCCNTCCCNAAGGGGAAGTGGTCGGAATGATGTAAAAGAGTGAATTACNNAGGAGTNTTTAANCCTTCCGAGCNAAAGTTTCACGTGAAACAACTTTCCTAAGGAGCTAGCTTGCAGCCCGAATCGGAATTGAACAACGTGAAAACGCCCCCGAATAAGACAGAACGAGCTGTTAACAAAATGGTCATAACAAAACACGACGCTTCCCTGAGTTGCTGGCTTCTTTTCCGAAAAGTTCCACGTGAAACAATCTGCTATTCTCTTAAAACACCGTAACGGATTAAAATCGTCATATCTATTCAGTTAACATCACGCCTACTAATGAAGAGGGATCGTCGTAGTGACACGCGTATTGTGCGTCGCAAATCAGAAAGGAGGTGTCGGTAAAACCACCACCTCTATTAACCTGGCCGCCGGTCTTGGGCAGGCAGGGTGCGCCACGCTTTTGATCGATCTGGATCCACAATGTAATGCCACGACAGGCCTAGGTCATCACCCCACGGATCGCCACCCGTTGGTAAATCATGAAACACTGGCAGATTCAATCGAAAAAACACATTACGAGAATCTTGACGTGCTTCCCGGCAGTCGTAGTTTTCAAGACGTCTCTGTTCTGGCCAACGGAGAGTATGTAGAAAGCAATCAATTGCAATCACATATCCGTACCGACACTGCTCAGTATGATTTCGTGATCATTGACTGCCCACCGAGTGTCGGCCCTCTCACACAATCTGCATTATCAGCGTCCACTGAAGTTTTTATGCCGATTCAATGTGAATACTTTGCTATGGAAGGTCTCACTCAGATGATCCACGTGATACGTGATGTCATGCAGCAAGAAGGAAGCCAACTTGAATTCGGGGGCATTGTACTAACCATGTACGATCCGCAACTCGAACTAACCGGTGAGATCGACCATGAGGTCCGGGAGTTTTTTGGCGAAATCGTATTTGACACCGTCATCCCCAGAGATTCGTTACTTGCCGAATCCCCCAGTTACAACAAACCCATCCTGGAATATGCTCCACGAAGTCGGGGAGCTCGAGCCTACACAGAACTGTGTATGGAGGTATTAGAACGTGAATAAAAATCGTCGGCTTGGAAAAGGCCTAGCAGATCTGCTGGGACAACCTCCACAGAAAACCAACACATCATCTCCGGGACCGGTAACGTCTGAAAAGGCCGTAACGGCTCCGGATGGCTACAACATGTTACCGCTCGTCAATATCGATGAGAACCCCTACCAACCAAGGACTCAATTCGACTCGACCCAACTAGAAGCACTGGCTGCCAGTCTAAAACAACATGACCTTCTTCAGGCAATCGTGGTGAGGCAAACAGGGAACCGATATCAGTTGATCTCGGGGGAACGACGCTTCAAAGCCGCCCAACTACTGGGCTGGCAAACCATCCCAGCACAAATCCGGAAAGCTTCGGATCGTGAAGCAGCTGAATTGGCCATCATTGAAAACCTGCAACGAAAAGACCTCGGGCCGCTAGAAAAGGCGGCCTCCTTTAAGCAATATCTCAAACAACACAAATGCACTCAGGCCGAACTGGCAAAACGACTCAATGTGGATCGCTCCACCATCTCGAATCTTATTCGTTTACTTGAGTTACCTGAGCAGGTGCAAGACGCCATCCACCAACAGCTGATTACCGCTGGTCATGCCCGAGCCATGCTACCACTGGGTGCCATGGAGCAGATCGATCTTTGTGGACGTATTGTCCGTGAGTCTCTTAGCGTACGCAACATCGAACAGCATGTGCATCGCAAACTCATGAACGACCAGACCGGCAAAGGCTCGGCTAGCAAACCGGCTAAGACAAAGTCGGCTCAAATCGAACTGCTCGAGAAGCAACTGAAGATTGCTTTAGGCACCCGGGTCAGGATTTCCGAAAAGGAAAAAGGTGCTGGCAAAATCGTGATCAATTTCACGAGCTCGGAAGAGTTTTGCCGGTTGATGGACGTGCTAACCGACGGCTCGGCACAAAAAGATCGAGCGGCCTAAAAACATCAACTTACAGGGGTTGTCGAACTGAGGGCCGCTAGTTAAATTAAACGTCACCTCAGCGGGGCGTAGCGCAGCCTGGTTAGCGCGTCTGGTTTGGGACCAGAAGGTCGTGAGTTCGAATCCCACCGCCCCGACTCATAAAAAACGCGACTCCAAAATTTTGGTCAGTTGCGTTTTTTTAGCTCTTGCTGAATAGTGTACATATGTACATCATCTGGCATTTTCAATCGCTGATTTCAATGCGTTGAAGTGTCTGTGTGTGGACCCGGTTCTCAGCCTGTAGATTAACAAGACCTAGTTCCAACTTGAGGCCTGTTCTGATAACTCCCATTTCAACCAAGGACAATGCGCCTGCCTGTCGACCCTTGGTGGCCCCCAGTAAAACCATTTTCCGCGGCTCA
>PAJC01000075.1 GCA_002705165.1 Planctomycetaceae bacterium | reverse complement strand
CGGATTTGGATGTGATTATCGCGCCCGTAGGTGGTGGCGGACTTTTAAGTGGGATTGCGATTGCTGCCAAAGCGCTTAATCCGGCGATTCGGATTGTTGGCGCTGAACCGGCAGGGGCAGACGACGCATTTCAAAGTAAGCGTGCTGGTAAATTGATCCCGCAAACCTCCCCGACTACCATCGCTGACGGCTTACTCACAAGTTTGGGTGACTTGACCTGGCCGGTCATCAGGGATCTGGTGGATGAAATTGTCGTTGTGGACGATAGGCAGATCGCAAATGCCATGAAACTGATGATGGAACGAGCGAAGTTGTTAATTGAACCCTCCGGAGCAACTGCGTATGCGGCCGCCGTGAAGATGGATTTCGAGGCAGAGCACACTCGGGTTGCTTGTGTGATCTCCGGTGGCAATATTAATCTATCCCGCATCTCGGAATTGATGGCGTCCTGTTAGGGGAGGGTAACCTGGTGCAATACCGAATACTTGGGGAGACAGGATTGAAGGTGTCTCGGATTGCATTCGGCTGCGGCCCATTGTCAGGAAATCTGACAGGTGACGACTACAGTAATCAACTCGCTTCAGTGCGACGGGCCCTAGAGCTCGGGATCAATTGGTTTGATACAGCGCGGACCTATGGAGCTGGCCGGAGTGAATTAAACCTTGGCCGTTGTTTTGCAGAATTAGGGATTGCTGACGAAGTGATGGTTGCCACGAAAGTTCGTGTGTTACCCGAGCACTTGAGCGATATTCCAGCGGGGGTACGTCGAAGTGTTGAACAATCTCTGAAGGCACTTCGACGTCAACAAATTACGCTTGTTCAGGTTCATAATGCGATTACAAACCAACGAGGTTCTCAGCCGACGTCGTTAAGTGTGGCAGATGTGACGGGGGAAAACGGAGTGCTGTCGACACTCGAACAGTTGCAACGCGAAGGGGTGATTGGGCAGGTTGGATTAACGGCGACAGGTGACGCTGATGCCGTAGAGCAAGTGCTGGCTACGGGACGTGTTTCTTCTTTGCAGGTTCCGTTTAGTGCCACGAATATTAGTGCCGGATATGAAGTTTCGGATCATCGTGATGAGGCTGATGAAGCAGGATGGCATCACCATGGAGCCATTATGCGTTACGGTCAGTCTTCCGGTGTCGGTGTGTTTGCGATTCGTGTTTTTGCGGGTGGGGCTCTACTTCTGCGGAAGCCATCGCCTTATACTTACCAAACAAAATTCTTCCCCTTGAGTCTGTATGAACGTGATAGGCAACTCGCGTCGCGTTTAGAAGAGATGTTTCCCGAAGTGCCGTTGGCAGAGCTGTGCCTTAGATTTGTTCTAAGCCATGGTCTGGTTGACAGTGCGATTGTTGGTTTTGGACAGCAACAACATGTTGAACAGGCTGTCTCCGTTTTAGAGCTAGGTGCCTTGCTGCAAGAAGAGTTGCGGCAGATTCAGGGGAATGCTTTACGAGTTCTGTAAGAGAGCTAGGATGGTAATCCCCATGCCAAGGATAGCAAACCAGAGTATCAGAGTTTTCCAGGGAACGTCTCTGCTCGGCGTATAGACCGTAAATGGGTCGGCGTCGAATGCAATTCGTAAGCGGCTTAGCTCTTTTTGGTATCTTTGCTCGTCTTCTTCCCAGTCAAATTTCAACTCTGACATAATCCCTTGGATCATTCTTGCATTGAACGGTCGGTCTTGCGGGGCCTTGGAAAGTTGTTGTAGGACGACGTCCTGAAGAGATTTGGGCGTTTCCGGAACGTTAATATGTAAAGGGGTAGGTATCTCTTTGAGGTGTTGTTCGAAAATGACCGGGAAGCTTGTTCCCTGGAACGGGGGACCTCCGCTGAGCATTTCGTAAAACAGACAGCCGAGAGAATATAAGTCTGCCTGGCCAGTAATGATTTCTTCGCCCCGGATTTGCTCAGGAGACATATAGAGCCAGGAACCGACGGTCATGCCGCTGGCTGTTAGATCCGATTCACCCGTATCGAGTGCGATGCCGAAGTCTCCTAGTTTCAACTGCCCTTCGTAGGTTAGGAAAAGGTTGGCCGGCTTAAGATCTCGGTGTACGATTCCGTGATTGTGAGCGTGCTGGAGTGCGGAACAAATTTGAATGCCGTAATTGATCGTTTCATGCCAGGAAAGCTTGTTGTGTGCCTGTAATAATTGTTTTAACGTGCCGCCTTCGATTAATTCCATGACATAGAAAAGTCGACCATCTTCCGTTCGTCCCCCGCCGTAATAGCTCACGATATTTGGGTGGTTTAATTTCGACAAGATTAACATTTCGCGTTCAAAACGTGAAACGATATTTTCATCCTGAGAGACCCCGTGTTGAAGGATTTTGACAGCGCGAGTTTGTTTGGTCGGATTTTCAGTCGCTCGGTAAATGGTACCGACCGTCCCGATCCCGATGACCTCGCCTAGTTCAAAATCTTCAAATTTACGCTTCACTGTGTTTTTTCTCGGTAGCTGAATTGGTGGACACTCTTATATCTTATGGAAAATGTTGCAGAGTTATACCTAATCTTTGGTATATAGTACGTGTATGACCGAATTAACCTCAAGCCTCCGACCGGGATTAAGTAGTTCCCAACCGTGTTCAGGGCCGTTCAACCGTAGGCAATGGCTACAGTTAGGTGCCCTGAGTATGGGGGCGTTGTGCTCAGGTTTACGCCCGGGAGATGACTTACTTGCCTCTGCGAAGGTTGTGCGTGACGCAGAAGGTCAGCCCCTCCCGGAGTTGAAAGAAGACTTTTCCGTTATTCTGTTCTGGGCCAACGGCGGGCCGAGTCACTTGGATTTATTTGATATGAAGCCAGAGGCACCGGCGGAATATCGCGGGCCGTTACGACCCGTTAAAACAAACGTCAGTGGCATTGAGATTTGTGAGCTAATGCCTCGGCTCTCAAAGATCGCCGACAAGTTCACGTTGTTGCGAAGTTTGTATCATGAGCGAGCAGAGCATTCAGGTGGGACGAATCGATTTTTGACCGGATATTCTTCCGTGGCTAAGAACCTGCCGCGGTCTGAGTTTCCGGATCTTGGTTCGGTGGTCGCAAAACATGCGGAGTATTCTGAGAATCCCCTGCCGTTTTATGTAGCAAATACACCGAGTTATGGAGCGGGAGCTGCTTACTTGGGAGCATCCTGTGAGGCCTATATGCCGTCGCCGAATTTAGAGACGGCGAGTGGTGCTAACCGATATGATCCAGTGCCTGTTTATCAAACGGGTGCTGGCGTCGGGGATTTGACTATTTCGCAAGGTGGCGTTGTTGATTTGAGTCGGCGGAGGCAGGTGTTGAAACAGCTCGATCGGTTGTCTCGCGATATCGATAATACCAAGATGATGACCTCGATGGATCTCTTCCAGCAACGTGCGGCGGCGATGTTGTCGAGTTCTTTAGCTAAGAGCGCTTTCGATTTAACCTTGGAAAAGAAGTCTACATTAGAGCGTTATGGTGACACGCATTGGGGCAAGAGTCTTCTCACTTGTCGTCGTTTGGTGGAAGCCGGAGTTCGTTTTGTGCAGTGTCAGGCTGCGTTTCGGCTAAGGCCAGAAACCGGACGAACATCAACCTGGGATGACCACAGTGTGAATGCTCATATCTTTAAATCTTATGAGGAAAAGGTGCCGGTTCTCGATCAGGCTGTTTCTGCTTTGATTGAAGATTTGTACTCCCGGGGACTCGATAAGAAGGTGCTGTTTATCTTCTGTGGAGAGTTTGGACGTACCCCACTAATCCGCAATCAGGACGTAAGTGGCCGTCCTGGGAGAGATCATTGGCCCCAGGCGATGAGTGTATTCCTTTCCGGCGGCGGGATTCCAACGGGTCAGGTGATCGGAGCCACCGGGAAGCGAGCCGAAGAACCGACGGAACGGATTATGAACAGCAATTGTCTGCTGGCTACAATTTATCAAAAATTCGGTGTCGATCCCCGTCGATCGTTCCTAAATAATGCCGGACGTCCGGTACCGATTCTTACGGAAGGCGAACCTATTCGCGAATTGCTGTAATTTTGGATTGAAGAACCTGGGAATACGGTGGTTTACCCTCCAGAAATAGGCTGCTGGGTTATCTAAGGCTTACTCTGAATCCGTGTCACAAGCTATAATTAAAAGGTGGTTTAGTGTTGGTGATCTATGTTTCGGTTGCGAGTCATTGTTGCGACTGTTTTTACATCATTAGGAATTCTATGAATCTATTTACAACATCACTTGCCCGAACGATGTTCGGTATGCTCATGATGCTTTTTTGTGTGACGCTACCAGTTGTCTTGCAAGCCGATGACCAGCAACTGAGTCATGTTGAACTGAACAAAGTTAGAAAGCTCCTGACCAACCGGTGTTTTACCTGTCATGGTCCCGACGAAGCAGAACGTAAGGCCGATTTGCGTTTGGATACGTTCGATCACGCGACGATTGATCGGGAGGGCGCGTTTGCAATTAAGCCAGGTGATGTGGAAGCAAGCGAAGTTGTGGATCGTATTACGGCCGATGACGAATTCACACGTATGCCTCCGGGTGAAAACGCAGTCGCTTTGACGGTAGATGAAGTTGAGTTGATTAAACAATGGATTGCCAAGGGGGCAATTTATGGAGAGCATTGGTCGTATGTTGCTCCGGTTAAACCTGCTTTGCCAAAGCTGAAAAACGAAACATGGCCAGCGAACAATATCGATAGGTTTGTTTTGGCTGAAATTGAAAAGCAGGGATTACAACCGAATGAGGAGGCAACTCGGTACGCCCTTATTCGCCGCTTGTCGTTTGATTTGACAGGGCTTCCACCCACTCTGGAGGAGGTTGATACCTTTGTGAATGACAAACGTCCTCAGGCATATGGGGAATTAGTTGATCGTTTGCTTAAGAAGCCGGCTTATGGCGAGCGTTGGGCGACCATGTGGCTTGACCTGGCCAGATATGCTGACTCGGCCGGTTACGCTAATGATCCCTCACGGACAATCTGGCTTTATCGTGACTGGGTTATCGATACGTTTAATCGAAATGTACCTTTCGACCAGTTTACGTTGGATCAGATTGCCGGAGATCTCACCGAAGAGCCCACCCAGGAGCAGTTGATCGCGACCGCATTTAATCGCAATACCCTTACGCAAAGTGAGGGTGGTACCAACGATGAAGAATTTCGTAATGTGGCAATCGTGGATCGTGTGAATACAACAATGCAGGTTTGGATGGGCACGACGATTCGATGTGCCCAGTGCCATACACACAAATACGACCCAATTACTCAGGAAGAGTATTTCAAATTCTTCGCATTCTTCAATAATACTGAAGATGCAGATCGAGCTGACGAGCAGCCTCTTTTGAGTGTAATGACTCCTGAGAAACAGCAACAAAAAGATGATTTGGAACTGCAGGTTAAAGAGCTTGAAACCCGTCTTGCTCCCTCGCCGGAAGCCATTGCCAGACAGGTTGAAGCCTGGAAGCAGCAGGTTGATCGTGAGGTGCAATGGGGCATTGTTTCCGAATTACAGGCCACTGCCCAGAGCGGAGCCGCGATGGAAGTGTCCGGAAATGGCGTTGTTACGGTCAAAGGCGAAGCTGCGGCCAAAGATGTCTATGAGTTGGTATTCTCGACGAAGCTCAAAAACATTAAGGCGATTCGGTTGGAAGCTCTGGCAAATGAAACGTTGCCTGGCAAAGGGCCCGGACGTGGAGGCGGAGGTAACTTCGTACTTTCTGAATTGTCCGGATCGTTTGGAGGTGCTCGTAATGAACCTCCGCAGGGGCAAATTGTACGGATTGATCTTCCTGGTAAGGGGAAGATGATTCATATCGCTGAGTTGGAGGTTTTTAGCGGCGGCAAGAATATTGCATTGGGTGGAATTGCAAAGCAATCCTCGACAGATTTTGGTGGTGAGGTAAAACGAGCCAACGATGGAAACACAGATGGTGTCTATACCAATAATTCGGTCACGCATACGGCCGTTGAAGAAAATCCCTGGATTGAAATTGATCTGGGGAAAGTTTCTTCGATCGATTTGATCAATATCTGGCCGCGATCCGATAATAATCTCTATTCACGGCTGGATGGGTTTGTCCTCAGTGTGCTGGATGCTGAACGAAAACTGGTCTGGAAGCAGCAGGTAGCGAAGGCGCCTGCGGGTAAGCATGAAGCCACGCTTGATGGTTTGCTGCCGATTGAGTTTGCATCAGCCTCAGCGACTTTTGAACAACGCGAAGGAGACGTTGTGAACAACTTTAGTATCGCCAAATCGATTGATGGTGATGTCCAGAGTTCCACAAGTGGTTGGGCGGTTGGCGGAGCATCGGGACAAGATAGTACTGCAGTGTTCCAGATCGGTAACAGAGTCGGGACGGCCGACAGCACCGAGATTAAATTAGTACTAACCCAGAATTATAAAGGCCACGCTCTAGGGAGTTTTCGGTTGTCGCTGACGACGGACGAAGGTGATGTTTCCGTGCTGCCGAATGTAGTTTCCGATATCGTTTCTTCAGGATATGACGCTTCCCAGAAAACGCATGTAGACATACTGCATGATTACTATCTTCAGGTCGTGCCACCGCCCAAGGAACTCACCGATAAGATTGCGGCCGTGAAGAAACAGCGAGACGGCATCAAGCCGGCGACCGTGCCAATTATGCGGGAACTAATGGGAGATAAACGACGCAAAACGCATATTCAGGTTCGGGGGAACTTTGAAGCGTTGGAAGGTGAGGTTACTGAAGGAACCCCCGCGGTGCTTCATGGTTTTCCTGAAGGGTCTCCAGTTAATCGTCTGGGCCTGGCTCAGTGGCTGATTAGTGAGGACAANCCNTTAACCGCCCGTGTCATCGTCAATCGATATTGGGAGCAGTTGTTTGGCCAGGGGATTGTGAGAACAAGTGAAGAGTTCGGGGCACAGGGAGACTTTCCAACACATCCGGAATTGTTAGATTTTCTGGCCGTTACGTTTCAAAAAGATATGAGATGGGACATGAAGGAGTTTCTGAAGTTTGTCGTCATGTCGGCAACTTATCGTCAGAGTTCGTTGGCGACTGACCAGCATAAGAAAATGGATCCTTATAACTATTTGTTGGCTCGGGGACCACGCTTTCGCCTGAATGCGGAGATGATTCGTGATCAGGCCCTGGCGGTGAGTGGCTTGTTAGATCGTAAAATGCTTGGGCCATCAGTGAACCCTCCTCGTCCAAAGCTTGGCTTAAGCGCTGCTTTTGGGAGCTCAACGGACTGGACGACCTCGTCAGGTGGTGATAAGTGGCGTCGTGGCTTGTACACTCAGTGGCGCCGAAGTTTACCTTATCCATCGATGGCAACATTTGATGCTCCGAGTCGAAACGTATGTACGATTCGACGAGTCAACACAAATACACCTTTGCAGGCGTTGGTGACATTGAACGATCCGGTTTATATCGAAGCCGCTCAGGCATTCGCNCGCCGTATCCTTAGGGAAGGTGGTGAATCTGTTGGTGATAAAGTCAGCTACGGTTTCCGCCTGGCTTTGGCGCGTTTGCCTTATGAACAGGAACGTGAAAGGCTGATAAAACTATATGAAACTGTGGTCGCCGATTATCAGGTGGACATGGAAAGTGCGAAAGAAATATCGACAATGCCTTTGGGGGAATTACCNGAAGGAATGGATGTGGCAGAAGCGGCCGCCTGGACCATTGTTGGAAACGTACTGCTGAACCTTGATGAAACCTTGGCTAAGAGGTAGATAGATGAACCCCTTTTTCGAAAATGCAACCAATAAAACTAGGCGTCATTTCCTTCAGGGGTGTGGCGTAGGCTTAGGTGCTATGGCGATGACATCANTNGATGGTGCTAAGCCNGTAGCNGCTGAAGTCGTNAACCCACTGGCACCACGCCAACCTCATTTTGCAGCGAAAGCCAAACGGGTTATTTATCTCCATATGGCTGGTTCACCTCCGCATTTGGATTTATTCGATTACAAGCCGGAGTTGGTGAAGAGGACGGATGANCCTTGTCCGGATGAATTCTATGAAGGTAAACGTTTTGCATTCACCAGTGGCCGACCGTTGCTTTTAGGAACTCCACAGGAATTCAAGCAGCACGGTGAGAGTGGGCAGTGGCTGTCTGCAGCCCTACCGAAATTGGCAGAAGTGGCTGACGATTTGACGATTGTGAAATCGATTAATACCGAACAATTTAACCATGCTCCCGCCCAGCTCCTCATTTACACGGGATCACCCCGTCAGGGTCGCCCATCCATGGGAGCCTGGGCTACTTACGGTTTAGGCTCTGAAAATCAGGACTTACCTGGATTTGTTGTTCTGATCTCCGGTGGTGTTTCACCGAGTGGCGGAAAAGACAACTGGGGTTCCGGGTTTCTGCCTTCCATCTATCAAGGCGTACAGTGTCGTAGTAAAGGGGACCCGGTACTCTACGTATCTAATCCGAAGGGGATGGATCGGGCGATGCGTCGTAAAACTCTCGATGCACTTAACGACCTCAACCAACTTCAGGCTCAGGAATTAGGTAACCAGGAGACTCTTACTCGTATGGCTCAGTACGAATTAGCATTTAGGATGCAAATGTCAGTTCCTGGTGTGATGGATATCTCCAAAGAGACACAGGAAACACTGGATGCGTACGGTGCTAAACCTGGTGAAGCTAGCTTTGCAAATAACTGTTTGTTGGCTCGGCGATTAGCTGAAGATGGCGTTCGGTTTATTCAGTTGTTTGACTGGGGTTGGGACTTTCATGGGACGGGAGCGGCGACCGGCATTCGGGATGGATTGACCAATCGTTGCATGCCAATGGATCAGGCTGTATCCGCATTGATTAAGGATTTGAAGGACCGTGGAATGTTTGAAGAGACTCTGATCGTATGGGGGGGCGAGTTTGGCCGCACCCCATTCAGGGAAGGTCGGACAGCCAAAAGTCAGGTGCTAGGTCGAGATCACTTTCCTGATGCCTACACAATGTTCATGGCAGGAGGCGGGATGAAACCCGGAATCTCATATGGTTCCAGTGATGAATTGGGATTCACGGTTGCTGAAAATAAGGTGCATATTCATGACCTGCAAGCAACGATCCTCCATTGCATGGGAATGGATCATACCAAACTAACCCATCGCTTCCAGGGACGTGACTATCGTCTGACGGATGTTCACGGTGAAGTTGTCCACGATATTTTGAATAGCTAATCCTTGGGGGATGAAGTTCTTCGGTTATTTGGGTAAGTCCAGTATCCACGTGAGGGATTTAGCTTGCCATTTGTCCCAGCTCGGGCCTTGGTATCCGTTGAGTCCGTGTCCGCCGTCCGGCAGCTCTAGATAAATACTAGGTACCTTGTGCTTCTTACAAGCTTCGTGAAATAGCTTGCTGTTGATAGGTGGAACTGGTTTGTCATCGACAGCATGAGCTAAAAATGTGGGTGGAGTCTGAGGCGTCACTCTGAGTTCATTTGAAAATTGTTTGATCAATTTGTCACTCGGGGTGGGGCCGAGAAGATTCCGTTTGCTACCACCATGAGTATGCTCCCGCATCGTAATTACGGGGTAGATTAAAACGGTAAAGGCTGGCCTAAGTTCATCGGTTGTCGCATGCGTGGCGAGCGTCGAAGCGAGGTGTCCACCTGCTGAAAAACCCATCACACCGATTTTATCCCCATCTAAATGGAGGTCGTTAGCATGTTCACGTAGATGTTTCATCGCAGACTGAGCGTCGGTAAGTGGTACTTGATGACGCCCTTGAGGCAGACGATAGTGAAGCACGACTCCGGTAATCCCATGCTCACCGAGCCAAACGGCGATGTTCTCCCCTTCCGGGCCGGCTACTACTCTTCCATAGCCACCACCAGGACAAATGATAATCGAAGTTCCGTTCGGCTTCGGGGGCACGTGAATGTCAATAAATGCCTGCTCGTTATTCTCGTCAGGTTTACCTAACATTACTCGGTTTGGTTGAGAGGCTTGCGATGGAGTCGCCATGAAAAATGCTAGGATAAGGGTGAGTGTGGATCGCATTAGAGTTCCTTGTTGAGGTCTTGTTTCAGGCTTTATCATAGCAGTTATCAATATTTGAAATGAAGCAAACATGAAGTTGATAAATAATGTCGGGCGTGGCTATTCGTTTTTGGAGGGAATTTACCCTTATAGCTCAGGGGTAGTCGCGGAAGCGGGTTTCGAAGTTGTACATGTTACGCTAGGGCATTGGCTTCCGTGGGAAGAAGGGATGCAAAAGGCACGACAGTTTGTCGAAACACAAGATGGTAATGTGGAACAACTCTGCGCATTTGAATTACGATGCCCAGAACCTCATTCAATGGGGGGCTTTATTGGATTCAATGAAGATTATCGTCAGTTACTTGAATCTTGGGGACTTATCATTGATGGGCAAAACCCCATTGCGCGAACCAANGTCGCTCCAGTTGAAGACGCTCCTGACGAGACCATGTTACATGCCTTCTCCTTTGTTCGTCCATCCGACAAGGCTCATCGTACATTTGTCGTGGCTGGTGGAGGTGAGCTGATTGGGCCACTTGCTGTTGAGAATATTATTCGGGCTGGCGAAGTAAGCTTCGATGCGTTGCAGCAGAAAGCGGGGGTGGTGATGAGTCTAATGCTACAACGTTTGAGAGGCTTGGGAGCCTTGCCAAATGAATTGACGACCATTGACGTCTACACGGCTCATGATGCACCCTCGTTGATTGCGGAGGCTGTGACTCCTGAACTTGCAGGTAGTCCTGCCGAAGTAGTTTGGTTTAATACGCGACCGCCGATTGTTGATATCGAATTCGAGATGGATATGAGGGCTACCGTGGAATTGCTGCTCTAATGTGTACGAGTCAGGACTTCGAGCATGCCTCTGCAAAATTCAGGTAGATCATCCGGCTTGCGACTGGAGACATGATGGTTATCAACCACAACGGCAGCGTCTTCCCAAATCGCTCCGGCGTTNATCAGATCATCTTTGATNCCGAGACTGCCTGTTACGCGGATNCCCTGATAAACTCCTGCGGAAATTGGAATCCAACCACCGTGACAAATCGCGGCGATTAGTTTTTGTTCTTCGTGGAAATGACGAACAATGTCCAACACAATTTGCTCTCGACGTAATTTATCAGGCATGAATCCGCCAGGGACTAATAGACCCTCAAAAGCAGAGGGATCGATGTCACGTAAAGCAGCATCTGATTCGCATGGATAGCCATTTTTTCCGACATAGACAGTGTTTGCTTCGGGGCCCGCAACAACCACTTCCGCTCCTGCTTCCAGCATCCGGAGCTTGGGGTACCATAGTTCCAGATCTTCATAGATGTCGCCCACGATGACCAGGATTCGTTGATTGGAGAGTGGTAAACTCATAAGTTTTCCTGAATGACTGCTATACTNATGGTTTCANATAAACGAAGNNNTNNACTCATTCTACGATAGGCTCGNTGNTAAGGNACGGCAAGATGAAACGAAGGCGGTTAATCAAGGTAGGTAAGTGCGGCTTTTCTGAATTGATGGTTGCTCTGGTTCTGTTGGGGATTGGAGCAGTTGCCAAGGCGGACAAGCCTAATATCATCCTTATCATGGCGGATGACCTTGGCTATCGCGAGCTTGGTTCCTATGGTCAGGAACTCATTAAGACCCCCCATCTCGATCAGTTAGCATCCGAGGGTATGCATTTTACAAGAAATTATTCCGGGAATGCCGTTTGCGCACCGTCTCGCTGCGTCCTNATGACAGGACAGCATCCCGGACATGCATTTATTCGTAATAACAGTGAACTGAAGCCGGAAGGACAGGGNCCGATACCGGATTCCACAATCACGATGGCAGAAGTGCTGGGTGATCTGGGATATCAAACCGGAGCATTTGGAAAGTGGGGGCTCGGTGGGCCGGGGTCAGAAGGAGACCCTATTTTTCAGGGATTTGATCGGTTCTTTGGCTACAATTGCCAACGCCATGCCCACAGTTACTATCCCAANTACCTNTGGAGNAATGACAAACGAATCACCCTAAACAACGACCCGCCTGTTCCAGGACATGCCGGTTTAGCGAAAGGATCCNATCCAACGGATCCTCGCAGTTATGACATCTTCAAAGGGAAGGATTACGCTCCCGATCGCATTAACGAGGAGGCTTTAAGATTCATTAGAGAAAATAAAGACAATCCGTTCTTTCTTTACTATCCAACGGTTATTCCCCATGTGGCATTACACGTACCGGATGAAGAGCTCAAGCCGTATCTGGAATTAGGATGGAAGGATCCACCATTCGTACGNGATGGTGGCTATGGTTATACGCCGCACTTCACTCCTCGTGCAGCTTATGCTGCGATGATTACCCGGATGGATCGTTACATTGGCAATGTCCTTGAAACCGTGGAACAATTAGGGCTTAGTGATAATACNATTGTGATTTTTACGTCGGACAATGGCACAACACACCTCAAGCAAGAAGTGGACTACGACTTCTTCAATAGCGTCGGGGAGTTGCGAGGTCTGAAGGGCTCACTCTATGAAGGTGGAATTCGCGTGCCCTTGCTGGTCAAGTGGCCAAAGAAAATCAAAGCGGGGTCTATGTCACACGTTGTGACTGGACTGGAAGACTGGATGCCTACCCTGCTCGATCTGATTGGAGCCTCTGGTAATCTACCGGAAGGTGTTGACGGAATAAGTATTGCCTCCGCTTTATTTGGTTCCAAAAAGCTCAAACGCGAGTTTCTATATCGAGAGTTCTCCGGGTATGGAGGCCAACAAGCTGTTTGGATGGGGGAGTGGAAAGGTATCCGTCAAAAGATGCTCCGCAATAACCCCAATCCGTTGAAGATCGAATTGTATAACCTTCGCAAGGATCCTTCTGAATCGAATGACGTCGCTGATAAGTTTCCGGAGATTGTCGCTGAGATCCGCGAACTAATGAAAAGNGAACACGTGCCAAGTGAAAAGTTCCCTCTCGGCCCGGTCGATAAACTAGCTGAGAATAAATAGTCACCACCTCTACAGGGATTCCCTAATGTCTGCGGTTCGAAGTCTTTTTGTATTGGTTTGCTTAGCGTCGGTTTCGACGGCAGTTGATTTTCCGGGTGAAGAATCTGATTGGCATGGCTTCACTCGACATGACTTTCAGGTGNATGGGAAATCAGTCGTGATTGTTGCTCCGGATAAACCGGCCGATGGTTACCCCTGGGTTTGGCATGGAGAGTTNTTTGGGCATAAGCCAAATCCTGATATTGCGTTGCTAAAGAAGGGGTATCACATTGTCTACATGAAGGTGCAAAATTTGTTGGGAGCTCCGGTTGCAGTGAAGTACTGGAACGGTTTGTACACTCAGCTAACCACCGAATATGGTTTTGCCCCCAAAGTCGCGTTGGTTGGTTTGAGTCGCGGAGGCTTGTACTGCATGAATTGGGCAATTGCGAACCCTTCCCGGGTATCCTGTATCTATAACGATGCGGCTGTTTGTGATTTCAAGAGCTGGCCTGGTGGCAAAGGGAATGGAAAAGGATCGACCTCGGAATGGCAGCGTGTCTTGCGTGTTTATGAGTTCAAAACAGAAGAGGAAGCACTCGACTATAAAGGTAATCCAGTGGATAACCTGAGGCCATTAGTAAAAGCCGGTGTACCCTTGTTACATGTTTATGGGGATGCGGATCAGGTGGTTCCTTGGGAGGAAAATACCGGTGTCGTTGCCCAGCGTTATCAAGCGATGGGTGGTACTATCAAACTGATTGCTAAACCAGGCGTGGGGCATCATCCACATGGTTTGGAGGATTCCGCGCCGATTGTCGAGTTTATTCTGAAAGCTAAATATCGCTAAGCACTTTTAGGAACTCTTGCGAGTAAAGATCCATTCGTTTTCAGTCGACAATTTAGGATTGAATCGATAACCGTCGACATCAAACGTTTTGATCATCTCCGGATCATCAAGTGCATTTTCGATGATAAATCGGGTCATGAGGCCGCGTGCAACTTTGGCATAGAAAGTGATCATCTTATAGCCTCCGTCACGTTCTTCTTTAAAGTTCGGAGTGATGATTCTTGCCTGGACATTCTTCTTTTTAACGGCTTTGAAATATTCGTTTGATGCTAAATTGACGAGCGTGTTGTAACCATATTCATTTAATTCACGATTGATTTCTTCAGTGATTTGGTCACCCCAGAAATCGTATAGGTTTTTTGAGCCGGCAATGCTAACTTTTGTTCCCATCTCTAGTCGGTAAGCCTGCATGAGATCGAGTGGTTTTAGCAAACCATAAAGCCCGGACAGAATGCGTAGATAACGTTGGGAGGTCTGTAAGTCCTGCTTGTTCATTTCCCAGGCTTTGAGACCATCGTAGACCTGGCCTTTGAATGCGAGCACGGCCTGCTTAGCATTCTTCGAGGTAAATGGTGTTTTCCAGTCCTTAAATCGCTTGACGTTGGTTTCTGCGATGGCTGTACTAGTGCCCATTAGCACTTCCAGACCGGCGGTATCGTACGTCCGCATTTCTTTGACAATTTTACGAGACTCTTTCAAAAAAGTAGGCGTTGTAGATTCTTTGAGAATCGACTGGGGTTCGAAATTGAGTGTTTTGGCAGGGGAAAGCGTAATAAGCATCGGCGTGTTGACAGTTAGAGTGATTAAAATGAATCGGATAAGTTATTGTGCGACAAAACTACCAACATTGGCAAGCATTTAAGGTATTATTGCTGCGAACTTTCGGTTTGCACAGCTCTGGATTAGTAAGGAAAAGGTAGATGTCCAAAACGAGACAAATCCTGATGGTCCTTATGCTGTTAAGCACGACGGCCGCTAGTTATGCAAGGGAGGCTAAGTCGCCTCTCGAGGGAAAATGGTTTGGCCGTCTGAAGGTCGGGACAACCAATCTACGTATCGGCTTGCAAATTTCACGTGAAGGGGAGGGATATCGGGTCGACTTCTATAGTCTCGATCAGACTCCGGCCGCTATTCCGATGGAGAAGGTTAGGTACGCCGACAAGATCCTGTCATTTGAGAAACTTCCTTTGCAGATTAGCTACAGCGGTACTTTGATTGAAGATGGAAGAAAGTTAAAAGGGATTTTTGTGCAGGGAGTTCCCCTTTCACTACTTCTCGAGCGCGTGGATGAATTCCCTGAATTAGTCCGTCCGCAAACGCCGACCCCCCCCTTTCCTTATGCCTCTACGGATGTGGAGTATACGAATCGTGAGAGTGGACTGAAGTTGGCTGGAACCTTGACGGTACCTCGTGAAGGCAGGAGACTTACTGCAGCGATTCTGATTACTGGATCCGGGCGTCAAGACCGTAATGAGACCATTTTGGAGCATAAGCCTTTTTGGGTCATTGCAGATTATTTAACGAGAAATGGTGTCGCAGTATTGCGAGTGGACGACCGTGGGATTGGTGGTAGCGAAGCAGGGGACGGCAATGAGACCTCGCTAGATTTCGCAACGGATGTCGAAGCGGCGGTTAATTTTTTGCGATCCTATCCTCGTCTGAATCCGAAAGATATATGGTTGATCGGTCATAGTGAAGGTGGATATATTGCAGCGTTAGTGGCCGCCCGGGACAGGAAGATTGGTGGGATCGTTTCACTGGCTGGTACCGCCGTCTCGGGTAAGGATGTCCTGATCGAGCAGAACCGTCTGTTACGCGCTGCTCAGGGCGTACCGAAAGCAACCTTGGATTGGTTTATGCCTCTCTATTCGGAGTTGGTCGAGATTGCTATTTCCGAGGAAGACCTGGAGAAGGCCCGACTGAGAAGTAAAGCAGCTTTGGATCGTAGTTTGAGTTCTGCTCCTATTGCCCTGCGACTGGCTGGCGGTCCCGTTTTGACTCAGCAGGTGGATGCGATTGCCAAACAGCTTCAAGGTGAATGGATGCGGTTTTTCCTCGTGCATGACCCGGTGAGTGATTGGAGTGAAACACGCTGTCCCGTGCTGGCTGTTTTTGGGAAGAAGGATCTGCAAGTACCCGCTTTTCAGAATGCTCCTGTGATGGAAGAGATACTTTCCGATCGGGCCGGGAAAACCTATTCGATTCTTGAGTATGAGTCACTAAACCACATGTTGCAGCATGCCGAAACCGGTAACGTATCAGAATATGGCAAAATCGAAGAAACGATTGCCGAAGAGGTTCTGCGGCAAATGCGCCAGTTTATTCTTGGGCAAAAACGTTAGAAGTTCATAGGGATCGCGTAGCTCTTTTAGGAATCATAAATTTCAGGAAGTCTGTTTTCGCGATTTAGTGTTTGCGTTCCTCCCGGCTTAACCGGGAATGCACTTATTACGTGTTGACGATATAATGAGGCTTCGATTTGTAAGGGTTTATCTTTTCATTTGTTAGCGAGATTTGTAATGCGTCGTCTATTGCTTCGTGCATTTATCTTTAGTTTTGTTGTGGCCGGCGTTGTCCAAGCAGGTGATTTGTTCCCTGAATGGCGTGGTATCGACGGGCAAGGTCACGCGGACGCCAAAAATCTGCCGGTTCAGTTTTCAGAGTCGGATGCCGCCTGGAAACACAAAGTCCCCGGGTTAGGCTGGTCTACGCCTGTCGTGGTAGACGGGAAGGTTTGGGTGACGACTGGAATTGATAAAGAGGCTTCTGAAGAACGCAAGGATGTTGTTAAGAAAACAACGACTAGTTCGCAGCCATTGATTATTTCGTCCCACGTTAGTCTGCGTGTTCAATGTCTTGATTTGGAGACAGGGAAAGTACTTAAAGATCTCGAACTTCTCACGGAGGAGAACCCTCAGTTTATACATCAGGTGAATTCTTACGCGACGCCTACTCCGATTATCGATGGTGATAAACTTTACTGTCATTATGGCCCAATGGGAATTGCCTGCCTTGATATGAAGACGGAAAAGGTGTTGTGGTCTAATCGGACTTTGCGAGTCAAGCATGAGAATGGGCCCGGCAGTTCCCCCATTCTTTGGAAAGACCGTCTTTTTATTCACTGCGATGGAATCGACTTGCAGTATATCGTGGCTCTGGATAAGAACACTGGAGAGATTCTTTGGAAGACAACGCGGTCCGGTGAGCTTCGTGAAGAACCACAGTTGCGCAAAGCTTATGCCACGGCCATCGTCGTGGACGTCAATGGTAAGGATCAGATCGTTTCGCCCGCTGCCGACTGGATCTTTGGTTACGACCCGGAAACCGGGGAAGAGCTATGGAAAACCAGTTATGGCGTACTTGGATTTTCCAATGCCGGTCGTCCGGTTGCCGCTCACGGTATGGTCTACATTAATACCGGATACTTGAAAAGTGAATTGCTGGCATTGAAGATCGTTGAAGAAGACGGGAAGTATGAAGGCAAAATCCAATGGCGGTTTAATAAACAGGTGCCAAATGTCTCCAGTGTGGTGATTGTGGGAAATGAAATGTACTTTGCGTCAGATAACGGGATTGTTACTTGCCTGAATGCTAAAACCGGAGAATCAATTTGGGTGCACCGGATGGGGTCACGTTACTGGGCATCTCCGTTATACGCCGACGGTAAGATTTATTTCTTTGAACGGGATGCGAAGGTAACGGTCATTGAACCCGGTAAGGAATACAAAGAGCTTGGAGAAAGTACACTCAGTGGCACTTTGTTCGCCAGTCCTTCGGTGGTGGATGGCCATCTGCTCGTACGAACCGATGAGGCGCTCTACTGTATCCGGAAATAGCGTCGTGCCCACAGGAAGGTTGTTTGTGCAAAAATTCCCAGACATTGGATAAGTAATGGAAGACAACGCCAATCGCAAAACGAAGTTGCCATTGATCATCGGACTCTTGGGTGTCGGAACGGGAGTCTGGTTCGCCGTAATGGGAATCCCCGGGGGGAGCCGCTTAAGCCCGAATGAATTAGTTTCTCTAACTAACAGGGGATTGGCTTCGGTCGAGAACATCCCCAATAAACTGGAGAATGATGGTACTGAGAGTATCCGGATTTTCACGAGCGTGGTGCGGGAAGCGCCTGATGCGATGTTGGGAGTACGCAATCTGGCGATCGCGGGGGTTTTGGCTGTTGAAAAACAACATGCGAAACGGGACGAAGCTCGCGAGAAATACAATCTCACACTGGAGTTAGCTAAAAAAGCATTAGTCGCATTACGGGAAAAAGATCCCGACTCGGGGATTGTCGATATGCTTGAGGCCAAGCTGTATGTCACGCTTGATAATGAAGTAGCCGCGGCCAATTTATATAGAACGGCTTATGAGAAGAACCCGGATGACAGTCTCCCATTAATGGAATTATTTGCCTTGCTAAGGAATGGGCAGGGGGAAGAGCGGGCTCGGGTGGTCAGGGAAGCAGCGGAAGTGAATCCGGATAACCTGATCGTTCTGGAAAATGTGGTCCGGTTACAGGCGGAGTCTAAAGATAGTGATATTATCCAAACATTAAATAAGGCTGTGGCCGTCCTGTCGCCTTACAAGTCATTGCTGGCAGACCAGAAAATTGACTTGGCTTCTGAATTGCCGGAGTTTACCGCGGCCATTGAAGCAGGTGATGATTCCGTTTGGACTAAGGTTAAGATTCGGATGATTCAGGTCTTCAATGTGGTCAAGCAGGACTTTGGCTATCACACGGATATGGTTCAGCTACAACGTCATCCGCTGGAATATCTGGTTCACGATTTTCCAAGCGGCTATTTCGGTGGAAGGGGGGATTTACAAGCTCCGACGGGCATTCCAGTTTCCTATCAGTCATTTGCCGGTCTTGATACTCTGCAGGGAATAGAAGATGTCCTGGATGCCCAATTCACTGATTTTGATTTGGATCGGAAAATCGATATGGTCGTCCTGCAGCTTGGGAAACTATCGATTCTGCAGAAAGATGCTCAGGCTAAACAGTGGCAGATTACCCATTCGGTGGATGTTAGTCCTGGTGTAAGCCGGGTGTTGGCCGTTGATTTTGACCGTGATGCGACGACGACCACCCCTGAATCCTATGTGGTTTCTGACTTTGATTTCCTACTGTTTGGTCAGGCAGGATTGCAAATAGTCGAAAATGTATTACCAAAAGATGAGGCAGAGCGGACACTGGTTGTATCGGAAACCGCCTTCGCGAATGCTGGCATTACTGGCGTAACGAATGTGCAAGTGGCCGATCTTGAGAATGATGGTGACCTCGATGTGGCATTACTTGGTGACCAAGGACTTCAGCTTTGGAAGAATCATGAAAACTGGCTTTTCACGAATGTGACGCAGGAAGCTTTGCCGGAGGCTGCCAAGGCAGACGGAGGCCGGGTATTAGCGTTGGCCGATGCTAATCGCTCACTGCAACAAGATCTCTACGTAAGTGGAGGGCTGTTCGAAAATATCCGACACGGTCGTTTGCAGTGGAATGAATCATCTGATGCCCTGATCGGCGGGGTGAATCATACGGCATTGTCGGTCTTTGACGTCGATAACAACGGATCTGTTGATACGGTGGCAGCCACAGGCTCTGAAGTTCATCTTGTACTTACGGGAAATGAGCCGGGCGGCAAAGTGTGGAAACAACAGACGATTAAATTTCCCAGTGAGAGTGTCAACCTTCAACCACTTGATTATGACAACGATGGTT
>PAJC01000074.1 GCA_002705165.1 Planctomycetaceae bacterium | reverse complement strand
TTGGAACTACCGCCGTTTGGTTACGTCATCGACAACTGCCGGAAACTTACTTGAATCTGTCACTTACCCAGGGGGTATATATGGTAGATGGTCAAGTTTCCCATGAGTGAGAGTCATGGGTATTCGAACCCTTGTAAAAGTGAATGGTTTCGACAAGCATCCTTTCTTCCGAGGGTTCTTCAGCCTGTATCAAACAATAGCGATTCGGCTCGAGATACAGACCTGGGAGTATTTCCGCATCCCTACGCGTGTTACACGAATAGCGGGAATTAACGCAAGCCGGTGGATTCAAATACGTCTCTTGCGATCCCTGCTGTAAATCCATCTTCTACGCCCTTTACGATAACCGATATCGCATTATGACTATGGAGACTCTCGTTATGGGATGCAATGATTCTAAAGTCTTTAACACTTGATTCGTTGTTGAGCTTTTCGTACAACAATCGCACGGCATCCTCTACAAATTTGAGATAGGAAGCATTCATTTCAGCGAAAGCTTGTTCGTCTTCTCTTTTAACGATTACCTGAGTTTCTGTCTGCAGAGCGGCTAGACACAGTTCCTGTAGATCTTCTACCCACAACATCTCGTCAAAATTTACACTTACGCGAGCTACACTTCGTTGACTGTGTGGCACCGTAGCTCGATTACGATATTTCTCTGCATGTTCGCTTAATTCAAAGCTGCAAGGGCAGGCGGATGAATAAACAAAATCAAAATGGAGATACTTTTTAAAAGTTCCTTCTTTAGTCAGATTGCCTTCAAATACCACATCGTAGTATTGATACCCCTCTAAATCACTTCGGAGGCTTTTCTGTCGAATAGGATATGAAATTTTCAACATGATCCGGGAATCGAAGCACATCAAATTTTCTTTGTAGGTTTCTAAGACGTCTTTGATTTTCTCGGTACTGAATGTTTCATCTTTATGAGCGTAGAAACTCCTCATAATCCTGGACATGTTAATGCCCTTTTTATGGGCTTCCAGACTAACGCTTCCTGTCACACTGGTCTCGAGTTCAACGGTCGAACCGTCTCTCTTCTTATAAGTCAGTGGTAGTCTGAAATTATGTATACCAACCTGTTGGATAGCGACCGGGGCACCCTGGATTAGGCTTGAGGGCCCATTTTGCAAATCAGGTAATGAGGCGATGTATTTCTCATTAACGGTTAGTTCGCGATCGTATTCGCGTATAGGCGGAGCGTAGCTGTTGCTATGCTCTTCCCCCATAATCTCTCTTGCAACCACATCCTTTGTTCCGGCAGGAGTGACGTGAGCTTGCTCTTGGTTAGACATGTCGTCTTCAGTCAATTAGCTGTGATTTCGATAATAGCCTTTAGCCTAAGTCTCTATACTAGATGGCGATGGCGAATTCGTAAATAAGGCCCTTTACTCGAAGCCTTCGAGGTGAATTTCGGGGATGAGATCCGGAATAATGTCGATTTTTGGAAATTCTTCCGTACTGTCCAGTATCTCTTGGCAGCAGGCGGTCAACTCGCGAATGAGCTTTGCGATATTGCAACCTAAATGTGTCGGGCTGAAAGGTTCCAGATAGGCAGTGCTTGAGATAAATAGCTTCTTTGCTCCACGAATGTTTCCATTGCCGAAGTGGTGCAGGCAGACGGCAACTTGGATAAGGCCCTGGAAGAATTTGCGGTCGTCGGCGTGGTATTCCTGCCAGAGTTCTTCCCAGGCATCGTGAGCTTCGAAGAATTCGACATCATTAAAGAGTTCGATTCCTTCGTGGTATTTTTCGACGTTGAATGGATGTTCGCTCATGGCGTTTTGTTCCTTTAGGCTTTGCTGCTCGTCGAAGGATTTCTACACGTGCTATACTTTGGATAGGATGAGACGTTGACGAACGTGTCATTTAGTATAACCTTCCTTCTCGCCGTACCAATATGACCGTTTCCCGCGAAGAAAAGAACTATGCTCGCCGAGTTGTTCGCCATCTGGCGAAACATTACGCTGACGCGGAATGCGCTTTGAATTATGAGACGCCGTTCCAATTGTTGATTGCTACGATCCTGTCGGCTCAGTGTACAGATGAACGCGTTAATATTGTCACGGCGGGACTGTTTGCAAAATATCCAACCGCGCATGATCTGGCTAAAGCAACCCAAAAACAGATTGAGAAAATTGTAAAGAGTGCGGGATTTTACCGAGCTAAGGCAAAAAACATTCGAGCCTGCGCTAAGGAGTTAGTTGAGAAGTATGAGGGACAGCCACCACTTGAATTAGAGCAGTTGGTGGCGTTGGCTGGTGTAGGCAGAAAAACAGGTAACGTGCTACTCGGCACGGCCTTTGGAATTCCTTCCGGGGTGGTGGTCGACACTCATGTGGGAAGGATCAGTCGACGTCTCGGGGTTACATTTGAAAAAGATCCCGTCAAGGTGGAGCGGGATTTGATGTCTGTTCTTCCAAAAAAAGAGTGGATTTATTATTCTCATCGGATGATTCATCATGGCCGGGCTATCTGTGATGCGCGTAAGCCACTTTGTGATGAATGCAGTATGAAAAATTTCTGCCCTCGAATCGGGGTGAAATGAATTAGCCGGGACATTGTAAGCCAGCTAGCTAAAAAAATGTGGATGGCAATTTGCGTAAATTGCCGCAAAATGCGATAACCACATGCTGGTTTATGCAACGTGCTTTTCTCCCTGTAACCCGCACTTCACTTCGGATTGATAACTAGATGATTCTTTCTGGGCAGGAAATTAAAAAACGCCTCGGCGATACGATTAACCTCGAACCGTTTAATGAAGATAATCTCAATCCTAATAGCTACAATCTGACGCTACATGACGAGGTTATGGTGTATGAGGAAGTTGTCCTCGACATGCGTCAGGTGAATCGAGTGCGTCGCCTGAAGATTCCCGAATCCGGTCTGGTCCTCAATCCCAATCAGCTGTATTTAGGCAGAACGGTGGAGCGGACAGAGACCCATGACCTGGTACCGATGATTGAAGGTCGTAGTTCGATTGGCCGGTTGGGGTTATTCGTGCATGTGACTGCTGGATTTGGTGACGTGGGCTTCAAAGGGTTTTGGACTTTGGAGATGTTTGCAGTGCAACCCGTGAAAATATATCCCGGCGTACAAATCTGTCAGATCTTCTATCATGAGGTTGCGGGAGATATTAAGGAGTATGAGAGCTCTAAATATCAAAATAACCGTGATATTCAACCCAGTCTGCTCTATCGCGAGTTAAATCCTGATGCGGAGTCGGAGTCCCCTCAAATGACGTTAAAATTTAAAAAAACGTCAAACGGTGATGATTCTTAGGCTTCCCGCGGCCGGTCTCTACTTTTGAGGGGCCTATTCATCCGATAAACTGGGTNTTTGGTGCTGCGCGTGTCATAATGCATAGAACGCAGCCTTATCTGCCGTATANAAACAACTAACTAAGAAGAAATGGTTGACTCAATGAGCGATTCGACTCCTTTTGATCCATTTAATACCCGTGACACTTTTGACAGTGGTAGTGGCGAAGTAGGTATCTACCGTTTATCCCGACTGCAAGAACAGGGGATTGGTGATATCAGTCAACTTCCTTACTCAATTCGAGTACTACTCGAATCTGTACTACGTAACTGCGATGGTTATGTCGTCGAGCAAGAGGATGTGCGTAATCTTGCAAACTGGAATGCGGTGGANCCGGGGACGAAAGAAATTCCCTTCAAGCCTGCACGGGTTGTCTTGCAGGACTTTACAGGTGTGCCGGCAGTTGTTGATCTGGCCGCAATGCGATCNGCTATGGAACGTCTTGGTGGCGACCCTAAGAAAATCAATCCACTGATTCCTGTCGATTTGGTGATTGACCACTCAGTACAGGTTGACCGTTTCGGTACNGAAGATGCTCTAATCGACAACGTTGCATTGGAATTCAAACGTAATAAGGAACGATACGAATTCCTACGGTGGGGACAAAAGGCCTTTGATAATTTCCGTGTCGTGCCCCCCAATGTTGGCATTGTTCATCAGGTCAATCTCGAGTTTCTGGCTGGCGGGGTATTTAAACGCGAAGACCAGGCAGGGACCGTAGCAATTCCGGATACACTGGTGGGAACCGACAGTCATACCACGATGATTAATGGTCTNGGAGTNGTCGGCTGGGGAGTCGGTGGTATCGANGCAGAGGGGGTCATGTTGGGCCAGCCTATTTACATGCTCATGCCTGAAGTTGTTGGCTTTGAACTGACCGGTGAATTGCCCGCGGGAGCGACGGCGACGGACTTGGTTCTGATGGTTGTCGAAATTCTGCGCCAGGAGGGCGTTGTCGGAAAGTTTGTTGAGTTCTATGGCTCAGGCGTCGCCAAGATGTCTTTGGCTGATCGGGCGACCATTGCTAATATGGCTCCCGAATATGGAGCCACAATGGGCTTTTTCCCGGTNGATGGTGAAACGCTGGATTATCTGCGTAAGACCGGCCGTAGCGAAGAGGAAGTTACCCTGGTAGAGCGGTATACCAAAGAGCAGGGACTGTTTTTGACGGCAGATGCTCCAACTCCGACNTATTCNAGNAATGTAAGTCTCGATTTGTCGACGGTTGTTCCATCCTTAGCAGGTCCCAANCGACCCCAGGATCGAGTGTCCCTGGCCGATATGAAACCGGCATTTGAAACAACTCTGCGNGATCCAGTGAACCAACGTGGNTTTGCCTTGGAAGGTCAGTCTCTGCAGGCCACCGCCACGGCCCATCTCGATTCAGGCGACATTGATATTACTCACGGGTCTGTCGTGATTGCCGCGATTACNTCATGCACCAACACAAGCAATCCTTCGGTGATGCTNGCTGCCGGGCTGTTGGCTCAGAAAGCAGCCGCCAAAGGGCTAAACGTAAAGCCNTANGTGAAAACCAGCCTGGCTCCAGGATCACGGGTTGTCACGGACTATCTGGATAAAGCAGGCCTGACTGATTCGTTAAAACAACTTGGCTTCCATGTTGTGGGATATGGCTGCACCACCTGTATCGGAAACAGTGGCCCACTGCCACCGCCAGTCTCCGCTGCGATTCATGAGGCCGATCTGGTAGCCTGCTCGGTACTATCCGGNAATCGGAACTTTGAAGGCCGTGTTAGTCAGGATGTGAAAGCAAACTATCTGGCGAGTCCACCCCTGGTNGTTGCCTACGCTTTGGCTGGTACCACCTTGGTCGATTTNGANACTGACCCACTTGGTCAAGATCATGATGGAAAGGATGTCTTCTTGAAAGATATCTGGCCTTCACGCGAAGAAGTTTCGGCAGTCCTCAAGGATTCAATTGATAGCGAAATGTTNGTNAACCGCTACGGNAATGCATTTGATTCGAACGAGAAGTGGAATGCCATTGCGGTTGATTCGGGTGATATTTATTCGTGGAATGACAGCTCGACTTATATTCAAGAGCCACCGTTTATGGTGGACCTTCCAGTTGAAGTGCCCCCGGTTGAGCCTTTGTCAGGAGCACGCGCGTTAGCGATGCTCGGCGATAGTACGACGACAGATCATATCTCACCCGCCGGCGCTATTGCTAAAGATAGTCCTGCTGGGCTCTTCCTGCAAAGTAACGGGGTCCAGCCGGTTGATTTCAATAGTTATGGATCACGACGAGGAAACGACCGGGTGATGCTGCGAGGTACATTTGCAAATATCCGTATTCGTAATCAACTTGCTCCAGGAACTGAAGGCGGGGTCACACGCTATCTGCCAACGGATGAAGTCATGCCAATCTATGATGCGGCTATGAAATATAAAGAAAGCGGAACTCCTCTAGTGATTCTCGCGGGTGCTGAATATGGCACNGGTAGTAGTCGGGATTGGGCTGCCAAAGGTACCCAGTTGATGGGGGTNCGAGCAGTAATTGCTGCGAGTTACGAACGAATTCANCGCAGTAATCTGGTGATGATGGGCGTGCTACCGNTGGAANTAATTGNTGGTCAGACGGCGCAGTCGATCGGNTTGAGTGGNGAAGAAACGTTTGACGTNGTNGGCCTCGATGANTCACTGCAGCCATTATCAACCGTCAGTGTCAAAGCTGCATCGGCAGATGGCAGTGTGATTGAATTCGACGCAAAAGTAAGAATCGATACACCCGTTGAAATGGATTACTACCGAAATGGTGGTATTCTTCAGACGGTATTGCGTAAACTGCTCTAAGCACAGCCTTGTGAAGATGATGACAGATTCCTAAAAAGAGCTCTGCGTTGCCTTGCGACAACGCAGAGCTCTTGGTCTTAGTTTTCCGATACATTATCAGAGCTTGCGAAAGGTCAAGCGTTTGTCAGGCAGTCTAGGCTGCGGCTAACTGCAGACCTGCTTCCACGCGAACTTCATCAAGGAATTCCTCGATGATGCGAAAGTCCATTGCCGTTGCGGAAGGGGCTTCTGGGTGGAATTGAGTACCCATGGCTACCCAGCCTTCTTCGGTGTGTTCGATCGCTTCGATTACTCCATCAGGACACCGCGCTGTGACGGCAAAGCCGGGCGCCACTTCGTCGATCGCCATATGGTGATTTGAATTCACGCGGATTTCACCATCTCCATAGATGCGTTCCAAGATAGAGTCAGGAGCGATGTCCAGACCATGGCGGTGTGCCGGATCCTGAGGGTCGCGGTGAGGAACTGCATTTGGCAGAGCCTCGGGAATGTGCAGGTGAAGGTTGCCTCCCGCTGTAATATTCAACAGTTGCATCCCCACACCAATGCCGAAAACTGGTAGCTTACGCTGGAAGATAAGACGAGCAAGTTGACGGTCGAACATTTCCCGTCGAGCACTCATCAGGCGGCACGACGTATGTCGCATAAATCCGTCACGGTGAGGGTCTAGGTCCAGTCCTCCAACAAGAATGAATCCGTCGAGGGTGTCGAGGACCGCTTCGATGTCATCTTCTTCGTCCATAATTGGAACCATGACAGGAATGCCGCCAGCTCGTAGCACGCAATCGGAATACCCGGCAGCCAGGTAGAAATACGCGGCCGTATCTTTAGTTTCACTCTTATAATCAATGTTGATGCCGATCAATGGTTTTTTCTGCATCTGTAATCCCTTTCAGATACTTGGAATAACCCTCAAGGAAAGCTATTCCAAAACTAAGACTAAAAACCAGAACGGTATCCCAGGCTGACAGAAGTTCATGCAAGATTGAATGCGCCGCGTCAGTTGTGTAACTGCGGTAATTCAGAAACTGAATATTGACTGGACGAGAATGCTAATAAAATCAATTCGTTGGATCGATTAGCTTCGCGTTTCAGATATTGCTCAGAACCAAATCCACTTCCCTCATCCTGAGTTTTGTGGAATTTGTAAGAACGATTCAGTTTCGCCCCCCTGCATGTGGCCTAAATCTAGACCCGGGAAGTGAAATCCTTTTCGGATACCGTTCTGTGTTCTCCTTAAACAGTTGCAATGTCTGAGTTCGTCTTGTGGGAAGCAAGAAGACAAAATTGTGACAAGTTACAACGTTTTTTTCAAATCCCTGACAGGATTTTGTTCTGGAAAAAGAGCCCACCACAACATGTAGTGCTAGCTGATAGCGGATTGCACAATATGTCGTTTAAAAACTTTTGCAATTTACACTTCAAAACTCTCAAAACTTTGTTCGTGCGGGGAATTTGAAAGTCCAAGGGGGCTGTCTCCCGTCTTGAACGGTAATGATTGTCGGTTGTTTCTATGCTTATCAGTGTCATAAGGATGGGATAGAATCGGGACATGCGTTATACAAATGTAGCTATTGAATCGCTAGGTTATACGCTGCCATCTGAAATCGTGACGACGTCAGAAATAGAGCAGCGGCTTACTCCTGCTTATCAGCGGATGCGATTACCTGAAGGTCGATTGGAACTGATGACAGGAATTGCTGAGCGTCGTTTTTGGGAACGAGGCATCTTGCCCGGAGATAAGTCCATTGAATCCGGAAAACAGGCTATCAAGGCCGCCGAAATCGACCCNCAGAAGATTGGCATGCTGATTCATGGTTCGGTTTGTCGGGATCACCTGGAGCCTGCCACGGCATGTCGTGTTCATGATGGATTGGGACTACGAAGAGACTGCATGATATACGATTTGTCCAACGCATGTCTTGGACAACTAAACGGCATTGCATTAGCTGCCAATGCAATCGAACTTGGGCAAATTGAAGCAGCCTTGATCGTAGGGACTGAGGATAGCCGAGATTTAGTTGAAAATACGATTCGATCGCTTAATAACGATGAGTCCTGGACACGTAAGACTATCAAAATGGCGGTTGCGTCATTAACGATTGGNTCAGCTAGTTCAGCCATTTTACTAACNCATCGAGAGATCAGTCAGACAGGAAACNNCCTGCGAGCAGTAACTGCACAGGCCAATACTCAATTTCACGATCTTTGTCAGAGTGGAAAAGACGAAGCTGCCGCCGATGACATGCGTCCACTGATGAATACGGATTCAGAGCGTCTTATGGCTGAAGGAATTCAGACAGGGATTACAACATTCGATCAGTTCTTAGCGGATTCGCAGTGGTCACGTGAAGATATCCATCAGTCATTTTGCCATCAGGTAGGTGCCGCTCATCGAAAATTGATGCTGGAATCACTGCGACTTCCCGAAGCGAATGATTTTTCGACTTTCCAATGGCTGGGCAATACAGGCTCGGCAGCCTTGCCTGTGACGCTGGCGATCGGTGTTGAGCAGGGGATTGTTGATTNCGGCANTAATCTTGGATTGCTCGGTATCGGTTCAGGTATTAATTGTTTGATGGTTGGTGCCACCTGGAATGAAAGTCGGGTTGGCACCAACACTCCACGCTAAGCTTCTACTTGTTAGATTTGAATCATGTGTGGTACGCCGTGTATTTGCTACAATGGCATTCGCAACTAGATAACTGTATCCCGAGGAGTTCTGTACGTGGAATTTGCCTGCCAGCTTAATCGCCGTGACTTTGCCCGGGCTTCTGCGATAGCTGCAGTCGCCGCTTCTTCATTGCCAGCCGCCGAAAACAAGGGTTATATCGATGCCCATGTTCATGTCTGGACTCCGAATACGAAACGCTATCCATTGGANGCCTCTTTTAAAGAGGAGGATATGCAGCCAACAAGCTTTACCCCTAAACAGCTGTTCGCACATTGTCATCCAGTGGGCGTAGATCGAATTGTTCTTATTCAAATGAGTTTCTATCGATTTGATAATAGTTACATGTTGGACATGATGGAGCAGCATCCGGGCGTTTTTGGCGGAGTTGCTGTCATTGACGAAAACAATCGACCAGCCCGGGAGATGGTAAAGCTCGCTCGTCAAGGAGTGCGTGGTTTTCGTATCCGTCCGGAGGCTCAAAACCCTGATCAATGGCTGTCTGGTGACGGGATGCACGAGATGTGGAAGGTTGGTGCCAGACACGGCTTGGCCATGTGTCATTTGATTGACGCTGATTTTCTTGGCTCGGTCGACAAAATGTGTGAACGGTACCCCGATACCCCAGTCGTTATTGACCACTTCGCCCGGATAGGAGTGGATGGTCAGATTCGTGAAAATGACGTGGCAGCACTTTGTGGTCTGGCGAAGCACAAAAACGTGACGGTGAAGTTATCTGCTTATTACGCTTTAGGGAAAAAGGCGGCACCCTATCAGGATTTGTTACCGATGATCAAAACCTGTATTGATGCCTACGGTGTGGAGCGATTGATGTGGGCTAGTGATGGGCCATTCCAGGTCGTGGGTGGTCATGAATACGCCCCGTCGTTCAATCTCATTCAGGATGCTGACTTCCTTTCCGACGGCGATAAGGAATGGTTGTTGCGTCGCACTGCCGAGAGAGTTTTCTATTCATAATGTCAAAACGATACCTGATCAGAATCCTGGTCCTTCTGGCTTTGGCAGCCGACCTGAGCTGGCACTATTTTAGTGTGCAAAATTCAGAAGCCGATAATTACCCTAATCGTCCGATTACATTGATTGTCCCATTTGGGCCTGGGGGGGAAAGTGACACGTTTGCCCGGATGATCCAGAAGGCGATTGCCGACAATGGATTTCTTAAACAGGAGGTTGTCGTAAAGAATGTAGGTGGAGCCGGAGCCACGATTGGCAGTGGCCAGGCACGGAAAGCAGATCCGGATGGGTATACGATGTTACTTCTGCACGAGGCATTAATCACGGCTCAGGCATCCGGGAAAGTTTCTTACGGGCCGGAGTCATTTGAGCCGATTGCCGCCAGCGGTAAGACCAATATGATTATAGCCGTTGCAGAAGATTCACCTTACCAATCTCTGGCCGAGTTGATGAACGCAGCCAAAGAAACGCCCAATGAACTGGTGTTTGCAGCCAACCTGGGTGCTCCCGTGCATTATGCCGGTCTGATTCTTGAAAAGAATCTTCCGGGATCTCATTTTCGCTACACGCAAAAAGGGGGAGGAGCTAGTCGGTTTGAAGCTGTCATTGGCGGGCATGCCGATGTGTCGGCATTTTCCTTAGGTGAGTATATATCTTTCAAAGAGGGTGGCCTGCGTGCCGTTGCAATTACTTCGGAGGAACGTCATCCGGATGCTGGGGAAATCCCTACTGCCCAGGAACAGGGCTTTCAGTTTGTACATGCCAATGTGCACTTTTGGTGGTTTCCTAAAGGGACGGATTCGGAAAAGATAGATCTCATGGCAGATGTTATCGAGAAGTGTATGGCAACCCCTCAGGTGCAGAAGCAACTGGCTCTGCGATTGTCAGAGCCCTTTGTGCAAACCGGCGACCCAATGAAAGAATTACTTCAAATGCGAATTGGTAAAATCCAAAGTGTCGATGCAACCTCGCCGGATGTTTTGCCTAATATCCCGTTGTGGGTTGCTTTGCTAACGGGGATTAGTTTTGTCGTGTTTCTTGTATCCCGATTATTGCCGTCGTCGGTAGTTGAGAGATCTGTGAGCGATGAAGAGAGTGAGATAGCGAGGGGAGTCAGAAGAGGTTATTTGAAGACAGCAGTGTCCTTTGTAATGGTGACGGCTTTGTATCTGCTTGCCTTAGAATATGTTCCGGTTGATTTTAGAATTATTACAGCTATTTATATGTTTGATGTGGCCTTGCTTTGTACGGGCTTTGAAGTCGACGGTTTGAAAAAGATCGTTACCAAATCTTACGTACCGGAAATGATCGTTCTGGTACCACTGATCGTCTTCTTTGTCTTCCAGTCTTTCTTCAGCATTCAATTGCCATAGGAGTTGTGATGGGCGAAGTCATTCATGAACTTACCATCGGCGATCCAGTAAACCTACTTTGGGTGGGCATTGGAACGATGCTGGGTATTCTTGTGGGAGCAATTCCAGGACTGACTGGTGCTATGCTGATCGCGCTGTCTCTCCCGCTGACCTATGCGATGCAGCCTTCGGAAGCGATGGTTTTATTAGTATCGATGTATGTGGGATCAATTTCGGGAGGATTAATTACTGCAACGTTGTTGAGAATGCCAGGCACGCCAGCCTCAGTGATTACGACGCTCGACGGTTATCCAATGGCCAGGGATGGTAACCCCGGGCGGGCTTTAGGGCTGGGCATTATGGCCTCTTTCGTAGGCGGCCTCATTTCCTGGGGCTTTCTGATTTTGTTGGCCGAACCAATTTCGCATATTTCTACAGAATTGGGTGACTTTGACTACTTTGCATTGGTTTTGGTTGCGTTGGTCCTGATCGCCTCCGTCTCCGGCAAGTCTTTAGCTGCTGGTGTCTTTTCCGGGTTTCTGGGGATTTTGGTTACCATCCCAGGTGAGTCTCCGGCAACTGGGGATACACGTTGGACATGGGGGGTCGAACAATTAAATAATGGATTTGATTTGTTGCCAGTCCTCATAGGCCTGTTTGCTGTGAGTCAGGTGATACACGAAGTCGCCTCGCGTGAAAAGAAAGTGGAGAAAATTAGTCAGGTAGCCCCCGAAGGTATACTTCTGGGAGCCGCAGACTGGCTCCGACATATGGTCAATATGATTCGGAGCAGTGTGATTGGAACCTGGGTTGGAATCCTCCCGGGAATTGGTGCCAATGTGGGGAGTGTGATGGCTTATTCCGCGGCAAAGTCCTTGAGTAAGCAACCGGAGGCATTTGGCACGGGAAGTGAAGAGGGGGTTGTTGCTAGTGAGGCTGCCAATAACGCGACAATTGGGGGCGCGTTGATTCCCCTTGTGGCGATGGGCATACCGGGCAGCGTCATTGATGCAATTTTGCTCGGTGCTTTGGTGTTGCATGGTTTGCAGCCCGGCGTTCTTCTGTTTCATAATCATCCAGAGATTGTCTACACAATCATCTTCACCATGC
>PAJC01000073.1 GCA_002705165.1 Planctomycetaceae bacterium | reverse complement strand
CCGATCATCATTTCTTCCCACGTCTGGTCACCCCAGGTTACCCATTTGTTGGGTTCTGGATTAGCAGGGTTTTCAGCCGAGTTGTCGAAATGTGCGGTGCATTCAATCACAGTGCCTTTGGGGAGATAGACGGGGTCCGCAAACCGATATTCATGCTGCCAATTGAAGTCATAAAAAGGCACGCTCAAAAGAGTACGCTCTCCACCATCAGGGAATTTTGCCAGATATTTGAATTCTTTACCTCGCACGTGCATGTGCGGCATCACAGCGAGCAATTCGGAATCGGCGTTAATCGTCCGTGTCGCAACCACTTTGTGACGAGANGTATTCGGAGGGATGCGNAAGTTGAANCTCAGGGCTGCATCCTGACGTGCGACATGCTTAGGAGGGGACTNGCAGAANTTNACAGCAAACTCGCTGCAATCTAATTCCTCTTTGCCTGTGGGAGTATAGTGCAGCTGCCAGACCAGTTCGTGGCCGGCAGGAAGCTTAATCCCCACTCCTTCGGGGAACATGGTTGGTTCTTCTCCAGGTGCAAACCCGCCCAGACTTTCAAGACGGCGTGTCTGTTTACTACCCTTTGGGCGATGGTATACGATGATGTGGTGCACAGCCTTCCAGTTGCCCGGCCGAGCCTCTGCGGCCTGAATCCAAACGTCTTCTTTGAAATCCGTTGGTGTGACGAAGTATTGATAAGCGACGGTGCCATTTGCCTGGACTTTGTAGGTTAGNGGCATCTTGAATACCCGGTCAGGNTCCCCAATNTGCCAACCATCAGAATATGATGGATTCGCTGGTATCCTNTCCTCATCCCCTTTTGGCATCCCGGCATCAATCCAGGAAGTCAGAATGGTGATCTCTTTAGGACTCATATGTAAATCGTTTTCGAACTTTCCAAAACGTGGGTCAGCATTCCAGGGAGGCATCCGGCGTGTGAGAACGGTTTCCTTTATCATTTGCGACCAGTTACGGGCGTCTTCATAAGTCAGTAGCGAAAATGGGGCAGCGGTGTTATCACGATGACATTTTTGGCAACGTGTTTGAATGATCTTCGCAATATGGCTTGCATAGGTAACCTTGTTTGTATCTTCTGTCGCTGACTTACGAGTAATAAGACAGCCTTCAGGTTCCGTAACGGCAATCGTTGGGGCTTCGTCAGCGATCAGTTGTTTTAACGCCTCTTCCAGATCGGCACGTCGTGCCTCGGCTCGCTTGAATCTATAGCCTATTCGGTCATCGATACGACCCACGTAACGGATGTTTCGACGGCGGTCGAGGATGAAAGCCTCTGGAGTCCGTGTCGCTCCGAAAATGTCTAATGCGACCTGTTCTTTATCGATGAGCACCGGTAGTCGCAGTTTGTAATTAAGGGCATGTTTTTTGATTTCTTCCGGTGTGTCAGACANATTCGAATTAATCACAGCAAATTTCACCTTTTGCTTGATGTACTTCTGACTCAACGCATTTAGTTGGGGGATATAACTGTTGCCGATGGGGCATTCTGTCCCCAGAAAGACGATGACAAGAAAGTCCACCTCTGGATAATCAGCGAGGGCGATTTCCCGACCTGTGATCGAAGGCAGTACAAAGTTAGGGATTTGACGCCCAAGCAGATCAGCCCGGGATGAGTCCTCTGCTTGAATAGAGGTAAGGAAGAAAAAGGGAATAATTACCAAGAAAGCAATAAGTGACTTCATGATTGAAACTTTCGGCGACTGGGGGGAATGGGAAACTTTCGAACGATCACTTCACGGGCGTTAGCCTGGATTGGTGATCGATCTTCATCTTCACTCCGTCCCCGTCTAGAGTGGCTTCCCATGTCTCATTGTTGTTAATGGTCATTTGGAAGTGGTGACGCTTAAAAGCGGATTCAAATTCTTCCTGCAGGCCCATATCCTNTATAGATTTATACAGGTGTTGTTCNGATCGTTGCAAGGCCTTCTGTGTGTGGTAAACCGTCATCAACAGGTCCCGAACTTTGAGGGTAGCATCGTTTGGCGGTGGCCCTTTAAATTGTTTGGATTTTGTGAACCAGACATACCCCCAGCGTTCCGGTCGATGCATATCGATAATGCCTTGAGGAGACCAAACCCAGTTGTCCTCACGCTCCCCTTTGATTTTCTGGTATTTGCCGTCGACGATTTGATGCCTCCACTCCACACGTGAAAAGTTCATTCGCCAGTGGTCCCCCTCTTTTGGTGGAGATGATTTGTAGGCATATTCTTCNAGNACCTTCCATGGAATAGCCACTTCAACACTCCAGAATCGGTCGGTATCAGAGGGATCGTTCAGAGTGCCATCAATGTGGACGGCGGTCATTAAACCAGGGATTTCCCAACTATTATCCGCAGGACCGCCGTCTTTATATGGTTTTTGTAAAAACAGATCCCACCCGGTATTCAGAGCATTCATTTCAAATTCGTAATACTCGTGATTGTCACCATCTGGGTCGATAAAGATTTCGATGTCGTTGTCATGGAAAATCACACTGTCGTGTTTAGTAAGGNTTCCCCAAACGTGAGGCTCTTCCATAAGGCAGCCAAAATAAAGATATTTATCATCCCAGAGCAACTTAAATCGAGTATCAAACCGGGGTTTTGGCTTTGCCTCACCTTCGATGTCTGAATGCGGTTCTGACCAGCGCGCGTTTTTCCAGGCCCGGTCATCAAGCTTGCCGTCAATTTTGATCCGTCCGGCTGTTTTTGTAGCGACATAGTTTAGCGGTGTAATCTTACGCATCTTCTCCCAGTCTTCTCTTGTGTCGGCTCTTAAAAATGGCGTCGCAAGCAAGTTGAGTAAAAGGAANAAGACGAGGATAGCTGAACGTGTNAGCATAAATAGTCCTGGTAAAGCTGAGTTTATGACTGCGGAATGTTGACTTCAATTTCTGCGCTGAAGACAGCCTTCGGATCGTGTCGTTCCTGAAAGGTCTTTTGAATGATGTCAGTATTTCTGACAACCTTATCCTTAAAAAGAACCCTGCCTTCATAGATNACAGTGACCTTCTTTTCGAAATTGATCATGTCGTCGTTGACTCGAATGAGGACCTGAGCCACATCACTATGTTCAATGGTGAAGGTTTGTCCCTCTCGTTTGACTCGAATCAATGTTCTACCTTTAGCGTGTTCTTTATTTACCGCCAGCCAATAGAAACGTTGGTGGGTTACATCGTCCTGTCGCCAAACGACGAGATNCGGTGTGCTACCGCGAGTATGTTTTGCCATCCATGGAACGGCAACTCGATCTTCTAGATTCATCCAGTGCCCCTTNCCTTCGTGTAATTGGACGAAGTTGATATAACCACCGGGGTCTTTTTCATGGAGTTCGCCGAGCATTNTTTTCCACTCAGCGGCCTTCTTATTGCGGTTATATGCTCCATCGAGAGCGCCCATGTGAAGCGTGAATGGCAGGTTCCGCAGTCCATCAGGACGAGTTTCATTTGGATGGCCTGCCATCATGGCTGCAGCGGCGAGACGGTCAGCAAGTCGNGGTGCCAGTTGGTACACGCCATCGCCACCGGCTGAATATCCCATGATATACACGCGGTTGGGATTAACGCCTTCAAAGAGTACCATGTTCTCAATAACTCGTTGGAAGAAGCTGTCGATATGTCCCTGATGCCAGAGGTTCCAGGTGTTCGTAGGTGCCCGAGGCACGAAATAAACACCTTCCGTGGGCGTATAAAGCCGTTTTTGATTTTCGTATTGCCCGTCGTTTACTGCTGCCGGCGCTCCTCCTCCACCGTGCATTGAAATAAACAGACTACGTCCCTCGGCCGGTTTCTCTCCGTTGACCTTATACCAGAAGGGCATCGACAGTTCACCGATCTTAAGCACCCTGCTTTCGTGCTCTTTTTTTCGTGCCGCCACTTCAGTCTTACTGTAGCTTTCCCATAACATATTGGTATAGTCTCTGGCAGCTTGGGCTGTCAGCGGGCCGGCTGTGGTGAGTGACTCTGTCGTGAAGCAATTGCCCTCATTGGCAGGCGGATCCTTCGTGGCTGCGGGAGAGATATTGAAAGTTATTAGTTGGTCGTTGCCTTCCGCTTTCACTTTGGTGTTCGTACTTTCACCGAGCTTAACCGTGTAAACTTCCCCGACTTTCAAGGGCACGCTGATGTGGTCATTGCGGTCAAAGCTTTCATCATTGGTATGGCCACTATAGATTTCCTCGCCAGCCACATTAGTAATCGTAAGCGGGAGTCTGGTTCGCTCGTTGGATCCTTCCTGAATGGCGACAAACATGACTCGTTCCACTCCTTCAGCAAGTTCTTCCTTGAGGCGTGTGTAACGATCGGTCACATTTACAGCGTAGATGTAACGAGCTTCCCAGTCCCAGACCATGGGGAAGTGGATGGGAGTCTTCTTGTAGGAAGTTGCGTAGATCGCATGAATTGGATTGTCTCTCACCGCCGTCGCGGCCCGGCCTGCGAACCAGCCTTTGTTTAGATCTTTACCGGTCGCTTCACAAGCGCCGGTAAAATGCCAGCCGTCATCATAGANCTCCACCCAACTNTGATTACCGGAACGATTAGACCAGAGCGGTGTACCAACAAAGCGAGCCGGTATCCCCACTGCCCTACAGGCGTCGATTAGAACAACACTTAATCCTGAACACGAGGCCAGGCCCTGCTCGATAGACTCACTTGGGCTTTGGTCAGCTCGCTTGCGTTTAGTGGAATATTTGACATTCAGTTCTTTGAAGACATTGTTATTAAGGATGGCAGCAGCTTCACCAGGTGNTCGGGCATCTTTGACTAGATCTCCAAACCGTTTGAAGAAATCGGAACGCCAGTCTTCTCTGGTTTCACTAATACTCGCGTACGGCAGAATGTCATTGAGAAATACTTCTTGGGGGATTTGCTCATGCCATGGGCTGGCTTCCCATGCCTGGTATGCGAGTTCAACGTTCTTTAAGAGAAAATCGGATTTTAGTGTGGTCAGGTCTCGACCGGGCATGTACCGAATTAGAAACTCCATGCCGCCGCGTTGTGACTTGGGCACTTTCTTCAGAGCTATTTCCATCTCCGCACGATTACCCTTCGCACGCTGAAGTGATGACTCTAAGAGATCGTCAGCCTGAACAGATGTGGCAAAATAGACCAAAGCCAGGGTCAGTAGGTATCGCATCGTTGCATATCCAGTGAATAAAGGTGAGACGTCATAATTATAGGAGAAAGCATTGGGTTCTCCTACCGGACAGTGAATTCGCCGTCCATGATTAGGTAGAACTATTTTGTTCTAAAAGCGCGGGAATTTACGATACCCAGCAGAAGACTTTGAAAGCCGTTTCCTGCTTTGCGATTCTCTTCAACAAGCAAGTTGAGTTCTGCGATTTCTGCATAGGTCGGCTGCCGACCCGTCCCGTATTCGGTGAGTTTCCTGGCCAGGCAAAGTGAGAACATGTCGATGTTGTTCAAAACATACCGTTTAAGGTCGTGAATGTTGGTGAATCTGGTTCCATCCTTGTACGTACCGATGGGATCAATCAACGGACCTTCCGCAACAACCGGTTTTCCTTCTTTGTCTTGGGTCAAGATGGAATAGTGGCTCCGATAACGCCCAACGGGATCGAAGTTCTCAAGCACAAAACCAATGGGGTCGATGCTACGGTGGCATGAGGCACATGCTGAGTCTGCTCGATGGGCAGCAAGCACTTCCCGAATAGTTTTCGCATTGGCCGTATCGGGAGTAATGGCTGGCACATCGTCTGGTGGCTCAGGGGGAGCGTCGCCAAGGATGTTCTCTAATACCCAAATGCCACGCGTGACAGGTAAGGTGTCAACTCCGTTAGCGGTTGCCATCATGACGCTCGCTTGCCCAAGCACTCCACCATAAGGTGAATCATCAGGCAATTGGATCTGTTTGAAGTTGCCTTTGACAGCAGGAAGACCATAGATCTTATTGGCCAGACGCTCGTTGGCGAATGTGAAATCGGCAGAGATGAAGGTTTCTACAGGCAGATTCTTATTGAGGATGTGTCGGAAAAAACGTTCCGATTCTGTTACCATTGCTTTGTGATCTGAATCCTTAAAGTCACTGATGAGTCGTGCATCTGGCATGATATCAGTCAGGTTTTGAATACCTAACCATTGGCCGACAAACAGCGAAACGAATTGGTCTGAGTCGGTGCTTGTAAGCAGTCGTTTAGCCTGAGCCGTCAATAGGTCAGGTTCCTTGAGTTTCCCCTCGGCTGCGAAACGGATCAACTCGACGTCCGGAGGCGAATTCGTTAGGAAGAATGCCAGACGAGTCGCCAGATCATAAGGATCCAGTTCCCCTGGTTGGTGACCACGGTATAAGAATTGGGGGGACATGAGGGATGTCCGAACCGCTAAGTGAATACCTTTGAGGACACTGCCGCTTTCCTTAATTTCCTGTGAGCTTATATTTTTAAGGTGCAGCACGTCCTGCTCGGTTGCTGGCCGGCGGAATAGCTCGGATAAATACCGCTGGAAGAATTCTTCCAGATCTTTATTTAAGCTCGCCTTATCAATAGCATCAGGTTCTGCGAGTTTCCCAAGAAACTCTTTTGTTCGTGTCTGTTGGGAAATTTGTTCAGGAGTCTGAATGACTTTCAGAGGCCCTTCGATGATCACGTTGTGTAATTTTAAGGCCGGCCCTTCCTCATAGAACTGGAATACCATGGTTTCACCATAGTTCCCAGGGTTGCTGGATAGTGTCTTTGCTAACTTTGTAATTGCAGCATCTGACGTGTCGACGGCTGTAAGATCTAATGTATCACTGTCTCGTATTGCCTTCACACGGGACCAACCCAGTCCCCCTCGTCCGCCATTGGTTTGAGGTGCGTGTTTCCAGCCTGCATAAAGTCGGGGATCTGCTTTGAACATCCGGATAGTAAGTGCTTCCAACGTTTTTTTGTCTCCGGAGACAGGTCCGTTCGCGAAGTAGAAAACTGGGGTTTCCTGAGGGTAGAGTTCGGCGATGAATTCAAAATCTTGTGGCTCGTCTTTGCTGACGTCAAAAGTTGTCAGTAAACGTTGATTGAGTACCGGTTCGCTATCTTTTCCATTGAGACTTCTGGCGCGAACTTCCAACTTCATAGGCCCTTGGAAAGAGCCGAAGGCTTTGTTTTGAGAAAGTAGCTGTGAGGCACTAATTCGAATACGATAAGTACCCGCCTGCCGAGCCTCCCACTTTTCCGGCCAGGTGGTACTCCGAAATAGAACATTCCAGTCAAATGCCAAACGCATCGTGTCATCAATGATTGCGCCGGAAGAGTAACTGATGACTAAATCTTCGGCAGCCAATTTGGTGACGGTTCTGACTGGCAATTTTGCCGTTGGCGGAATAAGTCTGTCGGCAATTTCAATGGCACTGTTGAAGTAGGCCTCCATCAGGGGGGCGGATACGACTAATCCCCGCGCAGAATTGTCAAACCCATGCTCCACGCGATCTTCAGGAAAGCTATTCGGTAATTGATAGTCGAAGCCGAAAAGAGAACGGATCGACGAAGTGTATTCAGCACGACTAAGACGACGCAATAAAGTGCCGCCGAATCCCGTTTTGGCAATTAAACCGGAATGTAATTGCTGACTGGCAATTTGGCGTTGAGCGGTGGTCGGTTGGTCAACATCTTTGGGCGGCATCTGGCCACTGCGGATGACTTTCAACGCTCGTTGGAGTCGCTTGGAATCAGCGAGCCCCAATTCGGCTTCTACCGCCAACTGATCAATGTCGTCAAAGGCAAGTCCGTTTGCAGCATCGGAGCCAGTATGGCAAGCCAGGCAGTAGGTGTGAAAGAACCGGCGTGGTATTTCCACGGATGGTTCATCATTTGCCAACAACGTTGAGTCGAGAAATGAACTGATGGCAAATAGTAAGATGGCGAATGGATAGTAACGCATGACGCTAATCGAATCTGTTGTTAGTCAGGCCTATAGCAAATGGTGATTTAAATTGTNGCTGGCATTTGAAAAGGTAGTTTCTTCGACGCCTAGTTGTTGCAGGATGGTGATGTAGAGGTCACCTAGTAAAGCCGAATCGTCTTTAGGATCAAAGGCNAGGTGCTGACCGTGTTTGAGTCCCCCACCTGCAACCAATGTTGGTAAGTTGCGATTTGAGTGGCGACTTGAATCTCCCATACCCGTTCCCAGTAGCACTAAGGTGGAATCAAGTAACGGTTGGTTGTTANCATCAGTTTTTTGCTGTAACTGCTCTAAGAACCTAGAGAATGAACGAATGTGTTCNAACTCNACGCGGACCAGATCCCGGATTTTATCNCNATCATTTCCATGGTGGCTAAGGGCATGATAGCCGGCTCGCAGAGTCTTCCCATCTAGTGTAAAGACCTGGCCTAAACCACCAATGTTCATGGTGATCACGCGAGAGGAATCTGTTTGCAGAGCTAATGCCATAAGGTCGTACATGACATTTTCACATTCCAGCATCAAGGTCGGTGCAATAGGGTCATACTCAGGCAATTCGTAATCTACCGTGGCTACAGGAGACGCGAGGTTTTCTCGTTGCTTGCTCACACGTTGCTCGACATCGCGGAGGGCACTGAAATACTCTTCAAGTTTCTGCTGATCCTGCTTGCTGACACTACGTTTTAGTCGCTGGGCTTGTTCTCTTACACTGTCGAGTGCACTTTGTCCGGAATCCAGCAGGTAATCAAGTCGCTGTCGGTCATCTGGTGATGAAAACAGCTTCTTGTACAAAACACTGGGNCGCTCGATCATTGGTAAAGCAATCCCGGTCTTCGTAAAGTTCATTGGTCGACTGACTTTGCCAGCACTAATTTGTAGCGATTCAAAGCGNGAGCTTTGACAGATGCGAGGAGCAGCGATTTGATCCANAGTGATTTGGCTGTTTTTTTGCCCGGCTAGAAAGGTACTCCAGTTTCCGTGACCGTTACCTGCTCGGTGGTCGAGACCTGAGAAAACGGTAAAGTCATTCCGCAGGTGATTGATGGGTTCGAGGAGTTCACTGGCTTTGTAATCAGGTCCGCTTTTGGCAGGAAAGAAAGACTGTTGGTGGAAGCCCAGATAGGTACCGACGCAGACGAGGCGTTGTGCGACGGGGGTCTTTGTTTCTTTCGCTCCGGTTTGCGTGGATTCAAGCATGGGCAACGCGAGCGAGACCCCGGCAGCCTGAAGGAAGTTACGACGTGACTTACGATTGNTTGGCATCACAATTGTTATAGANTTTAGGGCCGNTTTGGTGNTAATATANGTANNANTNTATTATCGGTAAAAACTGAGACTACGTCTATCCGAAGAACGAGCAGATGTTGAATATCAATTCTCGAACCAAATTGAATCGTCGAGGCCTCATACAGGTCGGNACGGCNGGAATCGCCGGATTGTCGCTGTCAANTTTGTTGGCAACCAAAGCGTCCGCCAGTCAGTCAGAATACGTCAAAGACAGAAGTATTGTCGTTCTCAATCTTCAGGGGGGGCCGACGCAGTTTGAAACCTTTGATCCGAAAATGGAAGCTCCGTCAGAAATCCGCTCGATTTTCGGGCAAATTCCCACATCGCTTCCAGGGGTGTTCTTTGGCGCTCAGTTTCCTCAAATCGCGAAGCATGCACACCGGATGACCGTGGTGCGTTCGTATCGTCATGGCATCTCCAGTCATGGTCCAGCCGCCTATCACGTGATGGCCGGTGGGAATTCCNCCGGAGCACAGATGGGATCGGTTTACACGCGAGCGGGAGGACTTACTAATCCGTCAACGGGTATGCCCAGGAATATGGTCGTTACAGCGGAAGGTGTTGGTGAGGATTACAAGGGNGTTTATGCCTCTGTCGATCGTGTTTCGCAAACGGGTACACTGCCTGCTAGTTATAAGCCCTTTAATCTTGGTGGCGGTGGTGAACTTGTCGATAACATGGAACTCTCTTTGGATCCGACTCGTCTAGACGATCGACGTGGTTTNCTGAGCGAACTTGATAGCCTCCAACGCCGGGCGGATCAAGGTGGTCTACTGAAAAGTGCTGATAAGTTTCAGCAGCAGGCGTTCGATGTATTAATGAAGGGCGTTTCAAAAGCATTTGACCTGCAGCAGGAAGACCCCGATTTACTGGCCCGTTATGACACAGCTACTTTTGCTTCCAAACCGGAGGTGATGGCTCGAAATGAATATGCAAAGCAATTTACACCGATTGCTTTGGGTAAACAAATGTTGATGGCTCGTCGTCTCTGCGAAGCCGGCTGCGGTTTTGTAACGGTTTGTTGTGGTGGCTGGGATATGCACGGTGGTGGAAAAGAATTTACGATGGTGGACGGGCTTAATACCCTGACACCTGCTGTTGACCGCGCTGTATCGGCGTTTATTGAAGATGTTCATCAACGAGGTCTGCAGGATAAGATCTTACTGGTTATCACCGGAGAATTTGGTCGCACGCCCCGGATTAATAAGAATGGAGGGCGCGATCATTGGGGTAACCTCTGCCCAATCGTGTTTGTCGGTGGTGGGCTTCCAATGGGGCAAGTGATTGGTCAGTCCGACAAACAGGGCGGAGAGCCAGCTTCAGATCCGATCTCCAGTTCCAACGTGCTGGCAACGATTATGCATTATCTCTTTGATGTAGGTGAGTTGAGAGTCCAGACAGGGATTCCTAAGGAAGTCGAATCTCTGATCGTTGATGGCTCACCCATTCCTCAATTGATCGGGTAACGTTTTTCGTTTTCGTGCACGCCGGTCTTTTGAGTGGCCTGACTCACGCTAGTGTTTTAGAATTGCTGGGGATTGAACGAAGAAGTGCTTGAGACCTGAGAGTAGCTATGAAAATAAAACTCGCTTTGGTGATGCTTTTCACGCTGTTGGTTGGTAACGCTTGTGTTGCTAAACACGTATTGATTGTGGTCGGGCCGGATAGTCACGGCCCAGGTTCCCATGAGCCTATTGCCGGAGCTCGGTTACTTGCACATGGCATTGAAAATCTCGAGGACCCCTCGGGGCATACGGCCGAGGTGGTTGATAAGTGGCCTTCAAAGCTGCAGCAGGATAAAGCCGGCACTATCGTGTTTCTGGGTGACACCTTTCCTCCTAACCGCTTTGAAGAGGCGGCTCGAAACCTGGCAGATCTGCACAAGATGATGAATCGGGGGTGTGGCATTGTATGCATTCATTACGCTACAGGACTAAAGAAAGAAGATGTCAGCGCGACTGGTGAGCATCCTCTTTTGGGGTGGATGGGCGGCTATTTTGCGAATCCCGGTAGCATTCATCACGTTTCCTATGCGAGGGTTTTTGATAAGGCGAAAATCACCCCAGGTAAACCGGG
>PAJC01000072.1 GCA_002705165.1 Planctomycetaceae bacterium | reverse complement strand
TGGGCGGCGGCGGCGGCATGGGCATGGGCGGCGGCGGTGGCATGGGTATGGGCGGCGGCGGTATGGGCGGCTTCCAGAATATTGAACCTGGTAAAGTTCGCAAATTCAAAGTGATGACCGTTTGCCTCGAACACGGGAAGAAAGAACCAAACCCACGAGTCAAATACGACATCGTACCAATCGAATCGTTCACCAAGAAGCCGGAAGTTATCGAACTCTGCCGAATGCTCGGAACGGGCCAGATGAATCAAAGTGCAGCTCAGGCTGCCGCATGGCACTTCACCGATGGACTCAGTTGGCCACAATTGGTTCACAAAATAGGTGCTCGTCACCTCAATGGGACGGTTGATCGCTACTTCCATCCCAATCAGGTTCGGCTTGGAATGCAATACGCGAGAGTCGCTTCAGATCGAGCTAAACTACACCCAAGTCAAGTCGATAAAATTGAGTCGCTTTCCAATCAGTAAGTGGACTCCTATAAACAAAAAAATCCCGGCCGCTCGAGCCGGGATTTTTTTATGCGAATATCTTTTTTTGGGGGGGTCAGGATATCAGCAGCTTGTTATTCCTAAACGATCGAAGCTGTTCAATCACTTCGCTAATGCCTGATTGACGGTCTGCCGGCTTCTTCGACATCGCTCGCATCGCTATTGATTCTAACTCGGAAGGAACAACCCGCTTTACGTAGTCGCGTTGTACATGGCTGGGTAGAGCAGGTTTCTCGTGAATGATCTGATCGAACGTCTGATGTACCGTCCTCCCTTTGAATGGAACCTCAAGACAAAGTAATTCGTAAAGCATGACTCCGATCGCCCAAACATCGGTGCGGTTATCCACATAGTAATTTCCGATGATCTGCTCGGGCGACATATAGAGAGGGGTACCGGGACGTTGCCCTGTCGCGGTGATACTTTCAGCACGTTCTCTCTGCTCCAATGTCCTGTCTTCGTTGGGCATCCCCCAAACCTTTGCGACCCCCCAATCGACTAAGGAGACCTCACCATATTGGCCCACTAGAATGTTCTCAGGTTTCAAATCGCGATGGATCACTCCATGAGCATGTGCATTGGCCAAAGCATAACAAGCCTGCAACAAGATCTCGAGCAATCTGTCCAAATTAAAGTCTTCCTGCGCACCCGAAAAACCCCACTTCAGACGATCTATAATCTGATATAAGTTGAGTCCCGCAATTTGCTTCATGGTGAAATACAAGTTACCTTCCGGGTCTCTTCCAATTTCATAAACTGGCAGTGTATTAGGGTGTTGAAGCTGAGCAGAGATCTTGGCTTCCCGCATAAACCGGCGACGTTCACGAACATCGTCCTGTATATGCGTGTGTAACGACTTATGCACAACGATGCGCCCAAGTGCATTGTCCATGCAGGTCTGCAAAACAGCCTTGCCGCCTTTAGCTAACGGCTTGAAGTCAGAATACTTGGTGTAGTCATTAGTGAAATCAACTGGTAAATCGACATCGGTTAACGACAAAAAGACACTGGCGTATGCATCCTTATGATCCACCATAGGAATTCTCCCGTGTCATTCTCTCTCTTGTCGGATGAACATAACGCACAAAATTATTCGCGAAGGGAATAGCGAATTCAAGAACACATCATGTTATGAGCGGCTAATAATCCAGAATAAAACACCGATCCATGCTACAAATAAACCGATCGCCGTCTTGAGCAGAAGTGAATTAGGTTTAGAAACGACCGGAGCGATAAAATCCGTTTTGGTTTCTTCTTTTTCCGTCATGAATGAGTTTCCCGACCAAAGCCGTCAATGGAATACAAGCCTGAATTCCAATCATTCGTTTTGGCCTAAATAACCAGGTCATCTTTACTATGAATATCAAAATCCTTGACAAAGACACTATCAAAATCATAGACACCGGCAAAGTCATCTTTGGAATCCGAATTTGATTTCCGCATCATGCCGATATCGATCAAATTGTAAACGACTTCTCCAAAATCAAGCGTCTCAGTAAGGCCCCAGTTATTGAGCACTGTTTTAGCCATAAAACCAAACTGCAAAATACTGTACTGACGAATCGCTTCGCAAAGTTGTTGCCCCGTAAGGTGAGCATCATCAGGAATGTCACCGTCTGCTTCCATGGCCGCTGCCAGCACTTGCTGATCAATTTGGCCCAAACCCAGTTCATCGTGAGCATAGTTCAAAGCATTACGAATGAATTCATACGCTTCGGCTTGATATCGAGTATCCTTTGCTAACAAATCCAGCAAAGGGTGTGAAAATTCACTCATCATGTTGATTCACCACCTTCAGGATTCTGGCTTGGTTTGTTATCACTACGACGTCTGCGGCGACGTCTTTTCTTTTTCCCATTCCCGCTGGCGGACGGGCCACCGGAAGTATTCTTTTTATCCTCGGCTCCGGATTCTGACGACCCTTGCTGAGATTTTTTTTGCCCTTTGGAATTACGACGACGTCGACGCCTCTTACCTTTACCACGACGACTTTTGTCATCTTCTGATAAATCACCCGTGTTCACATCCGATGTCAAACTATCGAGGGTCATCTCAACCTCATCCGTCTTAACAGATGCGAGCAAACGCTCTCCCTCAGCAACCTGCTCTTCATAATCAGGAGACTTACGATCGAGAGTCGTCAGGATTTCCGATACGTGCAGCATGAGCCGTCGACCACTCTCCAATTCAACTAATAATTGTTGGCTGAGAATCTCCTGGTTTAAAATTTTCCCTCTGCCGGAACTGGTGATCACCTCGGTACCGGAAGGAGGCAAATCTTCTTTCAGAGACACGTACGTATCGTATTCATATCGCAGACAACACTTGAGCCGGCCACAGCGTCCCGATATCTTTGTGGGATCAAGTGTAGCCTTCTGTAGTTTAGCCATTTTCATCGAAACCGGCGGCATCTGCATCAAATGAGTGTTACAGCAGACGGGTTTTCCACAATCACCATAGTCAGCAAGCAATTTCGCTTCGTCGCGTACACCAATCTGACGCATTTCAATTCGCATCTGAAACTCGGCTGCCAGCTCTTTGACTAGTTCACGAAAGTCGACGCGATCTTCGGAAATGTAATAAATGATGAGACGTTCGCCACCAAACAACTTCTCAACTTCAGCCAACTCCATTTTCAGTTCAAGTCTGGCCACGATTTGCTGGCTGCGTTTAAAGTAATCCTTCTGCTGATCCTGCAGACGCTCAAGCTCAGCACTATCCTCCAGAGACATCCTTCGAAGGATTTGACCATTCGAAGGATTCTTCATCTGTTTGATAGCGTTCTCACTCGCTTCACGTAGCACCTCACCTGTTTCCAAACCTCGATTGGTTCTGACAACAACTCGATCGCCACGCGCATATTGATCTTCACTTCGAGTGGCCAATACGCCGAGCAAACGCATTGATCCATAACGCGTAATATACTTAGACATACTCGGACAGAAACCTTCCTATTTGCAAGTACATCGGCTCGAATGTCATATGACCATTGGCTGTTAAAGCCAACTAATCTGTGCAATACGACAAAGACAACAGAAGATAACCTGTGACCAGGTTTTCGTCTGCCTCCAACCAACGAGTACTCTTAGTGTTTATCCACGATCCATTGCGTTTCTGTCGCCGGGCTAACTCAGAAATGAGTTCAGACCGCCAGTTATGCGTTTTTCCTTTAGCGTCTTCCACTTCGTCCACTCCCAAGGCTTGCAATGTCTTGGCAAAAGTATGCAGATAATAAAAGTGGCCTTCGGCGCCCATNCCAGGATTTTCGGAAAGGTTATAGTGTTTCTTAATCCAGGACATCGCTGCTTTGACACGTTGGTCATCTTTATCAACGCCTGCATAGACCATACTTTTCAATCCNGCATAGGTCATAGAGGCNTAGCTGCGTAGACCACCATTAGCCGTTTTACCAGCCTGACTTGTTCCGCCAGCTGCNGGAGTGTAATAAAATCCACCNTCTTCAATTTTCGTGGCNAACTCAGTCGTATTGTGCTCTGATTCCAAATTCTGTGTCCGCGATACAAACACCAAAGCGGCCTGAATCGCTGCATCATCTTCAGTGGCNCCACTTGCCACCAAAGCATCAATGAAAAAGGACGTNTTACTTAAGTCTGGGCGTTTATGTTTTCCATAGCCCTGCCCACCCCACTCGGGCGCACTTTTAGCTATTTTGCCATCGGCTCCGACCTGAATACCACGAACAAAGTTATTTGCATTGGCAATTGCCTTCTCATAACGCCCATCTTTATTGGCTTCGGCCAAAGCCAAGATCGCAAGGCAGGTTTCATAATTCCGATACAAGGAACCATCCTGATGAATCCCGCCGTCTTTACGTACATAGCCTTCAATGAACTTCAGAGCTTTAGCAACCATGGGGTCTTCTACAGGTCGGCCACTCTTAATTAAGGCTGTCGTTACCAGGGAAGTAATTGCCGGACTAGCTTCTTTTGAAAATGAACCGTCATCAGCCTGCCCAGTCGTTCGCAGATACTGCACCGCCCGATCTACCATCTGATCAACGGCCTGTTGATCTTTATCACTCAATCCCGCTGCCAGGAGGTGCAAAGGTGCGAGCAACCCCACACACGTAATTACAGCGAAAATTTGTTTATGAACCTGCATCAGCCTCACCTCTCTTCCGGTTATCGAATCTTGCTAGCAAGAATTNCCNGCAGCNANACCGTNTCAACATTTCTCATTATATCTTAACAACNAGCGCGCAGGAAATTATACGCAANCCAAGTGTTAAACTGGGCAAANAGCAGCCTTAACCAGACGCCGANTCGATAGCAGCCAAGAGNATGANCGCCAGCAGTGACTAATCCAGCACTGCCAGAACATCGTTGACTGACATGATCAACAACTCTTCATCCATGACTTTTATTTCTGTTCCGGCAAAAGAACTGAATAAAACACGGTCACCTTCGTTTACCTCAGGAGCTGAACGGCTTCCATCCGGAAGCAACACGCCGTCACCAATAGACAGTATTCGTCCCTGTTGAGGTTTCTGTTTTGCAGAGTCAGGAAGCACGATACCTCCGGCTGTTACTTCTTCAGCCTCAACTCGTTTCACTACAACCTTGTCGCCAAGCGGCACAACGTTCATGAAATATAGCCTTCAGTTAGACTTAAAATCAGATAATTCGATATCGCTATTCTGCAACGCTTCTCATTCACGTGCAACCGTTTGCAGGAATAGTTCCCCGATAATTATTCACCGGCAATGGCGGCTTTTGCCTGTAAAACCACGTTTTCAGCAGTAATTCCAAAGTGTTCATAAAGAACGTCAGCTGGGGCAGATGCTCCAAATCCTGTCATTCCAACAAACTTACCTTCCGATCCAATGTAACGATCCCAGCCCATTCGTAATCCTGCTTCACAACCAACCCGTGCAGTCACCGCAGATGGTAGTACCGACTCGCGGTATTCTTTTGTCTGAGCGTCAAAAAGTTCCCAACAGGGCATGCTTACGACACGAGTTGCGATTCCTTCTGCAGTAAGTTGTTTCTGAGCATCCAGACAAATGTGAACTTCACTTCCAGTCCCCATCAGAATCACTTGGGGTGTATCTGCCGAATCCTTGAGAACGTAAGCTCCTTGTGAAGTACCACTGGCTGCACCGTACTCTTCGCGACACAGGGTTGGTAACCCCTGACGTGTCAGAACCAGCATCGATGGCTGACTCTGCGCTGCTGCCAGCGTANGATAAGCCTGAGCAACTTCATTGGCATCTGCAGGCCGAAAAACATTGACGCCNGGAATCGCTCGACAAGAAGCCAAATGAGAAACCGGCTGATGTGTTGGACCGTCTTCCCCAAGTCCGATCGAATCATGAGTCATGATGTAAATCACATCCTGATGCATGATGGAACTTAGGCGTAGTGCTGGACGTAGATAATCGGTAAATACAAAAAAGGTAGCACAATAAGACCGCAGTCCGGAAAGTGACATTCCGTTACAGATTGCCGCCATCGAGTGNTCTCGNATGCCAAAGNGGAAATTACGCCCGCCGTAGTTATCGGGACCGAAGTCACCAGCATCTTCAAAGTTAAGATTTGTCATATTCGAAGGCGCTAGGTCAGCACTTCCCCCAAGCAACCAAGGAAACTTCTCTGCAAGGGAGTTCAGTACTTTCCCTGAAGAAACACGTGTTGCCATACCCTTTTCATCAGTTTCAAANGTNGGAATCCCTTCTTCCCAACCTGCCGGAAGGGNACCACTCCAGATAGTTTCCAACTGAGACGCTGCTTCGGCGTGCTCGGCTTGATAAGCCTCGTAACCCGTTTTCCATCCCTCGCGGGCTGCCGCACCCCGCTGACCAATTCCACTTTGGAAATGAGCAACGACCTCTTCCNGTACGAAAAAAGATTGATCCACTGGCCAGCCATAATACTCTTTGGTCAAAGCCACTTCATCCTGGCCTAAAGGAGCGCCGTGGGCAGCGTGTGAGTTGGCTTTATTCGGTGAACCGTAACCGATAATACTCTTCAGAATGAGCAAAGTAGGTTTATCATTTGTATTTTTAAATTCGGTCAATGCCGCACGGATAGCATCAAGGTCATTAGCATCGTCCACCGTAACGGTGTGCCATCCCAATCCCTGATACTTTGTGGCAACGTCTTCAGAATAAGCGAGATCGCACTCACCTTCGATTGTGATATTGTTATCATCATAAATCCAGCAAAGATTGGAAAGCTTCAGGTGACCAGCAATCGATGCAGCTTCACAGCCAATCCCTTCCATTAAGTCGCCATCACTGCAGATGACGTAGGTATCGAAGCCAAATAAAGAAGTATCTTTCTGATCGTAACGAGCTGAGTACCATTTACCGGCAATCGCCATTCCAACACTTGTAGCAACTCCCTGCCCCAGAGGACCGGTTGTTATTTCAATCCCTGCAGCTTCACCAAATTCCGGGTGCCCCGCACAGGGACTGTGTAACTGACGAAAATTACGGATATTATCGAGCGTGATTGAAAGTTGGTCGGTGACATTACCNGCCTCATCTACTGCTTTGATGNCNGCTAAATGCATAATGGAGTACTGCAACATCGAAGCATGACCGCAAGACAATACAAATCTGTCTCGCGCAGCCCAGTTTGGGGCCGCCGGGTCGTAATTCATGAATTCATTCCATAGCACATAAGTAACCGGTGCCAGAGCCATGGGAGTCCCTGGATGACCACTATTGGCTGCTTGAACGCCGTCCATAGACAGAGTTCGAATGGTATTAATAGCTAACTGTTCGATATTTGCAGTTTCTGACATAGATCAATCGTTTTTGGTCTAAAACAAGTAGTATTTAATCGCAACCAAACCTTGAACACCTTGGCTTATAGGAACAAAGCAGGGCGAATTCCAAAGTTTACCACTCAAATTCAGTCTTGGGTAGTTACTCTATGCAGACCAACACTTTTAACCTTTTTTTCAAGGGTTTATTGGTNATTGTCTGTTNATTCCNTAGAATANACGCNCNTATTACTCGTCTAACCGGAATAATCAAACTATGGNCACNGCACACCTGTGNATCGCTCTGGGTCCCCTAACTGTCTATTTAATGCTNATGGGCCTNATCAATGCCTCTCGACAACCGTTTGTTACAAGCGGTGCGCGAGACGTTTTCTCACTGGCTTTAAGTATCTCCGGGCTGATTATGATCGGTCCGCTGAGGTTGTTTGTTCCTGAAGAAGCGTTGGCAGCCTTCGGAGGGTGGACCTGGGCTTTACTGGGAGCCTTTTACATTCTCAGTGTCCTCCTGATTGGTATGACAAGTCGTCCTCGATTAGTGATCTACAATATCACTCCCACCCAGCTAAAAACATCTCTAGGCATCCTCGTCGCGGAACTAGATAAAAATGCAAAATGGGCNGGTGACAGTGTTGAATTACCCCAGTTGGGTATCCAACTGAGTATTGACTCCAAAAACACTATGCGTAGCTGCCAAATCGTGGCNGTGGGGCACAATCAAAATCTCGCAAGCTGGGTCCGATTACGAGTCGAACTGTCAGCNCACCTTAAGAAGATAAAATTGTCGGCCAATCCATACGCACTGTCGATGATCGGCTTTGCATTACTACTAGGTACGTTAATTGCCTTTCAGATCATCCAGAACCCTCAGATCGTGCTAAACGACCTCCGAAGCTTCCTTAGATTCTANGCCAATCTTGCCTCTCTTCCCCAGATTGGTGTACAGTTCCTGTAGTTTTAGCTGCCCAAGTGTGCAAATAATTCTATGAAAGTATGGACTTCAAAATGGCTGATTCAAACGAACGACGAGANGAACTCGACGAACGCGTGACTGAGTTGGAGTCACTGTTCACTCATCTCGAACAAAAAGTCTCTGATTTAGACGGAGTCGTGGTGGACGGTCACAAAAAGGTCGAAGAGCTTNCAGATAAAGTCGATCACCTCGAGAAAAAAATNGAATCNGGGAAACATGANTTCCCAGATGAGATTCGAGATTTGCTATAAAAACATCTGACAATTCCGCTGGTATAGCNATTGATAATCTAAATGTCCGAATCAACTCCATCTACAAACGAAGNTCCAGTACTTTCTAAGGCTTTGGGGAAATGGTCGGCCATTGCCATGATGATTGGAGCCGTCATTGGCTCAGGGATCTTTGCGAAGCCAGCCGCCAATGCTGCCGCCAGCAGCAGTGTCACCTTGATCATGTTAGGCTGGGTTGCCGGCGGNATCATTACGCTTGTGACCGCCATTTGCATGGCAGAGTTATGTCTGATGATGCCAAAGGCCGGAGGCACTTATGTATATATTCGGCAGGCTTATGGAAGGCTGCCGGCATTTCTTTCCGGGTGGAACGAATCCATCTTCTTTCAATCAACCGCTAACTCTGCACTTGCCGTTTTCTTTACGATGACGCTCGGTACGACGATCGGCGTCGAATTCTCCACTCTAGAAATCATCCTGATTGTCGTCGGTCTTCAGGCAACCTTAACTTTCATCAATTGCATGGGAGTTCTCTGGGGAAGCATGATTCAGAACTTAACGACGATTATCAAAGTTGCTGTCCTGCTGTTCATCGCTGCGTTNCCTTTTATTTCAATCCTCGGTGCAGAAGACACCTTTTCAACAACCAATTTCGAAGCTTTGCCACCTCCCTGGGCGACGACGGCTCCNATAGAGGAAGTGGTTGANGNNGAAGCTTCCACTGAAGAACCGAGAACAGAAGATACTCCCTTCACTGAAAAGCTAACCTCTGTCATTCAAATGCTAACGCTGGTCATGCTAAGTGTCATGTGGGCTTACTCCGGAGGCTGGATGGTTACCAGTGTGGCAGAGGAGATTAAGGAGCCTGAGAAAAATCTTTCTTTTGCGCTGATCGGTGGGGCAATCGTACTGATGGTGATTTACGTCTCGGTAAACATTGCTTTCCATGGTGTTTTTTCACTCCCTGAGATGCTCACCATCAAGAACGACCCGCTGCAGGACATCCCTCAGGCAGCAGTCAGGGAATATCTGAATCCGGTCAATACGTCCCTCGCCAGCTTTGGTAGTGCCTTAATCAGTTCAATTATCATGGTCAGCGCTTTAAGCGCGCTCAATACCGGATTNCTGACACCACCACGAGTACTCTTTGCTATGGCTCGTGATGAGATGTTTATCCCGGCTTTCGCCAAAGTACACTCCAAGACCAAAGCTCCATACNTCGCCATTATCGGTCAGGGAGTTACGAGNATTTCCGTTTTCCTAATCGTTACTTNCCTAGTCCTTTACACAGGTCTCGGAGCAGGCGGGCAAGAATCNAAAANGCCGCAANCGACAGAAAATACGACGAGCGTTATCGTGGCAACTGAGACTGAAAATGCGGCACCCGAAATGTCNACNAACGATTCTGCGGAACNGTCCGAAGGGAAATCAAAACACAATCTAAATACGGCGCGAGATATTTTCGACCAACTGACAAATATCGCAGTGCTAAGTTCAACGGTCTTTATCGTCATGACCATTGGCGCTGTGTTTGTATTACGAATCAAAGAACCCAACACACCAAGACCTTACCGTATTCCGGGATATCCTTTTATTCCTGCCATCGCCTTATTGATGAACGGAGTATTCCTGATACTTGTGATTATCAGTGAAGGAAAGGCCGGACTCTTTAGCGCAGCATTTCTCGCATTCAGCGTACCACTCTACTTCGCCTTCAATAAAAGCACGAGCACTACCGCGAAAACAGATGAACTGGCTTAATCTTCCAGCNTCAATAGTTCGCTGACGAGGATTGCCATTCTTGGTGACGCTTGAGGGGAAGAGGACATGATGCCCGAAACACTATCCAGTGTCTTTCTGGCGTAATCCAAGTAGTTCTCATCTTTCGTAACCTGATAAAGATACAAAAGATTTTGACCGGAGACCGAGTTGCCTGAGGGCCGAACACTGTCGACAGGGTTCTTTGCCCGGGCAATCAAACGTTCGTGATCACTGGCCGTAAAAAAGAAGCCGTTTGCCACTCGGTCCCAGAACCTCTCCAATTGCTGGTCCATTAACTCACGCGCGTAGNTCAACCACTTTTCATCNCCTGTTGCACGATGAAGGGCATTAAGCCCNTCAACCATGTAGGCATAGTCAGGCAGATAGGCATTGAAGCGTGCTTCTCCCTTGTTAAAACTATGGAGCAAATTGCCCTGGTCATCACGCATTTTCTGCACGATAAATTCTGCGGCTTTGGCACCAATCGCAATATATTCGTCATTCTGCAANAGTCGTCCTGCATCGGCAAATCCACGAATCATTAATCCGTTCCAACTAGCCAGAATCTTAGTATCTAGCAGTGGACGAATCCTCTCAGCACGTACTGCAAGCAATTTCTCGCGAAGAGGAGACAATTGAGATTCTAATTCTTCACGGGGAACAGCGCGTTCTTTGGCGATCGCAGAAACAGAAGACTGCAACAGTAATGTGTAGTAATGTTCTTCGAAATTCGGGTCGTCCGTCACTCCATAAATATCAGCAAATAATCGGTACTCCTGATCGGTCAGTACTTTTTTGACTTCTTCACGAGACCAGCGATAGAACTTACCTTCCTCACCTTCGCTATCAGCATCCAAAGCCGAATAAAATCCACCTGACTCGTCGGTCATCTCGCGCAACACGAACTGCAGAAGTTCATCGGTGACCTGCTTATACTCAACATCCCCGGTCAGTTTATAAGTTGCCGCATAGATTGATGCCAGTTGCGCGTTGTCATAAAGCATTTTTTCGAAGTGAGGAATGTGCCAGAAGCGATCTACGCTGTAACGATGAAAGCCCCCTCCCAAATGGTCNCGAATGCCCCCCAATGACATATGATCGAGTTGATTTGTCAGCATCTCAAGCTCTTTTTCACCCGACTTGTCAGATGCCCGCAACTGCAGAACCCGATAGAGTAAAAACTCCAGATTCCCAGGGGTTGGAAACTTCGGCACATTGGGGTTAGCGATACTGTATCCAAAGCCCCCCCACTGCTGATCAAACTCTTCAGCTAAGGATGCAGATGTCCTATCCAGTACTTCATTGGTCAGTGGTAAAAGAGAACGAGGAATTCGAGCCTCTAATTCTGCTTTAACCGCTTGGGTGACCTGAGCGGCCTGTTGTTCGACAAGCTCCGGTTGCTCTGACCAAATCGTTTGCAACCTTTTAGTAATGGTTAAAAAACCGGGCATTCCTTCACGGTCACCATCCCGAGCCGGAAAGTAAGAACCGCCCGTGAAAGGACGACCATCTGGATGGAGAAACACACTCATCGGCCAGCCGCCGCGCCGNGTCAACGCCTGAACNGCTGTCATATANACCTGATCCACATCAGGACGTTCTTCACGATCCACTTTGACACACACGTAATGCTCATTTAGATAGTCCGCAATTTCCTCATCTTCGAATGACTCNCGTTCCATNACGTGGCACCAGTGACAACTGGAGTAACCAACCGAAAGGAAAATCATTTTCTTTTCCTGCTTAGCTTTTGCAAANGCTTCCTCACCCCACGGATACCAGTCCACGGGGTTATGTGCATGCGTNAGCAAATACGGGCTGGTTTCATTCACCAGATGATTCGNATGTTCTTTCTTCTGAACTTTGCTATCTTCGGACTTCTCTTCTTGAGCTGTAAGCTGGCTGGCGTTCAAACCAATTAGTAGCAGGACAACGATACGAANCGTTCTCATCACAATTACTCTATAANTCTATNGGTACAAATCTTTTTCCATGACTNTTGATTGTACCGTCAAAAGAGTGGCGGGGGGGGAATTTGCTCATGACAACCAATCAACGTTGCCAAGCCACTATTGCCAGCTGGAACATGAGTAGAAAAGGCTTGATGGTAGGGGCGATTGAACCTTAGCTAAGATCTGCCAGAAAGGCATCAAGATCATCGTCGTCAGGATTAATCTTTGGCTTAGTGGGTGGCGCCCAGGGATCATCCGTTGCAGGTGGCTCGGCCTCAGGTGCGGCGTCAGCAGGTGCCACTTCTGCCACTTCTGCCACTTCTTCCACTTCTTCCTCAAGCCCACCAGCTAAATCCATCAAGGACGGCAGCTCCACTTGAGCTTCCGGTGCATCTTCTCCGGCAGCTGGAACGGCCACTTCAAAATCACCAAGGTCAAGCATGTCGTCTGCGGGAGTTGCTTCCGGAGTACTAACTTCAAAGTCCCCAAGATCAAGACTTCCAGTTTCCGCAATAGCGTCATCCACTTCAGGGACTTGTTTATCAGCCGCATCTGTCACTTCAAAATCAGCCAGATCAAAACCGGCGTCATCACCTGCCGACTCTTCTCCGGGAGAAGTTTCATTAACTTCGAAATCAGCTAAATCAAAAGAGTCTTCTTCGACTTCTGCCGGAGGCCCCTCTCCTACAATAGGCATTGGTTCCGTTTGAGCAGCCGCGACTGCTCCCATTTCAAAATCAGCTTCACTTGCCTCAGCCGAGGTACCGCCTTCGAATACCGCCTGCATCTCTACAGACCCCAACTTGAGTTGAGCTCCGGAGACCATAGGCAGGGCAGTTTCCACTCGGATATCATTTACAAAGGTTCCATTGAGAGACGCCAAGTCCCTGACGAGAACCTGACCACCCTCTTCGTAAACTTCACAATGCCGACGACTTAGCAGCGGATGTTTAATTGTCAGTGAGGAATCAGTCCCTCTACCAATAACGACAGGAAGCCCTACGCTAATTGTCTTCAAGGGTTGGCCTTCTTTGAAAACCGTAAAATCAACGTTCATATATAGAGTTCAGCGGTGAAAGGAGCAGGACAAGATAACTTAGGAGAACTTTGACGAGGGTTCAACCAGCTACCCCCAATCGCCAAAACCTATCTGGAAAGATTAGAGTGATGCATCAACACAGGTTGATGTAACCAGAAAAGTGCCACGGCAATAAGCAAAAAACTGTGTGGAAATTAATTTTAGCTATCAAATGATGGATCTACAATTAATAAAAAATCGTTTTTGAGTTCAATCTTCGAACTTTCGATTCGGGTTACCACTTCATGTTGGTAATAAGAATCCGAATTTGCTACGGGGTCGAGTTACCATTCAGGTTGCCTGACCGTATCGTCTTAGATACGACTAAAATAATTGCTTCGATCAATGGCAGAAGTGGTAAGCAATCGCAAAAGCAGTGACCAGAAACCACTTGTTCCTACTGGAAATTGGCAAATACTGCCTGCTTACAGATACATTCGGTCGGATCGATGCAGAATAGGGCCAACACCGAAAAAAAACTTGATTTTCAGGCGTTCGTCCCCCTTTAGCCTGTAGGGTTGCTGAGTTAAACTAACAGAACCTGTTACAGGTAATTTCATGTTTTTTGGTTTTTCCACCTTAAAACATGCCAATTAAGCGGCTGTAGCTCAGTTGGCAGAGCACAACGTTGCCAACGTTGTTGTCGTGGGTTCGAATCCCATCAGCCGCTCTTTTTGCCTTCATTCGGCATACAGGTTGCAGGATGCCCTAGTCACCGAGTGAGGTTTTTTCAGGACAAAAGTCCTAGCATTCATAACAACCTATAGCAGGTAAATGACACGTGATGATGACGTGTCATTTGGCTTTTATGGGCATAACAGTTTTCCGACTCCGAGCGGGAACATGTACTAAGAAACAGGTTTGGGAAATGTCCGACCAAGATACAAATGAAATTCCGGAAGAAGAAGTTCTGGACGTAGTAACTACCGACGAAACCGTTGAAGAACAGGTTGAAGAAACCGCCTCTGAGTCTGAAGACGATGAAGGTCGTCTGGACATCGCGGTGGAGGTCAAAGAAGTAGGTGCTTGTGAACGTCACGTAGTCGTTACCGTCTCTGCTTCTGACATCGAAAAGTACAAAGATGAAGCCTATAGTGATTTGATGCCAAAGGCACAAATCCCTGGCTTTCGTATTGGCCGGGCTCCTCGCAAGCTCGTCGAATCACGCTTCAAGAGTGACATTGTTGATCAAGTCAAAGGTTCTTTGATCATGGATGCGATGTCTCAGGTTACCGATGAGCAGGAGTTCTCTGCTATCAGTGAACCGGATTTTAACTTTGAAGCAGTTCAGATGCCGGAAGATGGCGATCTAACTTTCGAATTCAACGTTGAAGTACGTCCAGAATTCGAACTTCCCGAATGGAAGGGATTAGATCTCGAGAAAGTCGTTCACGAATACAGTGACGAAGAAGTCGACGAACGTGCGGCAGAACTCCTGCAACGGTACGGGGATGTGGAAGAGGTTGAAGGTGCAGTCGAAGCCGGCGATACTGTCAACATTTCAATCACCTTCCAGGACGGGGATGAAATCACCTCAACTGTGAGTGAGGAAAATGTGATTGTTCGGGGAAGCCTCTCCTTCTCAGACGGATCAATCGATGGCTTTGGTGACCTCGTAATTGGTGCTAGTGCGGGCGACTCCAAAGATACGACAGCAAAACTCAGTGATTCACTCGATGACGAAGATCTGGCCGGAAAAGAATATGCGGCGGGTATTACAATCCACAGTATCAAACGAACAACTGCTCCGGAAATGACTCCGGAATTTCTGGAAGAAGTTGGTGGGTTCGAAACTGTGGATGATATGAAAGCAGCTGTGCGTGAAGAGCTAGAACGCCAACTGAACTATCATCAGCAACAACGCACCCGTGGGCAAATCACTGAACTACTAACAGCTGACGCTAGCTGGGAATTACCTCCTCAATTATTACGTCGCCAGTCACAACGAGAATTGCAACGTTCGATTCTGGAACTACAGGCTAGTGGATTCCCCGACGAAGAGATTCGTCGGCACATCAACCGCCTACAGCAAAATCTGCTCGGAAGTACTGAAAAAGCCTTAAAAGAGCACTTCATTCTTGAACGGATCGCTGAAGATCACGATCTGGAAGCAACTCCGGAGGATATTGAACGCGAAATCCTGATTATCGCTTTACAGCAACAGTCTTCACCACGTGCTGTACGAGCCCAACTTGAAAAAAGAGGGGACATGGATGCTCTGCGAAACCAGATTATCGAGCGGCAGGCAATCGAACTAATTACCGAAGAGGCCAACTTTACTGAAACGGGACTGCCTGAAGACGAAGATAGTAATTCTTTCGCTTTGTCAGCTGCGATCAGTGGTATTCAACCTGTTAGCCGACCAATGGACGAAGAAGAAGTTGTCGCCGAAGTTGAAACGGAAGAAGTCGCCGAAACACCTGAGGTAGAAGAAGTTGTCGCCGAAGTTGAAACGGAAGAAGTCGCCGAAACACCTGAGGA
>PAJC01000071.1 GCA_002705165.1 Planctomycetaceae bacterium | reverse complement strand
CGACAATAGCTTCAGCGGTCAATACACTCTTGAACTAAGCCATTTCTCACCCGGGCCCTATGACGTGTATTTAGACAATGGATTTGAAGAAGCTGCTGACAAATGATCGACAGCACTGATTCAAAATCTTCGGTCGTTTACAGATATCTCACTCTCTGGTTTTCTCTCTCAGCACCAGTGACACGTACGCAGTATCTTGTCACTGGTTTTTCGCTGATGCTTTTAAAGTACCTTGGCGAATTCCTCATCATCTATTCAACGACTGGAAACATCTATCCGATCACAGCCTTCCTTAATCCTCTGCTGAAAGAGCGGATGGACGTCATCACCACCATGACTCATTTCGTCCCGTGGGTCCTCTTTATCTTCACCTTTCCTTTTCTATGGATCAGCATCTCCATGAGTGTGCGACGTAGTGTTGCCGCGACTGGTTCATCCTCGCTGGGGTTGTTGATTCTCGTACCGTTCCTTAACTTCTTGATGATGCTGATCTTCTGCATACTGCCGGATCTCAAACGCCCCTCTATGAAAACAGACCGCACTCCAGCTGTCGCGGCCCTGCCAAGCAAAAGGGTACGCAGTGCTATCATTGGGATGTTCCTTAGCATTGCCGGATCTCTGGTTCTTTATGGGCTTTCTATCACTGTCTTCCAAAGCTATGGGATTCTGATCTTTTTCGGCATGCCGGTTCTTATCGGCGTCCTGACAAGCTACATGTTCAACCGACATTGTTTACAGTCTCTTGGGCAGTCTGTCATTGTTGCCGAATTGGGAGTTCTTCTATGCTCCGGAACGCTGCTGCTCCTGGCTTTCGAAGGCTTCATCTGTATCGCCATGCTATATCCCTTAGCCGCTGTGATTACGATCCTCGGCGCTATCATTGGGCGAAGCATGGCGGCCACAAACGCATCGGGGGGCCATGTCACGGTGTCCCTGATGTGCTTACTTCCTTTACTTGCGGGCGCAGACATTGTAGATAATGAAACACCAGTCTATGAAGTGATTTCTTCCGTAGTCGTGGATGCTCCCCCGGAAGACGTCTGGCCAAACGTCATTGGCTTTTCAGAACTGGATGCCCCTCCAGCCTGGTACTTTGAACTTGGCATTGCCTATCCACTGCGGGCGACCATTGACGGTGAAGGCGTCGGGGCTATCCGACACTGCGAATTCTCTACAGGCCCGTTTGTGGAACCCGTCACAGTCTGGGATAAACCCAACAGACTCGCATTTGATGTTACCGAACAACCTCGGGCCATGAACGAATTGAGTCCTTACCGTCATGTACATCCGCCTCATCTGGACGGCTATTTAAACTGCCGACGAGGTGAGTTTCGACTCAAACGCTTACCAAACAACCGAACGCTCCTGGAGGGTAGCACCTGGTACGAATTCAAAATGTATCCACAGGGTTACTGGACCCTGTGGAGCGATCTCAGCATCCACCTGATTCACGAGCGAGTCCTGAATCATATTAAAAAGCTTTCGGAAAACTAATTACGCATTTTCATTCCTGCCCGAAAGAAGAAGCCATACCCTGTGAGCTGAGCGCTATAATATTTATTGTTCGTTTCCATGCTTAACGACTTCCACCTAAACAGACAATGCATAAACAACTCCTACCACGACTTCTCGCTGCTTTGCTTGCACTGACTTCGACGGCCAATGCTCAGCAATTAACCGACGTACTCCCTGTCGACGACAGCTATGCTTACGAAATTAAAAATGAATTTCAGATAGGAGTCTGCAAGGCACAGGTTGTACGTCTAACTTCGCAAACTTGGCAAGGTAAACCATGGCAACACTGGTTAACTATCCTGGAGCCAGACAATACCAGTCTCAAGGATGCCGCCATTTTGTTTATTTCCGGCGGGTCTTCCCAAAGCGGACAACCCGACGCCGACAACGGAGAGGTTAAGCAATTTGCACTCATCGCTTCAACATGTCAAGTTCCGGTTGCCATCTTACACCAAGTACCTAACCAACCTCTCCAGGGAAAAAAATACGAAGATGACCTGATCGCTTTTACGTTTGATAAATACATGAATGGACTGGGAGATGACTGGCCGCTCCTACTGCCGATGGTCGAAAGTGCCATCCGGGCCATGGACACCACGGCGGCCCTTCTTAAAGAGCAGAGCGGAAAAAGTGTCACTAGATTTTCGGTTGCCGGGGCCTCTAAACGAGGCTGGACCACCTGGCTGACAAGTGCTGTCGACAAACGAGTTGTTTCGATCGCTCCAATGGTCATCGATGTTCTTAACATGCCTGCCCAAATGAAGCAACAATTCCAATCCTATGGTCGTTACAGCCAGATGATTACNCCCTATCTCAAATACGATTTTCCNGAAAGAATGCTCAAAGGCNAAGGNAAANAACTNACTGAGCTAGTTGATCCTTTNTCTTATCGNAAACAAATCGAGATTCCAAAACTAATGGTTCTCGGGACAAACGATCCATACTGGACGGTGGATGCAAGCAGTCTCTACTTCCCGGAATTAGTGGGACCTAAAAACCTTTACTATCTACCCAATGGCGNGCATGGTCTTGGCATTCAGGTTCTCCCAACCATGGCAACATTCTTNCAAAAGACCCTGAATAACCAAACGCTGGAAAAATTGAAATGGGAGTTGGATAACGAGAATAACTTCCACGTAAAATGGACAGGGAAACCTCGTGCCGTACATCTCTGGAAGGCCCATAGTACAACACGGGACTTTCGTGAAGCGAAGTGGGAAAGTACACGCTTNGAAAACCTTACNAGTTCTACACNGAACTTACTTCAAGTCCCTTCTTCCGGTTACAACGCCTTCTTTATCGATTTNGAGTTCCCTGGTGTANNNAATTTCNATTACAACATCGCNACAGAAATNCAGGTTTTACCCNAGGGGTTCGAATACGGNCCTCCGGAACCGCCGCGTTCGGGGAAATAACCCAGNCGATTCCAATCTACTCAGCCTCCGGATTCCACTGCATATTCCTGCANTTGTTCCAAATCAACGAATTCCAAAGTGGAAATATGTGTTGCTTCCAAATTCACTCTCGGAGCANCATTGTGATACAAAGCTTCNTTCCAACGTTCAACACATAANCACCATCTGTCACCGGGTTTAACGCCCGGAAAACCCCAGGCTGGCACTGCGGTCGACAGATCATTCCCCACGGCTTTCGAAAAGGCTAGAAACTCAGCCGTTGCCTCGACACAAACCAGATGCAAACCATGGTCGTCGCCTCCTGTATTGCAACAACCGTCCCGATAAAATCCCGTCAGAGGATCCGTAGAGCATGACTGAAGGTCGGTTCCAAGTACATTTTTTGCTGGCATATTTCTACTACCTTATAGGCTGTGTGGTTAGCACTGTTTTCTAACGTGTTATTCCGTCGGACGCAACGCACCTACCTCCTTCTTGCNCGAAAACGGTGTAGAATTACAGACAAATGAAACCAANACCCTCTTCCCACTTTNNTTCGCGAGAAAATTATTGTGAGCTTAGATCGTCGCACNTTCATCCAATCGACTCTGGCTACCACNGCTACTGGATTAGGCTCCATATCCTCNGTGGCATCTGCAGCCAAAAGAAAGCCNCACGCGAAGCCAAATCCAATTGCCGTTAGTACTTATTCCTACTGGCGTTACCGCAANGACACNAAACTTCCCATCGAGGACTGCATTGATCTGGCTGCTGAAGCAGGTTTTGATGCGGTCGAAATCCTTCACGTTCAGATGACACGCGAGGACAATTCGTATCTACAGATGCTTAAGCAGCGTGCTTTTGTCAATGGNTTAGACCTTTGCGGATTCTCAACACATCAGGGNTTCGTATCCCCTGATCCGGAATATCGNCAACGAAATATNGAACACACTTTAAAATGCATTGAACTGGCTTATAAGCTTGGTATCCCAACCATTCGGGTCAATACCGGTCGCTGGGGCACGATTAAGAGCTTTGACGATTTAATGAAAGCCAAAGGGATCGAACCTCGCCTGGAAGGATACACTGANGAACACGGATTCGAATGGGTCATAGACAGNNTGGAAAAATGCCTTCCGAAAGCGGAAGAATGCGGCGTAACGCTTGGGCTGGAGAATCACTGGGGNTTAGGGAGAACTGCAGAGGGNGTATTGAAAATTGTGGATGCGATTGACTCACCGTGGCTACAGGTCACCGCAGACACCGGCAACTTTTTTGAACGGCAATACGAGCAGTTCGAAATNATGGCTCCCAAGACCGTCTATGTCCAAGCCAAAACCTACTTTGGAGGCGGTACCTGGTACACGCTAAACATTGATTACAACCGCGTTGCAAAGATTCTCAAAAATGCCNANTATCAAGGNTATATCTCGCTNGAATTCGAAGGNCAGGAGTCACACAAGACTGCCATCCCCAAAAGCCTCAATTTACTGAGAAAAGCATTTGCCTAATAATCNATTCGGGAACGACGTCGCCAGTCCTAGGCCCGCAACTCGGCCAGTTCACCTGTGCTATCCGCGAATCCATCATGCGGGATCCCCATGGCATCGAGCATTGTGACAAACACATTGCTAAGTGGCACATTCGCTCCGGGCCTTAGGAATTGATTGTGCTTAAAGCCCATCGCCTTACCTCCGGCCAGAATAAGTGGGTAGTTCGAATTGTTATGTGTCTTGCTATTGCTACTACCATAGAAGACCAATGTATTGTCCAGCAAAGTNCCGTCGCCCTCCTGACTGTCACTCAGGCGTTGGATAAAGCGACTTAACTGATTGGCCAGCAGTTGATCAAAACGCCCCAACTTTTCGGCNCCGTCGCCTTTACCTGCCCCATGAGCNAGGCCATGCCAATTCCCTTGTAGTCCCAGACANGCCGGGAAGGCATTGGCAATTGTCGTGGCTCCGGCAACCTGCCCCAGCATATAGGTAGCAACGCGTGTGGAATCTGTTTGAAATGCCAGGAAAATCAGATCATACATAGCTTGCATATATTCAATAGGCAGGCTTTGATCAACCGCAAGGCTGACTTCCGCTTCTGAAACATCNGGCTTNGGAATATCCAACCATGCGGTAGATCGATTGACTCGCTGTTCGATATCGCGAATGCTGGCCAGATAATCTTCTAGCTTGCGTTGATCCTGCCGCCCCAATCGGTTCTTCATCGAACGACTATTTTCCAAAACCAAATCAAGCATGGAACTTGTGTTCTGCAAACGNCGTCGTTGCACTTTAGCGGATGCATCGCCAGCACCAAATAGCCGATCGAAAATTTGACGGGGACTGGCTAGCGCGGGAATCGGACGTCCTTGCGAGGTGAACGAAAGAGTGGTTGCTCGTGTCGGTTCACCTACCCCCCCATCGCTGGACATCACCAACGAACCGAATCTTGTTTCTTCACCTACATGCCCAGCGATATACTGATCCAGTGAAATGCCATTCCTGTAATCAGCCCCTCGGAAGCTAGCACCGGTCAGGAAGATATCTCCCGTATCATGCCCGCCCATTTTCCGACCCGCGGGATGCGCTAGCGAACCTAAGACTGTAACCTGGTCACGCAATGACTCTAGAGACTCNAGCGATTTACGGAACCGGAACGAGTCATCCTTCTCTTCCGGAAACCAATTCCATTCCGAATGTTCNGACTTGTCGCTCGGCAAACTCACACCAAACGGGAAATAGACAGACGCCAGGCGTTTAGGAGCCTGTTTAGCCGGNGCCGCCTGCCCCATACTTTCCATCCATGGTAACGCTAACGCGACGCCGGTTCCTTTTAGAAACGTCCGTCTATCTAAATGCCATGATTTATACATTTTTCATTCTCGATCTGGTATGAATACCTTCCNCTATCATCACTATTTTGACTGAAACAGCGGAGACTGCACAATCTCAACCAGCAGTTTTCTCATATTATAGTCATCGGCAATGAACTGACTGGTCAACTTTGNAATTTCCTCTTCGTCCGTAAACTCCAAACTGCGTCCCAGTGCATAGGTGGTGACTTTACTTACAAGAGCTCGCGCAAATCGTTCGGANTCGTGCTCAAGCATATATTTCTGGAATCCGGCCACGCCAGTCACTTCCATCCCTGATGGTAACTGAGCATGAGAATCTAATTCTGCCTGCACCGACTTCCCTTTAACAATACGCAAACCGGATTCCCGCCAACGCCCGATGGCGTCATAATTTTCAAAAGGAATCCCCCAGCCATCAATGCCACGGTGACAACTATTACAACTAGCCTTTTGTCGGTGCAATTCCAACTGCCGCTTCATGGTGAGGGATGCCAAATCAGCTTTCTCTGATTCCAATTCCGGGACATCCGGGGGAGGTGGAGCCGGGGGATCGTCGAGCAGGCGGTCCAGAATCCANACGGCTCGTTTAATCGGATGAGAATCCTCTCCATTGGAATTGATTAGCAGGAAACTCCCCTGAGTCATCAATCCNCCNCGATTTTCATTCCCTTGTAAGGCAACGCGAGCAAATTGACTGCTNCCGGGATCAGGAAGACCATAGTGTTTCGCCAAACTTTGATTAATCATGACAAAATCACTTTTCAGAAAACTGAGTGCGCTCAAATCGTGATACAGTACACGGCCCACAAATTGAATCGTCTCTTCCGCCATTTGAGACTTTAATCGTTCGTTGAATCCTTTGTAGTACTGTGGATTNACGGCAATNCGGTTTAGCCCGGACAAGTCCAGCCATTGGGAAGTAAAATTGCGAACGAACTGCCAACTGCGCTGGTCTTCAGTCATGCGTCGAATCTGCTTCTCGAGCACATCAGGTTTTGAAAGCTGTTTNTTTTCGGCCAGCGCAAACAGCTCCTGATCTGGCATCGAACTCCATAGAAAGTACGACAACCGGGNTGCCAATTCATGATCGGTTAATGACTGCATCTTCCCCNCGGCTTCTACCGGTTCTGCCAAATACAGGAATTCCGGAGAGATGAGTACGAGTGCCAACGTCTCGCGGACTGCCTCTTCAAAGGTTTCACTATCGGGAGCAATGGAATCGTAAAAACCTACTATCTTTGCCACCTCTTCTTTCCTAACAGGCCGTCGGAATGCTCGCCGCATAAATTGACGAATGACTTCTTCNACATATCCCTCCCCACCAACACCTTCCAACGGAAGGATATTCGTATGATGGGTTGGCGGCCAGGTATCATAGACAGGCCCTTCAAAGGTAACACTCTTCACGTAAACACATGGCTCGGTCGAAGGCGGACGTGGCTCCCCTTTTTTTGGCACCGGCTCCGGACGCGCCGTCAAATTCTTCAAACGCACCTGAATACCGGGATACTTGGGGTTCTTCCCAGGCAAAGGGAAGGATTCAATCCGGCTCTCAAAGACAAGTGTCTCAGGTTGTTCTTCGGTTCCAATAACTTCCTGTACAACCAACCGTCGACTTGGCGAAAGAGTATCACTNCGAATACCAATATTAACTTCCAACTCGGGGACAGATTTCCCCTTAGGAATCTTCGAGTAGGCCTGAATAGTGATCCGAACTTTACCGGCTCTGGGAAACTGATCAATTCCGGCAATGAATTGATTACGCCCATCCAGCATTTCACCATTTGTGTTATTATCCCGCGCTCCCTTAATNCTCTTTTCGACCACCTGCGTATGAACTTCGGGTTGTTCCCCGGACACAATCACTTTAGACATCGCCTGACGAGCTGCTGCCAAATAATACTCCATTTGAATGGGNGAGATTCCGAGCACCTGCCCGTTATTNAGGAAACCNTCTACGGACTTAGACTCCGGAGGTAAATTTTCTGCATAATCAAATTCGATACCCAGCAGATCACGAAGTGTNTTGTTGTATTCGTAATTNGTTAAACGCCGAAACACCACTTTACCACCAGTGCTCCGTTTAGCTTCGGTGGCCCCGGCTATCTCGTCAGTGAGCCAATTTACAATAAGATCGCGTTCTTTCTCCGGTAATGGCGTGGCATCTTTAGGTGGCATCTTCCCCTGATTAATACGGTTCAACGCGTCATGCCATGTCTCACCATCGACACCGTGATACAAATCCGGATCCAACAACGTCATCCGTGGACTCGCTTCACCGTCCGGCCCATGGCATTCATAGCAATACTGCTTGAGAAGCGGCTCTACCTTAGATCGGAATGTTTTGAGAGCTGGTTCAACACCTTGTGCTAATTGCCCAAGGAGCAAAACCGAAACCAACAGCACATTTCTATACACGCAATTCATCATCACTCTATTTTACCATCCACACTCAAATTTGAGATAGCACTTCAGTTGCAGACGCAAAGGAGTCTTCATCGGCAGAACACGTCGCAGAACCAGTCGCAACCCAACCTCCAGCGACCTTAGTTGACACCGTCGCGAAANTTCATTTCCGCTTCCAACAGATCCGTTGCCACCCCAGCGATTTCTTCTGCCTCCGATTCACTAACTNGTGACATCATTGGTAGCAGGGGACCGGTATCTGCGATTCCGGAACCCGCTACGGCCGAATGCAAAACCCGCACAGGGTTAATAGCATTTCGCAAATCTTCCAAAGGCTTAAAGATACGCNGCACTTGATCAGCGGCTGCGTAATCTCCCGTTTGAATCAAACGCAGCAGATGCATAGAAAGGGCCGGAGCGATACAAACACATCCAGACGTAAATGCCGTCACCTCGAATTCCTGCATATGGGTTAGGGCTGGTTGCTCACCAATACCACTCACAATCATNTCCGTACCAATCGCATCCTTCAATCTGGCAAGATATTCATCTTGCGCAGGNTCCTCCCGCACNATGGCATACTTAANCCAGGAGACTGAACCACTATCAACCAGGCGTTTCACATTTTCAACTTCGATGTAGCCAAGTTGNTTGATATAAACCACGGCAGGTTTCCCGGCAGTCTGNACAAAATCTCCAATCGCNCTCTCGACGCCGGTATACGTCACAACGTTTGGCTGCGGCAGCACCATCGCCGTGGGGAATGCCATCCGGCTAAGCNCCCTGGCTTGATCCATCATCATGCCGTATGACGAACCAACCGAGGGTATCACCAAAGAGTCTTCAGCTACGATCCTCTCCAGCATTGCCAGCAATTCGCCATACTGACTGGGGGCTACGTGATACAACAACGCATTCCCACCGTAAAGCAAAGTGGAAACGCCTCCCGCCTCCAAGTGCTGCACTATTTTACGATTCTCGGCTTCAGCTAAAGACAAGTCCGCATGGCGTGCCATGGGAGGAACGGAGATAACGCTGCTAGCCAGGTCTTGTTTTGTAATCGGAGTAGTTTGCATTGATTTGAGTTCTGGAATTAAGGGCTAAGTATAGCTTGGTATTCTACCACGACTCCACGATGATCGGTCGGCCATGGGGCGACGATAACATGAGCATTGGCCTTTGATTCACCAACCACTGCAGCCTGCTTTACTGAAGAATCTGGCAAACTACTGAAGACAAAGTCAATCCGATCGTGACGATCCGCAGGATCTGTGGATTTTGTCGTCGGAGTCCAGGTCCAGCCCGGTTCCTTGATTGGGTCTTTGCGTACTGCCCGAAATCCATCCTTCATACCCGCCTCCGTAATACGCCGAGTTGTCGGATAAGCAACCTTCATGGGGATCCGCCC
>PAJC01000070.1 GCA_002705165.1 Planctomycetaceae bacterium | reverse complement strand
GTTGGTTACCCGTATACAGAAAGGCATCTAGAGTAGAGCGGTAATTTAGAGTCGCAGGCGCACTTTGAACTATTGGGTAAGATCTTGCTTCATTCAACGCGCTCCGTTTGTCGGAGAAAGATTTAAAGTCGATCTTTTGGGTTGCCGGTTCATTTTTGCGCTAGCCGGCACAAGCACAGAGAGATGTGAAGTATACTGACAGAACGAACTGTGAATTACCGAATGGAGCCCCAAGTTTTATGCATCATCTACAATTCTTTTGTTTCTCTCTAATATTTGTAACTTTGAGCTTGGTCGGTTCTGGTCAGGCTGCTGAACGGCCTAATTTTGTCGTCATTATTGGTGATGATATTAGCTGGGATGACTACGGTGCCTACGGTCATCCCCATATACGTACACCTCATGTTGATGCCTTAGCCAAAGGTGGGATGCGTTTCGATCTGGCATTTCTTACCACTAGTTCGTGTAGTCCGAGTCGTTGTAGTATCATGACCGGTCGGTATCCTCATGCCACCGGTGCCGGCGAATTGCATCAGCCTTTGCCTGAAGATCAGCTTACATTTGCCAAAGTTCTACGCGATGAGGGGTATTACACAGCCGCCGCCGGAAAGTGGCATTTGGGGAATGCCCCCCGAGATCATTTTGATGCCATCCGAGGAGGAGGTCCGAGTGGTTGCGAGCAGTGGATTCCGACGTTGAAAGCACGAGACAAAGAGAAGCCGTTCTTTATGTGGTTTGCTGCTANCGACGCTCATCGAGGGTGGTCAAAAAACGCGGTGGATCCGCCACATACAAANAAAGAAGTTGTCGTTCCTCCCTANATGCCCGANACCGAAGATGTGCGCAAAGATTTAGCNTTGTATTACGANGAAGTTAGTCGCATGGACGAGTACGTTGGTAAGGTTGTNGCTGAACTGAAGAGNCAGGGAGTTTTTGATAATACGGTNNTTNTTGTNATGGCCGATAACGGTCGGCCTTTCCCGCGATGTAAGACAACGATGTATGACAGTGGAATTCGAACACCGTTCGTCGTATCCTGGCCTCAGGAAGTGGATGCCGGGCAAGTGAATAAGAACTTAGTGAGTAGTGTCGACATCGCGGCCACTTTCGTGGAATTGGCAGGAATTGATATCCCCGGCTCTTTTCAAGGTAAGTCCTTTGCTCAGGGATTGCGTCATACTTCCGCCGTCAGTCGTGAATACATCTTTGCGGAACATAACTGGCATGACTATGCAGCCCATGACCGTGCTGTACGTGACGGACGGTATTTGTATATTCGTAATTCCTTCCCTGAATATCCAGCCACACCACCGGCTGATGCGGTTCGTAGTTTAAGTTACGACAGTATGCAGGCCCTGGAATCTGAAGGGAAACTCCCCGAACACCAGCGGCAGTGTTTTCTTTATCCACGAGCGGCGGAAGAACTTTATGACCTGGAGGCTGATCCACACTCACTGAAAAACATTGCTCGTGATTCGGCTTTGGCGGAAGTCAAAGCAAGATTGAGCAACCAATTGGATGATTGGGTGAGTCGCACGGCAGATAAGGTTCCGGCCAATCTAACGCCCGATAAATTTCATCGTCGACTGGGTACTCATTTAAGCACGATGAGTTTGCCACAGGATCGTTCAGGATTACCGGCATGGGTTCCAATTCAACACAAGATTCCACCTCAGGGTATTGAGATGGATGAAGAAGTGGTTGCTTTGCTCCGTGCTCGCCTGACAGCTCTGCAAATTGCTCTGGAGTTGCCTCAGACGCGAGGTGCCTTATCGGCTGATATCACAGCATTGACGAAGAGTGTTCAATGGGCACTGGATTTGGGTGAATTCTATTCACCTGCTCAGATCGACATTGCTAAAAAAGTTCTTACCGAAGCGGAACGACGTGTTGCTTTGTTGGCACGGGGTGAAGAAGACTGGACACGAAAAACAGGTTTGGTAGTTCGCGGTTACTATTCAAGTATCGATGATAGCCCTCAACCTTATGGATTGGAGATTCCGGAGGGCTTTGATTTCAGTAAACCAGCTCCGCTCTACGTTTGGTTACATGGCCGGGGTGATAAGACGACAGACATGCATTTCATTCATCAGCGGATGACTCGTAAAGGACAGGTTGCCCCGGAAAATGCAATTGTGGTTCACCCCTTTGGAAGACACTGTATGGGATTCAAGTCGGCCGGTGAGATCGATGTACTCGAATGTATTCAACATGTGAGCGCACACTACAAAATTGATAACCGCCGGATTGCCCTGATGGGCTTTTCGATGGGTGGTGCCGGCGCCTGGCATCTTGGCGCTCATTATGCTGATCAATGGGTAGCGGTTGGCCCCGGAGCGGGATTTGCCGAAACTAAAGAGTATATCAAGCTTCAAACTGAAGATTATCCTGCCGAATATGTTCAAACCTTGTGGGGTATGTATGATGTTCCNAACTATGTCCGCAATCTATTCAATCTTCCAACCATTGCTTATAGCGGCGAGTTAGATAAGCAGATCCAGGCGGCGCAGGTAATGGAAAGGGCGTATCAGGCAGAAGGGGCTAAGCTTCCGCATATCATTGGCCCTGGCATGGGCCACCGTTATCATCCTGAATCGTTAGCTGAGATTCGTGCTCGGGTAGATGAGGCAGTTCAGCAGGGTCAGCCTGAGATCCCCAAGAAAGTACATCTGCAAACACAGACCTTACGATATAACAAGATGCACTGGCTCACCGTGACCGGCCTGGAGCAACATTGGAAGGATAGTCGGGTAGATGCTGAAATGATTCAGCCACAGACCTATAAGCTTACTACTAAAAACGTAACCGCACTTACGCTCGACGGCAAATTGTCACTGAATGGAGCCATGATCGAAATTGATGGCCATGCCATACAGATACCGGCCGCGGCGCCGAGTAAAGAAGCAGTGCATTTAGCCAAAGCTGGTGCTGAAAACGGAACTTGGATCCGAGTCGAACAGGCACCCCGGGGTGTCGTCAAACGACCTGGACTACAAGGCCCAGTTGACGACGCATTTCTATCGTCCTTCCTTGTNGTCTTGCCCGGGAAAAANTCAGTGAACCCCGTGGTTGAACGCTGGGTTCACTTTGAACTGCAACACTTNCTTCATCGTTGGAAGACGTTATATCGAGCTACTCCAAAGATGAAGTATGACAAAGANATTTCCGAGGAGGATTTAAGAAACAATCACCTGATCGCGTTTGGCGATACGACATCGAATACATTGCTAAAACGGATCATGAAAGAACAGAATCCATTGCCGATCGAGTGGAGTAAGGAGTCCCTGATGATCAAGGGGGAGCAATATGATGCGACTTCACACGTGCCGGTCTTGATTTACCCCAACCCGCTGAACACTGAAAAATACATAGTCCTCAATAGTGGTCCAACCCATCGCGAAGGACATGACCGTACGAACTCGCTTCAGAACCCTAAGCTTCCGGACTGGTCAGTGATCGATCTTTCGGTGGCTCCCAATGATCAGGTTCCAGGGAAAGTTATTGAAGCCGGCTTTTTCAACGAAGCTTGGAAGTAAGGCGAGGGTCGAGTGATGGTTGAGTTTGCTCTGGATTATCATCGTGCGAATCATCAAGAGAAGTGNGCTGCCTTTGCTAATGTCTATGAGTTTTGGGGTAATGATTTGCCGCTGGATGAATATGTCGACTGGCGACTTAATTCAATTCATCATCAGCGAGCGGTCTGGTATGTGGGTGTGCTTGACGGAACGGTCGTCACGTCACTTGGTGTTTTCCCAATGGTCTTTTCGGTATGCGGGGACTTGCAACCTGCGATGTTTATCGGGGCAGTGCATACGAATCCGGAATTTCGCAAACGTGGTTATGCTGCCGGGTTAATTGCCTATGCCGAACAGGAACAGGCAGCGAATCATGAAGTGTGCTGGAGTCTTTTGTTTTCCGATATTAACCCAAATTATTATGCCCGGATGGGTTATCAGATAAGCAGCGCTCCCAATGTTTGTATCAGGCCAGCCGAAGTTGATGGCTGGACGACCGAACCTTTGGATCTAACCCTTGATCGTGCTCAGATGGTGGAAATGTATGAAGCTAATCACCGGCGACAAACCTGTTATCTGTTCAGAGCACAGAAATACTGGGAATTTCTAGCCACCAAGCATGCAAAAGATCAGTTTCTCTGGTTAACTCAGAACGGTCAACGTCAGGGTTATATCCATCTCAGGAAGAATGGTGATCTTGCCTGCTTAGAAGACTTTGCTATCGCAGATCATGATCCCACCACGCTTGAGCAATTGGCAAAATCGATTTCTTGTTTTGCGAAAGAGCAGGGTATCAGCGAAGTCCACGGATGGTTTCCACCTTTACACGCCGCACCAGCATGGCTTGAGTTTCGGGAGCGTAAGACTGAGATAACAATGTGGAAATCGTTATCAGGTAAGTTGCTTAACTCTTATCAGTCGGAAGAGCTTTCATTTTTCCGTCATGTTGATCATGTGTAAGTTTTGATTACGCCTGGTTTACGCTTTAGAATCAGTAGTAACTACATCTTTAAAATTTCATTGAGTAATCACGATGACTAGATTGATTGTCTTTTATCTTGCCGCCCAACTTTTGGTGGCGGATATCAGTAATGCACAGCAGTTACCAGGCACAAAACCTTTAACTCTGGAAGGTGATATTGCATCGCATCTGGTGGACGGTGTTGATCGTTTTTTATTACGTCAGCTTGAGTCCACGATTGACGCTCGGGCAAGATATTGGAATCGAGACAGCAGCTCGGCAGAGGCCTATGTTAAGTCTGTGGCAGCCAATCGTGAACGCCTAGCGGAAATCACTGGCGTTGTGGATGAACGAAAGTCATTTACAGATATCGATATTATTGCGCGAACAGATGGCTCAGTTGAAGCAGCGAAGAGTGATTTGTTTACCGCTTATAACGTACGCTGGCCGGCCGTTCGGGATATCAACGGTGTCGGTTTGCTATTGAAGCCTGCTAAGCCAAACGGGGCTTATGTGATTGCTATTCCTGACGCTGGCCAAACCCCGGAAATGATCAGCGGTTTAGCCGAAGGTGTCCCTGCCGTTCAGCAATTTGCCAGACGATTTGCTGAGAGCGGATTTACCGTGGTCGTTCCAGCCATTATTAGTCGTCGATATGGTCCCCGGAACAATCGAGCTAAGATGACGACTCGCGAATTCTTATACCGTAGTAGCTTTGAATTAGGGCGTCATTTAATTGGCTTTGAAATTCAAAAGGTTTTGGCTGTTGTGGATTGGTGTAAGGCTCGTTCTGACGACAAACCCAATGTGGCGGTTGTTGGCTACGGGGAAGGTGGCTTGTTAGCACTCTACAGTGCCGCTTTAGATACACGAATCGATGCGGCGATGGTGAGTGGTTATTTTGATTCCCGTCAGGATATGTGGTCGGAGCCTGTCAGTAGAAATGTACATGCGTTTCTAGACCAGTTTGGGGATGCCGAATTAGCCTCATTGGTTGCTCCGCGCTATTTGGCGATTGAGGCAGCGAAGGGGCCTGAATTCGAATTGAAGAGTGAAGGTGGAGCACCGGCTGTNCTGGATACTCCGGAACCGAAAGTGGTGGTGGCGGAAGTTCAGCGGGCAAAGGATTTAATTGGCAGCGAAGATCTGACCAGCATCGAGCTATTTATGAGTGGTGACGGGNACGGAGGGTTTGCCACTCAGTCCGCTTTGGAGGCTGTCGCTTCCGCCATTTCCATGGAGGCAGGTGTTGTTGCGGTGGGAACAGCACCAAAACTGATTATGNAACCGATGGATGTGAATGCTCGTGAAGTAGAACAGGCACATGAGATTGGAGCGCATACCCAATGGCTCCTGACAAAAAGTCTTTCTATTCGACAGGACTTTTTCAAAGAGCTGGATACAAGTAGCGTCGAAACTTACGAGAAAACGATCGAACCGTACCGGGACTATTTCAAACATGAAACGATTGGCCATTTTGAATTACCCCTACAGGAGATGAATCCTCAAACTCGTTTTGTGGAAGAATCTGATAAGTGGAGACGTTATGAAGTCGTTTTGGATGTGTTTGAGGATGTGATTGCCTATGGCCTGATTACTATTCCCAAAGGAATTGGAGAAGATGAGCAGCGCCCGGTTGTTGTTTGTCAGCACGGACTGGAAGGTCGTCCTCAGGATGTCATTGGTGAACAGTCCTCTCAGTANTACTCTGCTTTCGCNACCAAATTGGCGGAACGTGGGTTCATTACTTTCGCGCCNCAGAATCTTTACATTTTTAAAGACCGTTTCCGAACCTTACAGCGTAAGAGTTACCCTCAACGCAAGACATTGTTCTCGACCATCGTTCCTCAGCATCAGCAAATTGTGAATTGGCTTAAGTCTCTTCAGAATGTTGATGAAGATCGCATCGCGTTCTACGGACTTTCCTACGGTGGTAAGAGTGCTATGCGTATCCCNCCGTTAGTGACGGATTATTGCCTCAGTATTTGCTCGGCCGACTTCAATGAGTGGGTGTTTAAAAATGCGACGACTCAACACAACTTCAGTTATATGTTTACAGGTGAGTATGAGATTTTTGAATGGAATCTGGGTGGAACGTTTAACTACGCTGAGATGGCATACCTCATTTGTCCTCGTCCCTTTATGGTGGAGCGNGGTCACTTTGATGGTGTCGGNAAAGATCAATGGGTCGGGTACGAGTTTGGCCGGGTAAGATTCATGTATCAGGGATTGTTGAAGTTACAGGATAAAACTGAAATTGAATGGTTTGACGGACCGCATAAGATTAATGGCGTTGGTACATTTAAGTTTTTACACAAGCACTTAAACTGGCCGGAGTTGGAAGAGTAAGGCAGTCATTGCCGACCAGGAAGTGAAGGAATATTCTCAAAGGACGTATTAGATGAAGAAGAAAATAGTTGCATTTACACTTGCTATGGTTTTTGCCTTTGCGAGCGTCGTNTCTGTTCAGGCACAAGAAANGAAAGAGTGGATTGACCCGGCAGAAGCGGCCAAGGTTTTGGATTATCAAATCCAGGGCGAGTACGTTGGTGANTTTATTGAAGATGGCGAAAAGACGAAGATTGGTTTGCAAATCATTGCGATGGGCGGCGGTAAATTCCGCGCTGTTTCCTTCACGGGTGGCCTGCCTGGCGCCGGTTGGAAACGAGGTGATAAAACTGAATATGTGGACGGTGAATTAAATTCGAGCGGGCAGGTTGTTTTCAAATTAGAAGATGATGAAGGTACTGCTGTGGCAACAATCAAAAATGGTAAGCTGACTGCGGTCGAGGGCGATACGCTTGTTGCGAAATTGGAGAAAGTACATCGCCAAAGTGCAACCATGGGCGTGAAGCCTCCCAAGGGCGCCGTGGTTTTATTTGATGGCACTGCTAAATCAGCCGAAAACTGGATACGCGGTGAAATTGTTCTAGGAGATTTATTACGTCATGACGTAGAGTCCAAAGAAAAATTCCAGGATCATACACTGCATCTGGAGTTCCGAACGCCATTTATGCCTTACGCTCGCGGGCAAGGCCGAGGTAATAGTGGTATGTATGTGCAGGCGAGGTACGAATGCCAGATTCTTGATTCCTTCGGGCTCGACGGTAAGAACAATGAGTGTGGCGGTATTTACTCAATCTCTGAACCGATCGTGAATATGGCTTTACCACCACTTGTATGGCAGACTTATGATGTAGACTTCACTGCTGCACGTTATGATGCCGGCGGCAAAAAAGTTAAAAACGCTCGCGTGACGATCAAACACAACGGTGTGGTGATCCATGATGATCTGGAACTGACTCATGGCACACCCGGTAAGCACAAAGAAGGTCCTGATCCTGATATCGTCTATCTGCAAGGCCATGGAAACCCAGTTGTCTTCCGAAACGTCTGGGCGGTTAAGAAGTAGAAGCGTTAGTGCGCTATTGCTCTAGCACCCCGTGAGGCNTTCGCCTTACGGGGTTTTTTATTCCCGGGTATTTACAACGGTAGGTAGATTCCACACTCAGCACACCAAAGGCTGGTATCAAAGAACCGAATCATTGGNTACTGATCCAATTCAGGATGCACTTTTTCCCAGGGAATGATTTTATTGACTAACCAGTCATAGAGCATCTTATTGCCAAAGTGCTCGCATCGCTTGAATTCGATCCCAAGCCTACTCAGCCGTCCAAGAATCTCAACGACTTTATCCTGCAACTCCGACTTACTCATGTCTGCTGNAGCAGGCGTCTGAATAGGAGGCTCTAAGAGATCACATATGAGGATGTTTTTATCCTGCTCACTGATTTCTTTCATGAAGTCGATCATCTTATTCTTCGTCCCTTGCGCAACCTTATGTACGATCGGTTGTATCTGAAGATTGGCTGGATCTTCGAATAGCGATTCTGTCGGCATTTTGATCGAGAGCAGGAACTGGTCACAGTCATCGCCATTGTCAATTGGTTCAACAGGCTCGTTGGTGGAATGACGTAGGGGTCCCGGAAATANNGCCTCTGGTAGGTTTTCAATCTTCCGCANCGCTGGATCAGCCCAATGCATTTTTACGTGAGCGGGATTGATAGCGATATTGGTGATTTCATCCTCGGACTCCCAGGCAAATTGGAAATCGCATTGGTGGTCATCATCAATTTTGGAGGCGAGATGTTGTTGGATGAACATGTGTGGCTCGACATTGTCGAGTCGTAGGGCAATTAGCTTNCCNAATTGNATGGANNGNACGGNTGGGAGGTNTTTAATTTCTGGTTCATAGGNGGCGTCGGATTGAAATAAAAANCGNCATCCGGNCATTCCCGAGGGTTTTTCCGANTCTAATTCGAAGTGAATTANAGTCTCCTGGCCAAACAGTTGAAGCCAACCTTCGAATTGGTCATGTTGAGAAATCGTTATTTCACCCCGACGAACAAGGGGCCCCAAATGGTGGATCATCATCAGATTCTTTCATGGACTTGCTGAATGAACCTTAGAGCATATAAATATGATTATGGGGAAGGGGAAATGTACGACAAATAAATGGTTCGTACAGTGACACCAAGTGACGTTTGATTTGAACTACTTTCCGATTAAATAGGGTGCAATGGGTTTGATGAAGATGTTTCTGAATTCTGCACCAGTGTTCCAACTGACAAAACCAAAGGGCCTGGCGGGCTCCTGTTCCCACCAGATGTCAAACTTGTGCTCTTTCGTTTTAACATTGGCATACTCCAGATTATCAATCCAAACCTGGATCTGTTCATCACTCACCGTCAACGCGACCTTATACCAACGTTTGTCTTCCACTTCGAGATAACGCGTCGTTTCGTTTTCAACCGCCGCCATCGTATCAATGTTCGAAAGTCCCACGACTCCACCTCCCCAACCACCAATGATCAGAGTGCAATAATTCTCATTGATAGGAAAGGTTAGTCCGCAGAAGAAATCGCTACCTTCAACCCGGCGAGCTTCAAACTCGACCTCATAGTTCATGCGGGGAAACTCTCCTTTAATGCGAATTCCGGAAGCCGGACTCCCCTTGCCAAGCTTCAACACACCTTCTTCAACTTCAATAGCTCCGTGATTTTTAAAGTCATAGTCTTTCAGAGCTTCCCAGCCTGTTAAATCCTTACCATTGAACAGTGTTTGTTGGCTTCCTATAGCAGAGACACGTTTTAGTTTGGTGTAATGACTCAGGCCATAGTACGCTCGCGGAATGACTCGTTCACCTTGAATCCACTGCGTATTCATATTGGTCACAGCCTCAACAGCCCCCACCAACTCGTCGTCTTTGCATTGCAATCGAAGGCGTAACAGATGTTTCACGCGTGATGTATCGGAGGTCTGCAAATCTCCACTGAATATGCCGGTGAGCATTCCACCGTTCAATCCAGGGTTGGTGATGACGGTCACAAGCTGCCCCTCAATCCGTGCTCGGCAATCGCCATCTCGGCCAATCCAAAGTTGTAACTGGCGAGGACCTTCATAGGTTTCAATGCGGCCGCTCCAGGTTCCAATAAAGTCGTCGCTGACTTTGAAAGCGGGGATGCTTTTACGTCGTGCAGGTAGTAGTAGGTTGGGGCGATCGTACGGATAATTATCGAGCATTTCAGAAAGAATTTTTTTCACTGCCTGATGCGGCAGGCTACTTTCTTTATTGCTGAGAGAAACGACGGCTAGTTTTTGTTCTGGTACAAGTGACAGTCTGGTAGCAACCCCCGGCATGCCTCCGGTATGACTGACAATTTCGTAGTCACCCTTGTCCATTCGCCAACCCATGCCGTAACCGCTGCCTGGCCCGATTTCCCCGGTCGGCTCTTTCATTTGTTGTACATGCTTAGGGCTCAGTACTTCCTGAAACGCATCTCCCAGATGCAGTAAAGCAAAGAGAGCGAGGTCATACGCTGATGCATAAACTGCCGAGCCGCCATCATGATCAAACTCATAAAGAGGAATGGCATTTCCTTGTCGATCGTACCGGACGGCAACGTTGTTTCGTTTCCCGGTCGGCAAACCAATAAAACTGTGTTTCATACCCATGGGATCAAATAGGGCTTGCTGTATGAATTGGGGATAATCTCTGCCCGATCTGCGAGCAATAATATAATCCAGAATTCCATAACCAAGGTTGCAGTAGTAATATGTCTCCCCTGGCTTGCGTGTGGTAATTCCATAATGTCTGATCGTGGTATCTCGATTTGGAACAGGGTATCCGTCGGCTTGGTAGTAGAATTGAAAATGAAGTCCTAAACCTGAAGTGTGGTTTAGTAGTTGGCGGACACTAATTTCATCCGCTTCGCCAAATGGATTACGTATCTTAGCCTTGCCTAGATATTTGTTGGCTGGTTGATCGATCTCGATCTTCCCGGCTTGGGCGAGTAACTGGATGCCGGTAGCAGTGATTGGCTTGGAGATTGAAGCGATCGAGTATGCGGTATGTTCATCGGCCTTGCGACGATTCTCTTTGTCCGCCCAGCCAAAGCCTTTCGCAAATACAATTTCACCATCTTTGACAACAGCCACCGCTAAGCCAGGGTCACCGGTGAAGTCAAGTTGTCGTTGTATCCACTCAGAGATGTCATCGAAGTCAGGTTCTTTGGCCTGTAAATTCATAGGAGACTCCAGGCTACCCAGAAGTAATACCAGGCTAATTAGCGGGATAGGGAGGCGCATCAGGTTTATCCTTGAAAGCCAAAAAGGGTATGAGTAATACTCGAGATTATACCCTTTTAAGAATATAGACGACGTCTTCGGAATGATCGTCGACCTGGATAGGCTGATTCAGGTCATAGCTAAAATCATAAGTCGCCGCGATTTCAAACTCAGGGATGCCCTTGAGCAGCTCTTCTTCAAACTGTTTTTTCGTATAAGTTCTAAAGTTGAACTTGTCGTCCAGTGTCTCGTGATTTGTCGGCGTCCAGATATCATATCGCATATGAAAACGTTCATAACGTTGTTTTAGATTGCGATGGATCAGCCACATACTGGTTTGGACACAGAGATGCCCGCGACGAGCGATCCAGGATTCTTCTTCACTCGCTTCGCCGATCTTGGGGCTCAAATGTAACCCGAGAACATAAATCCCTCCCTTCCGAATCGCTTTAGCCATACAGACAAGATGATCACGTGCTTGATGGTGCTGCTCTAAATGCCGGAAGCTATTGATTGTATTGAAGGCAGCGCAGTATTTAGATGTCACTTTAAAGTTAGTCATATCACCAACCCACGCTGACGCTTGCAAGCCGTGTCTTTGAAGACGTTTGTTGCAGTAGTGAACGGCCTTGCTACTGAGATCGAGCCCATCCACCTGAAAGCCAGCACGCTGCAGACGAAATATTAACCGTCCCGTACCGCAGGCCGGTTCCAGAAGTCGTTTGGTTTCCCCGCAGACATGTTTGTTAAACACACCGGTGAGAAAATCAAACTCAGCTTTCCAGTCTGAACCATACACCAGATCGTAATACCGAGGGTAATCGTATAGCGACATAATCAGTCGAACTTTTTGAGATCAAACGCAAACTGAATAATATCGTCACGCTGTCGAAACCCGAGGTGTTTCCAAAATTCTTTAGCTGGACAGTTGTCATTTAAAGTGAATAAAGTGACGCGTTGGATGCCGATCGTTTTGAGGTGTCTGGCACAGTGCTCCACCATCGCTCGCCCTACTCCCCGGCCACGTGCGTAGGCAGATACTGCTGCATGATACATATATCCGCGTCGGCCATCGTGACCACAGAGAATAGCCCCTAACAGTGCATCACCTTCTTCGGCCAGAATGCTGCAGTGTGGATTGCGATCGAGGAAGGTCTGTAACTCTTCTGGTGATTCCAGCTGGCTCATGCCATCGGTGCTGCGCCAAAGCGACGTAACAAGTTCGAAGTCAGCTATGGTGAGCGGTCGTAAATCGTAGGATGGTTCAGTGGTATTCACGAAGGTAGCCAGACTAGTCCAGAAAGTTGCCTTGAGCCAGTCGTTCAGGAACGTATTCCTGAGTAACGTAACTGATGTCTTTCGAAATCAAAGCTTCCACTTCGAGTTTGAAACCATTCGATAACATTTTTTTGATTTCTGCCTGCCAACGCTTCTTCTTTTCAAACCACGGATATTTAGCAATTTGATTTGCTCGTTTGATGTCGTTATCGGATAGTTTGATAGTGACACTCGGATTCAATTCACATAGCTCATAGTCACGGCTTCGCATCCCGATGAACTTTGCACCGGGGATCGCCATCCGCCGAGATTCGTATGCCAGATTGATGGAGCCTTGCTTGATCACACTGTAGATGTAATACCCCCAAGGGTCATTATCAAGCAAACAGTAAATTGGTAGTCCGAGCTCATTATGCATTCGACTTAGCAGACGCCGCACTCCCCGAGGTGGCTGACCATTACCATGTGTCAGAATGCAATTGTGTTCTTTCCAGAATTTGTCTTCGTTAAAACGACGCCAGACAGTATCTTTTTCGACATGCAGGATAAAATCAGCATCACAATTCACGAATTGCATCACTTCTTCTTCGACAATGGAAGGGATCGCATAGCCTCCTGATCCCATTCGGGAGCAGTCGATTTCGTCGCCTGAGTCGATCAACTGGATATTCCCAACCATTGATCCTCGGTTGGAAGCATAGACGTGCAGTTCTTCGCGAAGGGCATTGAGTGTAACTTCAACATCTTCGATCACAGGGTCACAATCACCCTGATCATTGAATGTTTCTTCGCGTGTCCCTTCAATGGTGTGTTTGAGCAGGTAGTAGAGACCACGAATACTAGTTGTCTTGCCNTGTTCAATCAGTTCTTTACAGCCACGNCCCACCAGCAATGTTTGCATATAGGTNCGCGCCTGTGAGAGATTGAATAGCTCACGTTTGTTTTTGGAGCGTCCCATTTCAATGATTTTTTTGGTGGGNCTGTATTTCACATTTGAAAGGCTTCGTGANGGAACTTCGAGAAACGGAGCCCGACCACGACTCGCCTGCTTGAAAACACCATCGGCCATTCCTACCAAGGCGTTCAGTGTCTTCTTATCTTTGGCAGTCAACTTGGCTTTGCGGGCCTGTTGTGCAGGTGTTGGTTTTTTTGCCTTTTTCTTTGCCATTTCTTACCTTTGCCGGTGTATGAATTCGCCTGCGGACGTTGCTTGGTTAAAACAGTTTTTTCTGAGGAGCGACTTTATCAAGCTGTTCAGTTAGCTCGCCTACCGGATCGTCCTCAATGATTAAGACGTTANCACCGTAGTCTTCCGNCCTAATCTTGTTTCCGCGATCGTCNAGTTTGGTATCTGCCTCCTTCGTGACCCGTTTGGCCACACGGGTCAGGTGGTTATAGATCTCGTTCTTGTCGCAACCATTGAGGTCGGATACGGCCTGTGCGACTTCACCGAGATAACGNACGAACACATTTCGNCGTTCNCCTTCTTTTTTCACCTGTTGGCGTCGACGGAGGAACATGCCAAGTTTTCGCCCGACTGTTTGTAGNCCTAAGCGNATTTCTTTCTGAATTTCGTCATAATGAGCGATCGCCTCTTTTGACTCACTGGTAAACGGCACCCAAACACTCGCAACATGAACCAACACACGTACTGGACCGGAGGGTAAATTACTACGTGACTGAGACAAGCCGTAGCTTCTCCAGTTCATTTTCATAACGGTTTGCGTGATNGCACAGTCCCGCATCTTGAACTGGAGTGGCACTCGGTTGGCATAACGCAGAATCTGCATNGACTGGCCGTCAGAAACGTTTACATTTTTCATTGAGTCATGCANCCGTTCAAGCTCGGCCTGATTTAGTTTGGAAGGAGATTGCCGACTGCCAAACTCACCCGCTTTCATGATTTTGTCAGCTGAGTCAGNNCCTAATCCGTCAAAGGTGTTCATTAGGAATTGGCGTAATGTACGGGCATCCGTTTCTTCGATGAGTCGTTCAAGCAATTCAATGGAGACTTTCTGAGCNGCATTGTGACCACCATAGGCCAATGAACATTCGATTTGGAATGGGTTACCGCGGTAGACCGAAGGCGGTCTTGTCGCTGCCACATAGAATTCACCGGGCACAACCTGATGTAACCCTTTAAGCAGCAGTTCTTCCCCAATAGGAGCAATACAGTCTGTGCTGGGAGCTTTGATTTTCGTTTTCTGAATTGCCTTGTAGATTTTATCCGCTTCGTCGCGACTGATCTTTTTGACGCCACTACGAGTGCTTACATCTGCAGCTTCACAGATGCGACGTGCGACNGCAGGGCTTACGCGACTGAAGCTGGAAGTCAGGAATTGTGTGATGGTTCCCTCCTTCATNTCTTTGAGCATGGTGACCAGTCGGCCTAGTTCCACACCATAGGGATGCGGCTTGATTTCTTTAGCCTCCGGAGGCAATTGCTCTGTGCTGCGTGCATACGTGTGTAACACCCCTTCCGGATCCGTGTAATGCAAGGTGACGTGAGGGTTAGCAATTGCCGTCATTTCCAGATATTCATCCACGCTACCCCGGCCACGTTGGTATTTGGCTTCAATCTCGAGTGTGACCCGTGTTCCGCTGCGAACTTCGACTGGATCCGGTGCTTCTTCACCCTCTCCGACTTCCGGCACCGGGTAGAAAGCCTGCCATTCAATATTTTTCTTCTCCATGATCACGCGACCTTTTTCCCCGGCAGGGATATCGAGTCCGTCTCCGCGATTATTGAGAATCTGTGGGTTGTTGGTTTTTGTATCGATCTGCAGTTCGTAATAGTGAGCAGGTTTTCGGATAGAGAGTTTGGAGACAATTTTGACCGGCTTTCCGGTTGTCAGCATTCCGTACATGCCGGCGGCACTAATCCCAATCCCTTGCTGTCCGCGACTCATGCGTAAGCGATGGAACTTGGAGCCATAGAGAAGCTTCCCGAAGATAAGCGGGATTTGCTTTTTTAAAATCCCGGGCCCGTTNTCCTGAATGGANACCTTGTATCGATCTGGTTCTGTTTGAGTGATATTCACCCAGATGTCTGGGGCAATTCCCGCCTCTTCACAGGCGTCGAGTGAGTTATCAACCGCTTCTTTNACGGTTGTTAGTAACGCTTTGCGTGGGTTGTCAAACCCTAGAAGATGTCGGTTTTTGGCAAAAAACTCACTGACAGAAATAGAGCGCTGCTTGGCGGCCATCGCCTTAGCGGTAGTTCGTCGNGGTTTATTTNTTCTGTTTGGTTTACCAGCCAATGGTGGTGCACTCCCTTTGCAACACGGTGACTCCATTCGGTTTCATGACTGCCTAACGGTTGTATGAATAAGGCCGACGGCAGTGTTAAAGATTGACGATTATAGCGGTTATCTTGGTTTCATAACAGTTGAGTCTATAAAACGAGTGCCTCGCNCGGTGAAACGCTAACAAAGGGAATGGTTTTATCGACAAATATTCGTCCAGACAATTCGAGAATACCGATTTAGAGTAAAGAGGTAATAGGATTTCCGTGTAGCGTGTTGGAAGCACGGATTTTTGTAGTGCTGACTTCTCCATGAAGTCGGACCAATAAGGAGTCAAATGATGGCTAAGTTGAAGATCGTTGCGGGTATTGTATTTTCAGTGTTGTTTTTGTTGCCAGGGGTCGTNGTCGAAGCTGCTGGGCCAAAACTCAAGCTTAATCGTAAGAATACGCCGGCCAAAGCGACAGCAGCTCCGAAAGAGCCAGCCGTCCTNAAGCAGGCTCCAGCGGCCGCGCCCATACAGGGAGTTCCCGCTAACCCGCGTCTCTTCTACAATTACTACAGTCCTACCCAAGGTGGCGGAATTCCCACCGTAATTTACCCAGCTCCTAGACAGGTACCGCTGAGCATAGGGCATACTTACAACACATATCAACCATTGATGCCACATGAGTTTATGTACCGCCATAACCGTAGTTACCACAACTACTATCCCAACGGTGCTGGTTTTACGAGAACGTTTATTCGTTATCGATAAGCCTCCGAGAGCTTGTGCGGCTGAAACTTCATCAGGAATGTACAAATGCACAAGCAATCTAAATTCTGGCTCGGCGTATGCTNGGCCATCTTTTTCAGTGTCTTCGCCNTAGAGTCNGAAGCAGAAGCTGGTCGTCGTAATCGTATCATGCAATCATGGGAACGACAGCAGGCCANCCAAACTCCATGGAATGGNGCTTACGGTCACCAAACTACGGGTGCACCAATCGCTCTNATCGTNCCCCCCACGGCACGCACGATGCGAGTTTTCAACTGGGGTGTTTCCGGGAATACAATTTCGCCGATCCATCACCAGTNCAGCCTCAACCCGACCACGAATAACGCTGGTCGAGGGCCTTTTATGAAGACTCCCATGTATCCCAGTAGCACCCGTCAGTTTGGAGTTTATTATATCCGAGGACCTTGGTAGGGAATCCTATTTAGACAAGGTCGGGGTATGATCGAATGCCNTATTGATCCATTGGTAGCTGCGTTTTTCAGCTTCCTTGGTTAAAGGATGACCTGTCCGATGGTTATAAAATGCGATGGTCGGTTTACGGAGGTAGAATCTGTAGACGGCCATCGCTTTTGCTATAAATGGCCAACTGCGGTCACCATCCGCTGAATCTCCCGCGATCAATAAGAACGGACGAGGAGCGATTAACGCGAGTAACTCATCATGATCGTGATGAAANGACTTGTTGATCGTTTCACCTAAGTACCAGGGGGCATCCCAATTTGAAAACTTAGTACTGATCCCGCCTTCACTAAATACGGTGGCTTTGATCCGTTCGTCAAATGCGGCAAGGTAGAGAACTTCTTTTGCTCCTAAGCTATGCCCCACGCAGCCGATTCGGTTCGCATCCACCTCTGGCATCGCTGCTAGAATGTCCGTGGCAACCTGAGCGTCATAGAGCATCCGNGCCATNCCTTTCGACTCCGGATANCTCATCAGGAACTGTTCCGCCATTTCACGGGCTTTAATTCCATAGTTGGTAGGCCATAGATAATTTCGAGGAACGATCGCGATCATCCCTCGTTGAGCGGCACCGAGGCCATGAAATTCTTCAGGTCGTCCATCGATACCCGCTGGAAGGTCAATACTGTTTTCCACGGTAGAGTGGAGAACAACGATACCTGGTACTTTCCCTTTTAATTCGAGCGGTTTAAGGATGTATGCCTCGACGAAGTCCCCTGAGAGGACTTCGTATTTCACCAGAATTCTTTCGACGCTTCCTACTTCTTCGCGTTGGAGAACTTCTAGTNTTGGCAAACTACGTTTTTGTGTGGCCAGCGGACCNAGATAAGTGAGCCAGCGATGTTTAATAACATCGCGGGGACTNGACCTATCAACCTCAGCATGCTCCCACTGCTTGCGTGTCGTCACTNCCTGATGNNCATTCAATGACCACTGTTTCANAGGAGNAATACCAAATTCGCCGGCCGGAGGTGTTTGGGCGNCTTGGAGCCACGGAAGTTTGGAGATTTGCCCTTNGCTGCATACGGGAAAGATGAGGGCCAGAGTCGTAACGAGAAGTAATTGTTTTAGCATGGTTTTTAATGGGTGAACGGATTCGGGTGNACATGATTCATGACAGGAGTGTTCTATTAATGATACCTCTACTATATTGACGGTAGGGATTACCTCGCAAACTGTAATTTGATCCAAAGAGAGGATTTNNTGTGGCACAAAACGCATTTGCCAGCGCAGTGATAACAACGACNGATTGGAGAGCATCGCTGGAAACCAGTTGCCANAATTTAAATAGTCACTTGAGCAACCAGATTGATCTCTTAGTGCTATTTGTATCNGCTCACTTTCAGNCCCATTTGGAAGAGATCACGGAGTGCCTGCAAACTCAGCTNTCCCCTCGGCATCTAATCGGCGGCACAGGGGAAAGTATTGTTGCCGATGCAACTGAAATAGAAACGAGTCCTGCTATTTCTCTTTGGTGTGCATCGTTACCAGAGACTCAGATTGACTCCATGCGTCTGACCTTTGAGAGGACTCCGGATGGAGGCACCTTCATCGGCTGGCCTGACTCACTAGGNAGTGAGTGGGAAGAGAATTCAGTCATGCTNTTANTGGGAGAGCCATTTTCGTTTCCAGCNGATGGGTTGCTGAGTAGGTTGGAAGAAGACCGNCCGGGCGTGCCGGTTGTAGGNGGCCTGNCATCAGGTTTNCAAATGCCNGNNGAGAACNGAATTATCATCGGCTCGGAAGTATATNACAACGGAGCGGCCGCTGTTGTCCTNCAGGGTGGTGTAAAAACAAAGACGGTNGTTTCTCAAGGCTGTCGACCNATTGGTGACCGATTTGTGATTACAGCGGCTGAACAGAATATGATTACCGGNCTTGGTGGTAAGCCGGCANTGGAGGTACTCAAAAATCTCTATGAAGAGTTGCCAACCAACGAACAGAGAGCCATGCAGAATGGATTTCATATCGGCCGTGTCGTCAGTGAGTATCAGGAAGAGTACCAGATAGGTGACTTCCTGATTCGTAATGTTGTTGGTGTTGATCCGGAGCAAAAAGCAGTCGTTGTCGCTGATTATTTACGAGTGGGTCAAACGGTACAATTTCATATTCGTGATCACGAATCGGCTAGTTTAGAATTAAACCAATTACTAAGTCAGCTTGAAACGCCATGTGCTGCCGCCTTATTATTTACGTGTAACGGGCGTGGTACTCGAATGTTCGAAGTGGAATCTCATGATGCAGCTACGTTGAGTAAACACTTAGGATCGATACCGGTGACCGGAATATTTGCTCAGGGTGAATTAGGCCCTGTTGGCGGCAAGAACTTTTTACATGGCTTTACAGCCAGCATTATTGCATTTGAATCATGAAACAATTCTCTCTCGGCCTCGTACTTTTAACCGTATTTTCTCTGTCCCAAGTATTTGGAATTGAGAAAGTGAAACCTCAGTTGGAACTTCAGGAAATTCAGGAGTTCATTGGGCAATGGAAAGGTGTAGGGCAGCTCAAGCGAGGTTCAACTCAAGGTGGCTGGATTGAAGAGAGTCTTTGGGAATGGAAGTTTAGCAAACAGGACTCGGCTTTGGTCTATAAAAGCCCTAAGGGTAAGTTCGTTAAAGAACTCAAGGTGTCGTTTGAAGGCGACATGTATGTAGCGCAAGGTATTAATGCTGATGGCGATAAAATCGAACTGCGAGGAAATCGTGATGACAGTGGTAAGTTAGTGTTAATGAATGCCGGGCAGACATTGCCTTCGCGTATTTCTTTCCGGACAGTAGCAGCCGGGAAACGAATGGTCGTTTCGTTCGAACGTAAAATCTCTGAAGCGTTATACACTCGTTTGGGTGAAGTGGGAGCTACTCGTAAGGGGAGTATGTTTGGCAAGGGCGTTCAGGAAGTTGTTTGCATCGTATCGGGTGGAAAAGGGACGATGCCGGTCAATTTTGAAGGTCAGACGTACTACGTTTGTTGTACGGGTTGCCGCGACTACTTCAATGAGAATGCAGCCGCAATCGTGGCCGAGTATGCGAGCAAAAAAAAGAACTAGGAAGGTTGAGCTAACGAGTCACCTAGTCGATCGGATTGAGTGAACGGAAGATTGCACCAAGAGTTCCTCCGGCTTTTTCTTCTTCCTCCGCAGATTCCTCCGCAGATTCTTCCAATACGTCTTCTTCCATAGTAGCGTCTTTATCACTACCGCCCGAAAATAAGCTGGTAAACGCATCAAAAGGGCTCTTTCGGGATTCCCCTTCGCCTTCCCCTTCGCCTTCCCCTTCGCCTTCCCCTGTATCCCGGCTTTGTTGGGCTCGACTACCCAATCCGCCAGGTCTGCCCTGTCCAGAACCGAATTCCTGACGCTCAAAGTCGATGTAGGTGTCAGGCAGGAGTTGTTGTAATTTAACGACACCAGCTTGAGTGACTTGAGTACCTGAAAGGCTAACCGAGTTCAGGTAGGATAAGCCACCCAGAACAGCGATCCCTTTGTCAGTCACGGCTGTATTGCTAATGTCCAGCGTATTTAGATTCTTGAGGTTGCCAAGCGTGGCCAGCCCTTCATCCGAAATCTGAGAGCCAGAAATCGTCAATTGTCTTAGTTCAGGAAGTTCAGCCAAGGCTGCAACTCCGGTATTCGTTAGTTGCGAACCATCCAGTTGAAGGATTTTAACCGAGGAGATATCAGCAATGGCAACAGCGACATCATCAGGACAGTTCTTGTAGGCAATTTGGAACAGAGGTAAATCCATAATCGCCTGGATTCCTTCGCCGGTAATCTGTGTTCCAGTGATGTTGAGCGTATTCACTTTGGTTAGCCCGGCAAGGTGTTTAATTCCCGCATCTGAAATCGGTGAGCCGGATAGATCCAGCATCTCAAGATTATCAACTTCAGCTAAGACGGAGAGATCAGCGTCAGAGATGGTCTTACTTTCCAGGCTCATTCGCAAGGCACTAAAGTCAATAGAAATAGCTCCACGCCCAGTCCAGTTCCCACCGAGTTCTTCGACTTTCTTTTGTGCTGCAGATTGTTCTTCAGAGACTTCAATTTCATCCGAACCACAACCGGTCAAAGCGAATACGAACAGCAGGGTTGGAATAAGTCGTAAGTGTCGCATGGGTAATTTCGCCTGAAAATAAAGAGAACTGAATAAAGAAGAGAGCCGATCGACCGTCGAATCATACTTTCAATATAATTTGTGGACTCACGACTGTGAATTGTTTCAGTCCCAGAAGCATACGAATAAATAGCTCCCTGAAGAGCTGAGTATTTAGTCAGGATAGTTATAAGCGGGGTTTTCCGGATCAAAATCCAGGTCTTTCAGCCCGGCATTTAGCCTGAGTTTGTGATAAATATATTCCTCGACCAAAGGTGGTTCCTGCTGGGCCAGAGGCCAATCCCAGGTGGCTAACCGAATGGGGATCATTCGCTCCATATCCATATCAATTTCTGCGATATGGAAGGTGAATGGTTCCTGTTTGTGCGGATGTACAATTCTCAAACGAGTGCAGTCAACCTCCGCCACTCGGATATTTTTAATGATTTGAACGTCACAATCCCCATGCTTACGATCTCGTAAGCCGTATTGCGTGAGTTTTTGCATTAGCCGTAGCAGTCCGGTCTCGGTGACGGGGTAGCGATTACCGACCATTGCAACAAAGCTGTCCGGTGCCTGGACAACTTTAAACAGACCAAGCAGGCCGGACTCATGCGCGACGATCTTATTGTCATTCTGCCCTTCCACCCAAATGACTTCTCGCCCCTTCGTATTTTCAGGCTTGGTGAATTTAACGTAGATTGAAAAGGCCTGGTCGTCCCGTGGATTACGGATCTTAACTTCCATGGAACTCGGTGGCATTTCCTGCGCACCAATACGTTCCCGCCGTGATAAGACAGCGGTGTAGTCGACAAGGTTTTCCTCCATCCGCTTGATCGATTGATATGCGATTTTCAGAATAGGATCGAGAGGGTGGGTGTCGTCTGTTTGATCGGCTCCTTCAATATCTTCTTGTGGTTGATCGAGAACCTGTCGGCGTTCATTTTGTCTGGCCGATTCACGAACATAAAACCAACCGCTGGCAACGATGGTGATACTCAATATGAGTAAAAACGTTTTCTTGATCGAGAAAGAAAAAATCCTTTCCTTAGCATCCGCTGTGGTAGGCCGTTCATCGGTACAAGATTGGTGCTGGTCGTTCATTACGGTTGTGGCTTTCCAGCTTCTTTGCTTTGGCGAAGAATGGACTCCAGCTGTTTCACAATTTCGGGATGTTTCTGCCAGAGATTATTGGTTTCAGACAAATCTTCACTAAGGTTGAACAACTGACCTGTGGGCCCACCCTCACTAGGTTTGAGATCTCTTGGTTGAGTAAATCCGCCGCTACCCAAACCGGTAATCATTTTCCATTGCCCCATCCGAACGCCGAAGTACTTCGGATTATTACTGGTGATAAGTGTGTTCCGCGGCGGCTCTTCCAGTTTGGGCATGAATAGCAACNGTGATTGATTAATACTGTCCTGNGCCTGCCCGATCGGGACTTCTTGTCCTGTCAATACCGCCAGAGTGGCCAGCATATCCGTGTGACAGATGAGGTGTTCGTTCACGGTACTGGCAGGTGTTTGGCTTGGCCAGCGAACGATAAATGGAACGCGGTGCCCGCCCTCATAAGAATCCGCCTTCATGCCTCGCAGTGATCCGGTGCTGCTATGTCCCAGACGTTCCGTGTCGGCAGGGTACCAGACTGGACCGTTGTCGCTCGTGAATACGAGCAGTGTGTCATCGGCCATTCCGTGTTGCTCGAGTCGTTTCATGATTTGACCNACCATGTCGTCCACCATCATCACAAAGTCGCCGTACATACTGGCATTGCTTTTGCCCGTAAACCTTTTACCCGGAAGCCAGGGGGTGTGTGGAGCGGGGAGNGGTAGATAGAGGAAGAAAGGCTTTCGTGTTTTCGGNGGTAATTGNGCCCGCGTATCCAGAAAGAAATTTGCTCGTCTTGATATAGTTGGCAGCACTTCGGCGTGTACAAATCCGGGAGCTACTCGTCCCTTGCGCCAGAATGCCCCCTGAATTCTGGTCCAGCCGTCACTGAAATTGTCTCCGATTGTTTCCGTCGGAGCCAGCAATGGCTTACGGTTTTGGATCCAATAATAAGGTGGAATATCCAGTGAGGCGGGTATTCCAAAGAAGTAATCAAATCCACGATCCTTNGGTCCGCCATGGAGGCCNTGGGAGTAATCTGCTTTGTCTTTACCACCGACGAATCCCAGATGCCATTTTCCAAGCATCGCGGTGTCATAGCCGGCTTTTTTGAGCATCCCCGGAAGAGTTAGTTGCTCTTCTTTAATACAGGGATCGGTTCGTTCTTTGAGAGTCGTCCGAAATGGATATTGGCCCGTTAANAAGCCATAACGCGTTTGGANACANAGTCCGGCAGGAGCATGAGCGTCAGTGAAACGCATACCTTGCTTTGCCAGTTGATTCAGATTTGGTGTATCGATCTTTGAATCTGAGTTGTATGCCTGAATATCGCCATAGCCCATATCATCTGCCATGATGAAAATGATATTTGGCTTAAACTTCGGGTTGTTCGCAGCCACTGGAGTCGCCGAAACGCTTAGGGAGCCCAAGCCGAAACTGATAAATAGAAACAAGATAAATGGATGATACATTTGGTGAGGTGTCATTTTCATAGTGCGTCGTAGCGGATGATTTNAGGNAGTNTAGATTTAGAATATNGNTCAAGATTAAAAGNTATTTTCAGTCGTTCTTCTGATGCNANAGCTTCGGTAAACTTNCCCTGACCGGCCAATACATAGCCNTCCGCCACAAGACGNCTCTCTCCGCCAAGTTTACTTGAGAGTTNTGAAGCTTTTGAGATATTCCNCTGTGCTTCNTTGCCTGCNGCAAAGGCGTATACGCCGTAGTAGGCAACGGCCTGATCTTCCGGAAATAGTTTTAGTCCGGTTTCTAACTGTTGTTGAGCGTTTTCAAATCGTCCGTCCGTTAGTTGACAGTAGATAAGCAAAGTCATTGCAGTTTGATCAGCGGGGAATAGNTCGACAATGTGTTGCAGGTGTTCTATGGCGGCAGCTGGATCGTTGTTTTGCAGCAGAGTATTGACGTAAGTTTGTCTAATCTCNNGGCTGTTAGGTTCAATTTCAACGGCTCGTTGCAGGTGCGACAGGGCGCCGGGCATGTCGTCTTTAGAGAGCGCGATCAGCCCTAAGCCNGTGATAGCGCGTGAGTGTGCGGGATCGATCGCTAGNGTATCATTGAAATGAGCTGAGGCTGCTTGTACTAATCCCATACGAAATTTGGCGAGCCCCAGATTTAAGTGAAGGGACGGGTCGTTCGGAGAGTGCTTAAGTGCATTGCTATAGAGTTTAATTGCCGTTGGGTAATCACCATACAAAAACAGGGCGGTGTCTCCCCGAGCTCTTAGAGCCGCTGGCGAATCTCTCAGATCTCCAACAGCCTGCATTAGCTTATCAGGAATGCTAAGTTCTGTACTTCCTTGCTCAAATGCGGTTTTATGAAGTTGTGCCTGCCGGTTATTTCCGATTTTGCTGTAAGCCATCATTAGACTGTAATGAGTATTACGCGCGTTTGGATTTAGCTTTAACGCATCCTGCAGATGTTTGATGGCGGTCTCAGGCTCCGTGGCGAGCGCGATTTTCCCTAAGCCCCAATGAACGATTGCGTTATTCCTGATCTGTAACGCTTTTTCGAAGGCGTTTTGAGCCTCTTCTGGTTGATTCAGAGACAAGTAGGCATCCCCCAGATAATAGTAGATCGCATGCAACAGCTCGGGTGTTGTCTTGTTCAACGTGATATAAACGCGTTCAGCTTCTCGGAGATATTTAATGGCAGCTAATGTGTCGTGGGTGTCGAGATAGATCTGAGCCAGTAAGTAATTCCAGGGAAGATTGTTGTCCGGATCTAGTAAGATCGCATTTTTGTAGCAGATGGCAGCTTCATCCAAAAAACTATAGGCATGAAGTAATTGGCCAACGGTTGCGTATTGCGTCGCAAGATCATCAGGTTGAAGAGGAAGCTCCCTTTCACCGGTCTGAATTTGGAGAATGGATGTGCACGCGGATTTGATCTTNCTCTGTGCCACCGTATCCAGTTTGCTCAGTTCCGGNAGNGTGATTGGCTGCACACCNGNGGGAATTTCATAAGCACGATTGTTGCAGCCGGCNATTAAACCAAANGCNCCAATCAGCGTGAACATCAGCGTGAAGATAGTGAATCTCATTCCGCTGTTCCTTCCCCCTNAACCAATGTCACATACTGGTCGACCTGAATCTCGTTGAACAATTCNACAGAGCCGTCCNGCCAGTATATNCGCAAGGCAACGTTGTCCGACGCATTACCNANGCCGAAGAGTACGCGTGGGTCATTNGTTGATAAATAACTTCCATCGGTGCGCGGCGTTCGGGTAAGTGTTCTGGAGTCCGGGAGTTCCACGTCGATACGACATTGTAAGGTAGGTGTACTNTGCTCGGCGGTTTGCAANGTAATGCCAAGCCAGTGTTGCCGAGAGCCAATTTGATTGGAATAGAGTCTGGCCGGCCCGCTGTTATTGCTGATGAGGATGTCTGTGTCTCCATCGTTATCGAGATCTCCAAATGAAGCCCCGCGAGTAACTTCCATTGGTTCACATAACGCGCCTGCCGCATGAGTTACATCTTCATAGGACTTGCCATCGAGGTTTCGAAATAATTGGTTGCGTTCCTGGAGTGGATACCTNTCTCCTAAGCGTTGCCGTGCTTCTACAAAATTGGTAGCTCCATTTGCCATGAACAGATCGAGCCATCCATCGTTGTCATAATCAAACCAGGCCGTTCCGAATGCGGTGTAACCAATACTCGGCANACCTAAATGGAACTGGTCAGTCGCGTCTTCAAAGTAACCGTTGCCGAGATTGAGATAAACGGTGTTTGTTTCTTGGGCCCAGTGCCCGATCACCAAATCTTCGTCACCATCTCCGTCGATATCCGCCGCATCGATTCCCATGCTTCCCTCTGCGAGTCCGTTGATATTACAGGCGCATCCACGAATTAACGCTTCATCCGCAAAAGTTTCATCTTGTTGATTGATCCAAAGATGATTGTGCCCGGCATCATTAGCAACATAGATATCCGGCCACAGATCGNTATTAAAGTCGCGAATGAGGACGCCGAGACCCGCCTCCTGTTTTTGTGCGATACCGGAGATTGCCGAGATATCTTTAAACGAGCCATCTTTTTGATTTAGGAAAAGGCGGTCCGGTTCAGNGNCTCCACTCTTNGGTCCGCAATAGCNAANTGCCCCGCTGGGTGAGTAACATGGNCGATGNGTGTCGTACNCAAATGTAATGTAGTTCGAAACGAACAGATCGTCCCAGCCATCNTGGTTGATGTCGACAAACGCGACACTCGTTCCCCATTGCTGTGACTCAACACCNGCCATGGCAGTCACGTCAGAGAAAGTTCCGTCNCCGTTGTTTTTCCAAAGTTGGTTCTCGCCCCAGTTNGTGACATAAAGATCGATCCATCCGTCCTTATTAAAATCAGTGACCGCGCCACCCATGCCATATCCTTGCGCATCAATTCCGGATTCAAGGGTGACGTTTACAAATGTTAATATTGCTTCGCCCGATTCGCTGATGGTCAGATCATTTCGAAAGAGTTGATCTTTAGGAAGTGCTTTTGGCGGGAAGATTGAATCTTCGAGAGAGGTTTCTGGGCCTAACAAAGCGCTTTGAATTAAATAGACATCCAAGTCTCCGTCATTGTCGAAATCAAACAGGACAGTTCCACTTCCCATCAGTTCAGGTAAATAAAGTTCACCGGTCATACCGTTGTAGTGAGTAAAGTCTAACCCCACATCAGCGGTGACATCACTGAATACATGCAGTACTTCAGTAACGGTGTTTTCCGTTATCTTCGCCCCCTCAGGCGAAATGACGATGGGAGCTTGCTTTTCGTTACAACCAAGAACCAAAAGCCACGGGATTAAGTAGAAGAAAGACCTCATGCAGTTCTTATACTCACCACCGTTTGTCATGTAAAGCCAGAGAATCTCCAGTGGCTTGGNTAGAAACCGAACTCGACTCGAAATGAAATTTTGAGAAAATGGAATNGTCGAGACCTGCGGGNGTTTCCATTCCCTTAATAACCAACCTGATTTAACCCTCGACAAGTAGATTGAAGGNAGTGTCCACGACTTGTTTTTTCGCGGTATTAAAGTACTNCGTNGTTCCACCTTCAATGATTTCCATTCTTGTGTGTTTAGACGAGGGCTTAGGCGGTTGAATTATAAGTGATTCGATTATCAAGAGTCATTATCAGGTATTAATTCCCTGAAATTGAAAACGGCCATTCACCTTCATAACATTGGCTTCATATGGGATAATAAAATCTCTTGCCCGTCTCAAACACTACCTATTTATTGGATACGTAATCAAACGATGACACGAGCGCTCAACGTACTTTCCACTTTCTTACTGTTCTTTACCGTGCTGTTAAGCGCACTTCAGGCAGAAGAAGACCTAGATCCGGTTCAGGTGGAGTTTTTTGAAACCAAGATCCGGCCTGTTTTGGTTCAGCACTGTTATTCCTGTCACAGCCTCGACAGTGATGCAGTGAAGGGTGGATATTTACTGGATAGCCGCAAGGCAATTCGTCAGGGAGGAGATTCAGGTGCAGGTGTTGTACCTGGTAAGCCTGAAGAGAGCTTATTGCTAAGTGCAATGGAATATGAGTCTTTCGAGATGCCTCCCAAAGGCAAGTTGCCCGAGGAAATTATTAAAGACTTTGAGACATGGATCAAAAACGGTGCTGTCGATCCTCGCCAAGGCGGTCAGGTGATTACTCGTAACTCCATCGATTATGTTAAAGCGGCAGAATTCTGGTCTTTCAAAAAACCTGTTGTTCACGCGATACCAAAAGTGAAGCAAACAAATTGGGTAAGAAANGACATCGATCGTTATGTATTAGCTCCGTTGGAGTCAAATCATATGCAGCCCAGTGCTGCGGCAGATAAACGCACCTTAATTCGCCGTGCCTACTATGATTTGATTGGATTGCCGCCNACGCCTGANCAGATTCAGGCATTTCTCACGGATGATAGTCCCAAGGCATTTTCGAAGGTCGTGGAAANGCTATTGGCTTCCCAGCATTATGGAGAACGCTGGGGGCGCTATTGGCTGGATGTGGCCCGATATGGCGAAGATCAGGCTCATACGTTCAAAGCTCGTAAGTACCCTCGTGGTTATCTTTATCGTGATTGGGTCGTAGAGTCGTTCAATAATGACATGCCTTATAACACGTTTGTGAAATATCAAGTCGCTGGTGATTTGATTGCAGACCAGAATCAGCACGAGCGACTGGCTGCGTTAGGTTTGTTTGCACTGGGCCCGGTTTACTATGCTGAAAATGTTGAGAAAGCGAAAGCAGCAGCGGATGAATGGGATGATCGTATTGATACGGTGAGTCGAGGAGTGCTTGGCCTGACAGTTTCCTGTGCTCGTTGCCATGACCATAAATATGACCCGATCTCTACCGGTGATTATTATGGCCTCGCCGGCTTGTTTGCCAGCACGAATTATCAGGAACGCCCAGTGGTCTCACCGGAAGTCGTTCAAAGTCGAGCTGCTAAAGACCAGCAAGTGAAAGACAAAGAGCTTGAGATTAATCGGGCACTGGTTGAGGTAGGTAGGGAATTACGTCCTTCATTGACAAGTGAGATTCCGAAGTATTTGGTTGCCGGATTTAAGTTTTTGGAATTTCAGAAGACTGAAAATGCTGTCAAGAAGAACTATGAATCAGTCCTAAAGGATTCCGGGCTCAGTGAAACATTGCTAAAGCGATGGGTAGCGATACTACAGGTTAAAAAGCCAACGCAACGTGGAACTCAACCACAACTGGCCGATTGGTATGCCTGGGTAGATACGTTGCCTCAGGATCAGAGTCAGTCAGCTGATGAGGCGTTGCTGCAGAAGGCAAGTGAGTTTGGTTTAGCTTTGCAACAACAGGTTGAGTCAAAATTGGCTGATCGTGAAAAGCTATTTAGATTATTTGGCGCGAACGTTGCATTTGTAAAACAGGAAGATGTGGCGACGGTTCGTCCCGGATTGATTCCTTTAGGAAATCTTTTTGATGACGGAAAGACCGTACCACTGGACGGCGCTTTAGCATCAGATGCTTTCGGGGCTGTTGCTGAGCCGACCGATTTAGGAGTTTTGAAGACGGCTTTTGGTTGGGGTGAAAGAGTTCATATTGGTCCGGATATCGACTTTGATTTCGTTCATTTAGGCGCGGATGGTAATGCCTACGGCAAAATAACGAATGATGCATGGCTGGACAAAAACGGCATTTCTACTCAAGGGGAAGGCTATCGTTCCGGTGGTAAACGAGATGAGCAAGGAATTGGGATGCATGCCAATGCGCTGGTGACGTTTGATCTCGACGAGATTCGTAAAGCAGGGTTATTTCCTCAGGATCAGGCATTTCGATTCAAAGTAGATCGCGCGGGATTGAATGACGATTCGCTGAATGCTAATGCCAGTGTACATTTCGCGGTGATTGTTTCGAAACCACATCAAGACAAAAAAGTGATGGATGCGATTCTGGGTGGATATGTCAACGGTCAGAAGATGCAGATTACCTACAGCGACTTTACCTACTACTTCACGGGAGTCATTCCACCGGAGATAAAAGCTGACGGGGAATTCTTTGACTTAGATATAGAGATTTCATCTGAAGCGAAGTATGTCACATTAGTAACCGCCGGCGCGGGTGAACCTGATAATAACACGATCAGTTCTGATCATGCGGTTTGGTCAGGCGTCCGTCTTGAGATCAATCCATTACCGAAAGAAGCAGTGGCAGAAGTCGAGGTTAGTGAAGAGGATCTTATGAATGAATCTCTTCGCCAGGACGCCACATTACTTTCACGGATGCTCTATGAAGAAGGTCTACTTGCGTTGCCGCCCAATGAAGTCGAGGCTCGCTTAGAAGGTCAGGCAAAACAACAGATTATGATGCTTAGGAATATTCACGAGCAATTAAAGAAAGAGGCTGATTCAATCCAGATTCTTCAGGCTCACGCTTTGACGGAGGGTAACGCTCAGGATTTGCCGATCTATCTGGCAGGCGATCCGGGTAAAAAAGGTGCCATCGCCAAACGAGCTAATCTGGCCATCTTCACGGAGGGAGAGAAAATCCCTTATGAGCCACAAGGTAGTGGCCGTCTCGAATTTGCCAATTCAATTACTTCCGAAGAGAACCCCCTAACAGCGCGGGTGATGGTAAACCGTATCTGGGCCGGACACTTTGGAAAGGGATTGGTCGGTACGCTCAGTAACTTTGGTACACTGGGAGACCGTCCAACACATCCACCATTGCTGGATTATCTGGCGGTTGAGTTTATGAAGAATAATTGGTCGATGAAACATATTCACCGACTGATCATGAACTCGGCTGTTTATCAGCAGAGTAGCGAATTTAATGCTCAGAAGTTTGAAGCAGACCCGGATAATAAATTGTTGTGGCGCATGAATCGTCGGCGATTAGAGGTGGAACCCTGGCGAGATGGTTTGTTAGCAGTGTCCGGTGAGTTGCAGCCCGAGATGGGTGGCCCATCGGCTGAATTAGATAATGCCAGCAATAAACGTCGGACACTATATGGTTTTATTAGTCGCCATCGTTTGAATGAGTTACTCCGACTGTTCGATTTTCCAGATCCAAATATTACCGCTGCGGCGCGACCGGTAACAACCGTACCT
>PAJC01000069.1 GCA_002705165.1 Planctomycetaceae bacterium | reverse complement strand
CATGCCAAAAACCATCCCGGTGAACATGAATTGGAAGCGCGGATTGCAAGCTATGAGCTTGCTGCTCGAATGCAGGATGCCGCCCGTGAAGCACTGGATATTTCACACGAAACAGAAGCTACCCACAAGCTTTATGGGATCGACGATGAGAATACCCGGGAATATGGGACTCGCTGTTTAATTGCCCGCAGGCTGGTTGAGCGAGGAGTGCGTTTTGTTCAGCTGTTTCATGCCGGCCAACCCTGGGATAATCACAATTCCCTCCACACTTCCTTGCCATCCGCCTGTCTGAAGACAGATAAACCTTCCGCCGGCCTTGTAAAAGACCTGAAGCAGCGAGGCATGTTGGATGAAGTACTTGTTCATTGGGGTGGTGAAATCGGCAGGCTACCGGTAGTTGAAGGTGATCCGAAAACCGGTGGTCGCGATCACAACGGCCAGGGCTTTAGCACGTGGCTTGCCGGCGGCGGGATTAAGCCAGGTACTACCTATGGTCAATCCGACGAAGTTGGACACAAAGCGGCAGAGAATATTGTTAATCCAAATGACTATCAGGCGACGATTTTTAAGTTGTTTGGAATTGACCACAAAGATCTGTATTATCTTCACAATGGTCAGGAGCAAAAGTTGACCGTCAACGAAGAAGCTAAAGTAGTCGAGGATATTTTGGCCTAATGCGATTCCCCGAAAAGCTTCTAACGAGTTGCGTTCTAATGTTGAGTGTCGTTGATTGTTCCGCTCAGGAAATTCCGGAGGTATCCTCCGGCAACATTCACCTGCGGGGTAGTCTGACTAATAGTAAGTTGGTGTTTGAACAGTCTGGTAAGGGGCATGTTGCTTTCATTGGTGGCAGCATCACCCAAATGAACGGTTATCGCCCAATGGTAAGCGCATTTCTGGAACAGCGATTCCCCAATACAGAGTTTGAGTTTACGAATGCGGGAATATCATCTACCTGTTCGGTGACCGGTGCCCATCGGATGACGCGGGATGTCTTATCAAAAGGGGATGTGGATTTACTATTCATTGAGTTTGCGGTGAATGATGATCAGGACGCAGGACATGATATTACACACGCTATCCGGGGAATGGAGGGGCTTCTGGCCCAAGTACGTCGGCACAACCCAAAGGCGGATGTTATTGTCACGCATTTTGCCAATCAATCGATGATGGATTCGATTCGTAATGGCGAGATCCCTATTTCGATAGTGGCACACAATCGAGTGTGCGGGCACTATAAGATTTCAACTAATGATCTTTGCGCCGAACTGGTGGAGTTGATTGATGATGAAAAAACGACCTGGGACTTGTATGGGGGAGTGCANCCAAANCCNTATGGAAATGCCNTTTGTACGNCGATGATCAGGAAGTTNCTGGATCNGGGGTGGGCTAAANANGTAGACAAANTTGTTGTCCACCCAACNCCGGANATGCTAATGGACGNTGGTAGCTACGTATGGGGACANCTTGCTGATCCCGTTNCGGCGAAGCATGATCAGCATTGGAAAGTATCNGTTCCGGACTGGANGGATATCCCNGGCGGNTTCAGGCAGCAATTTGCAGGNTTGCAGTTACTGCANAGTGAAACAGTACAAAGTGAATTCAAATACACCTTCGAAGGGACCTCGCTTGGTGCGTATGTCTTAGCAGGACCGGACGCGGGAGTATTGGAGGTTCGCGTAGATGGCAACGAGACGCTGCATACAGTTAATCTCTTCCATCGTCATAGCAGAGGGCTTCACTATCCACGCACTGTAATGTTAGCTGAAGGCTTGAAGACTGGTCGGCATACGATAACCGTGCGTATTGATTCATCTCGGGATGCACAAAGTCGAGGCTCAGCAGTCCGGATCTTGAATTTTGCAACCAATGCGAAACGCTAATGGCGAGCTTGGCGTGGTAAATCGAATTGTTTCCCGTCATGGCGATCGCGCAGATCGTGTCGATCGATGGGGCGGATTTATTTCTTGGTGAGAATACAACGCAGACCGACGGCATCGTCGGTTAACTCTGCCGGAACAACAGAGCGATAACTACTCGTGAGTTTTTCGGCTTTGTCTTTCCAACTACCGCCCCGGAGAATGCGGGTCTTTCCATCCTTTTCGATATGGGCGCTACCATCGTTGGGGGCATTTTTATAAGATTCGCTTCCGGTATCAGAACACCATTCCCATAAGTATCCGTGTATGTCATACAGTCCCCAGGCATTTGGTTTTTTTGCGCCTACAGGTGGATCGTTTCCGGCAGCATTACCGGTAAACCAGCCGTAGTCACCAAGCAACTTTTGCTCGTCACCAAAACTGTATAGAGTCTTGGTTCCCGCGCGAGCAAAATATTCCCACTCGGCTTCCGAAGGCAACCGGATCTCCTGATCTTTGCTGATTAGCTTCGCGGTCCGCATCATTCTGGTTGCCATAACACAAAACTTTTGGGCATCATTGAACGTTAGTTCTTCGACGGAATTGCGAGGGCCTTTCCAGCGAGAAGGATTGCTTCCCATGACAGCTTCCCATAGATTTTGCGGCACTTCATATTTAGCCACATAGAAAGAATATTCAAAGCTGACTTTGTGTTTCGGCGTTTCCGTTTCAACCTCGCCACCCATTTCATATGACTTGGGGAAGTTGCCTTCTCCCGGAGTGATCAAAACGAATTCGCTGTGAAACGTCTTCAGCAAGTTTTGCTGAGTGTTGGTGAGTTCATCTGCATTCGTCATAGTGGTGAGTAAGATTGGACAGAAAGCTGTCCAAAAGAGAGTTCTTATGGAGGGCACGTTATTTACCTTGAGTTTCAATATTTCCGGTACGGAAGGCTTCAGCCATGGCCTTAGGGACTTCGGCTTCTGCCAGGATGAGAGTAGCTTGTTTACCAATAACTTCCGCTTTTTGCTCCTGTTCTACAGCGATCGCCTCGGCACGTCGCTGTTCAGCTTTAGCACGGGCAACACGAGTATCCGCTGCAGCCTGATCCACCTGCAGACGTGAACCAATGTTTTCACCAACGACGGCTCCCGCAATATCGATCGAGACAATTTCAAAGGCAGTCTGTGAATCCAAGCCTCGTTCCAGCACAGCTTTAGTAATCATGCCAGGGTTCTGGAGCACATCAGAGTGTAATGTGGCTGAACCAATTGCCGAGATAATACTTTCTCCCACTCGGGCGATAATGGTCTCCTCGGTTGCACCGCCGATCAATTGTTCAAGATTGGTGCGAACGGTGACTTGGGCATGTACTTTCAGTTCGACGCCATCCTTGGCCACTGCACTGAGATATTCTTTGCCACTACGTTGGGGATCGGGGCAGCTAATGACTTTTGGATCGACACTCGTACGGACAGCTTCAACCACATCACGGCCGGCCAGATCAATCGCCGCTGCTTGATCAAATTCCAGTGNGATGCCAGCGTTCTTGGAAGCGACCAGTGCCTCAATAATATTGCCTACATTTCCGCCCGCAAGATAATGTGCTTCCAGACTATTGGTTGTCACAAAGGTGCCATCAAAGCTCGCGCCTTTAGCGAGGTCCCGCTCCGTTTTTAACTGCGCCTGAACCGCTTTGATTTTGGCCTTCATGATCGCTTTTTGATTAACTTGGCGGAGGCCCATGATCACTAATTCAATCAAGCCAATTTGAGCTCCACAGTTATACCCTTCCCACCATAGCGATCCGTATTTGAGCGTCACGAATATGAGGCCGAGCATGAGAATGACGGCAATGGCAAGGCCAGCTATTTGAACAGGGGAGGTATCAGCNATAAGGTAGAGAGAATTCATCGAAGTGTTCCAAAAATACGTGTGTTTACAGCCTTGATAATACCGTATTAGCCGTAGGGAATCCAAGCAATTCGAAGCTTGAGTAATGGGTAAGCCCTATCTATTTGAGAAAAGCAGCATTGGCATCGACAGATTGATCAATTAACTCCAGCTCAATTAGTTGATCGCGTAACTGGCGCCAGCGTTCGAGCGTCATATCACCGAGCGCATCCGTGCTCATACCATCCGGCAAACATAACTCTTTTAAAGTGTTTGCACCAAACGCGAGGATTTCTAAATCCATTTCTTCGTTAAGTGCATGAATATGCTCATCGGTTGTTGTTGAATCTTCAAGGTACCTAATCCACCCTTTCTTGCTGGCTCGGATCATCCGATCGATGAGGTCTTTGTTAGAGTCGACGGTTTCCTGTGTCGTGATGAGCAGGCTGGTATACGGGTTATAACCTAAGTCGGAGACCATCAAAACTTTCGGATTGCTACCGGACCTTCTTGCCACGAAGGGTTCGCTGAACACGTAGGCCTGTTGTCCATAATTCTCATTACTTAAAAACACAGCCGGACTGCCCGGATAGCCAACGAACTTAACGTTTTTCAGGGGAAGGTGTTTTTGCATGTACAAAGCAAAGGCGCGTCCTGCACTTATACCTAGTGTCATATCATTTAGTTCGGCAAGAGAATCAACCCCCGAGCTTTGGTGAACCATAATGCAACGTGGGCTTGTTTGGAGCGGAGCAAACAAAGCGACCGCATTCGAATCTTTCGCTCGGCTCGTTAGTACTTGGTCAGCATTGCCAATAATAAAGTCCGCCTGCCCTGCGACAAGCTTTTGAATGACGGGACTGTTTGGACCACCACCGATGATTTCAACATCCAGCCCCTCGTCTTCATAGGCACCGTGGATGAGAGCAGCGTAATAACCACCATGCTCTGCTTCAGGAAACCAATTGAGTTGTAAAGATACCTTTGTCAACGGTGCCGCACTGTTATTAGCATTGGTCCGAGGAATTGGCTGATCCTCGGTATGACATCCGCTAAAACTTAGAAAAGCGATCAGAACTAGGAGTGAGTTGTATTTATTCATTTTGATTATCAGTAGAAGGAAGAGCGTCCATGATTCTTGTTGCCATCACATCTACGATGGACTTATGAATTCCAAGGGGAGGAGTCACAACGCAACTGGTTTCCGGATGTTTACAGGCCGCCGTACGAGCTAATTCCGGAATGTCCTTATGCCAATGGCGGCCAGGAGCGAGGAAATAGGGATGCACAACAATGTACTGAGCGCCCTGTGCCACGCAGGCCCGATAGGCAGCATTGATATCCGGTGAAGCCAACTCCATATGGGCTGGCTCTACAATTTTGATGTCGGCATAATGTTGAAATAGACGGGCCATTTCTTTTACGTAAATGTTACTCTCGTCCCGTCTCGACCCATGGTCAACGATAATGACTCCCAATAAAGATCGATCAAAGGCCTCAGGAATCGAGCCTTGAACGAGAATCTGTTTCGGGAGATTAGGGATTTGAGTCATTATCAGGAAGACAAGTAAATAGGAATGCTGGTGGAAGTTAGTTGTCAACAAATGTACAACGTTGTCTATTATAAAAGCAGGCGACCAGAAATCCGTTCCCGTCTTCCCTCTCAGATCGCTAAATTTGTGAAAAATATTATCGAACTTTTATCCCTGAATGTCACGCTAGGTGAAAGTGATATTCTGCGCGATCTGTCGTTGCAAATTCCGGAGGCTCAATGGTGTTCAATTGTTGGCCCTTCTGGATGTGGGAAATCAACTTTATTACGTGCACTAGCGGGCTTAATTGAAGGAACGACCGAAAAATTCGTAACGGATTTCAAGACGCCAGCTTTTGTTTTTCAGGATCCGACGCTAATGCCCTGGCGAACAGTTCGTGACAACGTAGTTTTACCGCTGGAACTTAAGGGTAGCAGTGACGGGGGACGGTCACGGATTGAGATGACCTCCATTCAGGAAACGATTGAGTGCGTCGGATTAAACTCAGAAGATCTCACTAAATTTCCTCGCCAGTTGTCCGGCGGTATGCGAATGAGAGTGTCGATGGCGCGTGCATTAGTAACGCAACCTGATATCCTCTTTATGGATGAGCCGTTTGCAGCACTCGATGAATTGCTTCGCCAGCAACTAAATCAACTGATTCATGAGATTTGCCAAACCCAGCAGTTGACTACTTTGTTTGTCACTCATAATGTCTCGGAGGCAGTGTATCTCAGTGATAGAATCCTGATCATGAATTCTGGAGGGGCCATTGTTAGTGATTTAGAGATATCGTTGCCTCGGGAGAGGACACCGGATTTACGAGGGTCAGCTTCGTATATTTCTCAGGTTAATGAAGTGACTCAGCGGTTGCAGGAGGCGATGCAATGATCCGTAATGACATTCGCCAATTTTTGCTACCAGTGCTGTTTCTGATTGTCGTGCTGCTGGTTTGGCAGTTAGCGGACTACCTGTTCGAAATCAAACGAATTATTCTTCCCAGTCCGTTGGAAATTGCGGAGGAAAGCTGGAAGAAGATAGATGATCTATTGAAAGCGACGCTCGTCACTGGTTTCGCGGCATTAAGCGGTTTTGCTATATCGATCTGTCTGGGGGTGACGCTCGCATTGGTCTTCTCCCTATCGAAAATAGCGAAACAGAGTATTTATCCTTATATGATATTGCTGCAAACGGTTCCCATCGTTGCGATCGCTCCTTTGGTGATTATTTGGTTTGGTGGAGGATTGAGTAGTGTGGTCGTCATCGTGACGGTGATTAGTGTTTTTCCCGTGGTGACCAATGTGACCACGGGCCTGACGACGGTTGATGCCGGTTTAACAGAGCTGATGCATTTGTATCAGGCCAGCCGTTCCGATTTGTTATTCAAACTAAAATTACCGAATGCCATACCTTATCTCTTAACGGGTGCCAGAATCTCCTCTGGCTTAACAATTGTCGGCGCCGTTGTGGGTGAATATATGGCAGGTCACGATATAGACAGCCGAGGCCTAGGTTATTTTATCTTTATGAGTAATCAGAATTTCCAGGTGGAGGTGCTCTATGCAAGTATTCTACTCTCTACTTTGCTGGGCATTTTTATGGTCGGCCTGACTGTACTTATTGGTAAGACGATTCTTTCTCGTTGGGCTTATACGCTTCATCAGGGCTAATTAGCCTGTTATTGAAGTGGCCGGGAGGGTTATACTTTGCCCGAGATAAGCGATTTATGTGGGGATGTCTGCGATGCGATTCTTAAAGCAACTTGTTTTTTGTATTAGTTTGTTGGGAATGTTTACCTTTCCTGATTTTGTTCGAGCTCAGGATGAAACAGAACTAAATATGAATGTGAATTCAACGCTTGAGTTGCATGAAGCTTGGGCCGAAGGGTTTAAGAACCTTTTTCCAGAGGCCTTACATACAACCCATTTTCTTTTAGCGGATTACCAATGGATTGGTTGCTTGACACTAATCTTTTTTGGTTTTTTAGCTGATCTCAGTGTACGTAATTTGCTGACGGTCCTTGTGCGTTGGATTCGCCGTGATCAGAAAGAGAGTGATACACCGGACGATCAAAAGCGAGAGCGGAAAGTTTGGAAACCCGTTGGTTTACTCACTCAGGCAGTTGTGTGGTATTGGGGAGCGTTTTGTCTGGGCTTACCATTAAGCCTGTTGCTGATTGTCACCGTGGCACTTAAGTTCTTTACGGTGGTCGCTTCCGTATGGACCGCTTTCCGATTTATCGACTGGATTGCGACCGTCATCACCCGAAAAGCAGCAGGTACAGAGACCAAGTTTGATGATCTGCTGATTCCGCTGGTGCGAAAAGCACTTAAAGCATTTTCTATCTGTATAGGGTTGGTCCTGTTTGCGGATGTATTCCAATTAGATGTAACCGCTTTAATTGGCGGTCTGGGAATTGGGGGTGCTGCTCTGGCATTTGCATCACAAGATACGCTTAGCAATTTATTTGGTTCGTTGACGGTGCTTGCAGACCGTCCGTTTGAAATTGGTGACTGGATCGTTTCTGACGGGGTCGAAGGAACGGTGGAAAATGTTGGGATGAGAAGTACTCGCGTTCGAACTTTTTATAATTCAGTGATCGTCTTGCCGAACAGTCGCCTGACCACTGCCGTGGTGGATAATATGGGCAAGCGAGAATTTCGTAGGTTCACTACGAAGTTGGGAGTTCAGTATGATACGACCCCCGAGCAATTGGAGGCATTTTGTGAAGCGATCCGGGAGATCATTCGTAGACACCCTTATACCAGGAAGGACTATTTCCAGGTCTATGTAAATGATCTTGGGGCCAGTAGCATCGATATTCTGTTGTATATGTTCTTTGAGTGTACGGACTGGCCAACGGAGTTGCGTGAACGCCATCGCTTACTGACAGATATTATGCGTGTTGCTCAGAGATTGGGAGTTCAGTTTGCGTTCCCAACACAAACCCTGCATTTATTCCAGGAAGAGAACAATATTGATTACGCTACATTTCGATTTGATAGACCGCATGACCATGGTTTAGATGCAGCATCGGCAGTCACAGGTCACCTTGTAAAAGAAGACTTTCCGCCGGTTACAGTCATCACCGATGGAAAGCGCTTAGGTGCGGCTGAAGCTGATGGATAGCAGCTAGTGAACCCGTTGTCCAGGCTGAGCGCCTTCATCAATGTTTAGCATGAATACATCCTCGCCACCCGGACCGGCCGCTGTGATCATTCCTTCACTTATTCCAAACCTCATCTTTCGAGGTGCCAGATTGGCGACCATCACGACCAGGCGCCCTTCGAGGTCTTCAGGGTTATAAGCTTTTTTAATGCCGGCAAAGACCTGGCGAGTTTCATTGCCGCCAAGACTCAGGGTCAACTTGAGCAGCTTATTGGCTTCTTCAACATGTTCAGCTTTTACGACACGGGCAACTCGCAGGTCGATTTTGACGAATTCATCAAAGGTGATCTCATCGGCAAGTGGCTCGTCAATTAAAGGCTGAGCGCTGTCATTGTATTCAGTGGCATTGACTTCAGCGGCTGCTGCTGCGTTTTCTTCTTTTGATTCATCAATCATGGCATCTACATCTTTCTCTTCAATACGTTTCATCATGTGTTCAAATTTGGCAACGGGAGTTCCGNTTAATGGAGTGCCNGCCTGCTCCCAATACGTGATTGGATCTCCTAGCAGAGAGCTCGTCTTTTCTGCGATTTCCGGCAGAACCGGTTGTAAGTAAATGGCGATCTGGCGGAATAGGTTTAGTGCAATAGTACACACGTCCTGTAATTCTTTTTGTCGTTCTGGATCTTTGCGGAGATTCCAGGGTTCGCGGTTCTCCACAAATGGATTTGCCCGGTCCGCCAGTTCCATGATCAATCGCATGGCACGATTAAAGTCACAGTTTTCATATGCAGTCGCAATGGCTTCNCCGGCTTCTGCCCCCCGATCGAACAANCCTCCGTCTTCNGGATATTCGGNCGACAANCCAAGGCTCTNAACGAACTTCGCAGTACGACTTGCCAGATTTACGACTTTGCCGACCAAGTCTGTATTCACCTTCGNCGTGAATTCTTTGAGGTTCAGATCCAGATCTTCGACTCGGTTATTGAGTTTTGCTGCGTAGTAGTACCGAAGTGCCNCNGGGTTAAGATGTTTNAGGAATGTTTCGGCTTTGACGAACGTGCCATCCCGCTTNGACATCTTGCGGCCATCGACNGTCAGAAATCCATGGATATGAATTTTTGTCGGCAGAGTGAATTCGGCAACCTTCAACATNGCAGGCCAGAATAAGGTATGAAAGTAAGTAATATCCTTGCCGATGAAATGATGAATTTCAGTGTCAGGGTTTTTCCACCATTGATCGAAATCATCACCTGTTCGGTCACAGTATTGTTTTGTCGACGCCATGTAACCAATCGGGGCATCAAACCAAACGAACCAAAAATGNCCCGCCGCATCAGGAATCTCGAAACCAAAATAGGGCTGAGGTCGGGATACATCCCAGTCGCGGAGAGGTTCATTAAGAAAATGGCCCCTTAGATAATTAGCAATTTCACTTTGTAGATGCTCACCGGACTGAGTCCATTCTTCGAGGAAACCATGTAATTCTTCAATTTGAATGAACAGGTGGTCTGCAGTTTTTACNGAAGGTGTCGTGCCGGAAAGCGTGCTGACCGGATTGACTATTTCACGAGCGCTGTAGGTTGCTCCGCACTGATCGCAGCTATCGCCGTATTGCTCTTCCGCACCACATTTCGGGCAGGCTCCACGAACAAACCGGTCGGCCAGGAAAATCCCCTTTTCATCATCGAAAAGCTGGGTGACGGCTTCTTGTTTGACGAGACCGGCATCTCGAAAAGCTTGCCAGAACTGCTTGCAAAGCTCATAGTTTTCGGGGCTGTTCGTGCTACCATAATTATCAAACTCAATTCCAAAGCCTGCGAAATCGCGCTGGTGTTCTTCAGAGATTTTCGCAATCCATTCTTCTTCCGTACAGCCCGTTCGCTGGGCACTCATCATGATGGCTGTNCCGTGTGTATCGTCAGCACACAGATAAATGCATTCGTTGCCACGGAGCTTTTGGAATTTCACCCAGATATCAGTTTGGATNTATTCCACGAGATGCCCGATATGAATGGGGCCATTCGCATATGGCAATGCGGAGGTTACGAGGATTTTACGAGGGTCTGCCATGCATATTCTCAAAGGTGTTCGAAAAGGCGATAGTTGGGTTGCTTATTCGTCATTCAATTCAAAAATGACTTCAATTTCGGTGGTGATGTTTCCAGGGAGGGCTCCCATGCCAACAGCACTTCGTGCTCCCACGCCATTGTCAGGTCCAAAAACTTCAGCCAGNAGATCGCTATATCCATTGATGACCTTAGGTTGTTCACCAAAGTCCGGGCTGCAGTTGACCATTCCCAAAGTTTTGACAACTTTANTTATCCGATCTAGGCTGCCTAAGTTTGCTTTTAATGTNGCAAGGATAGCCAGGCCGGTTTGGCGAGCTGATTGATATCCGTATTCTAGATCGACATCATCACCAACGCGGCCNGTAAACATGGTACCATCGGGACGAAGTGGGCCATGTCCAGATACGTAACACATGTTGCCACTGATCACGATAGGCTTGTAGACGCCACCTGGTTTTGGAGCAGGGGGTAATTCCAGACCTAGNTCTTCGATTTTGGCATCAGCACTCATTGTTGTATTCCTTCCTCGGTTTGGATTATTTATTGTAAACATCGTCGGGATTTACTAAACGTTCTGCGATGATGTTTAAGCCGTTGGCAGTGACTTCACTGAAGAAGCAGCTTTCATAACCTTCATGACATGCGGCTCCTTGCTGGCGAACTCGCATAAGAATGGCGTCACGGTCGCAGTCGACAAGTAATTGCACAACTTTCTGCACATGCCCGCTTTCTTCACCTTTGTACCAGAGCTTATTTCGGCTCCGGCTGAAGTAAACACCACGTCCGGTACGAAGTGTTTCCTGATAGGCTTCGGCATTCATCCAAGCCAACATCAGAACTTTGCCGGAATCGGCGTCCTGTGCAATCGCGGGTAATAACCCGTTGTTGCGGGAAAAGTCGGGGCTATTTAAGTTAGCGTCAGAAGACATTGAATTCTCAAAAGTTTGATAATTTTCGTTTGTTCATTATGAAGACTTCTCCCATGATTTGTAACCATGTTAAACAGGAAACGAACTGAACGCAGGAGCTGTTTTTTAAGGAAGATAGTCGTTAATTTGGAGCTGAAATGGGCTTCGATAGCGACCGTTTTTAAGGGTTGGGAAAGAATTAACGTTTTTTTTGTTTTTCTATGGAACGCGCAGGGCTTATAGCGCGTCTAACGGGAGTAATAAAAAAACCGGTTTCTAACGAAAGAGGGTGCGTTCCCATGGCAACTGCTGATCTTCAATTCAATCTTTTAGACGCTTTGGCTCCTGCTTCGATGAAACGAAATAAAGTGAAAGCGAAACGGCAGAGTCATCCGCGGAAGTTTTCCTTACCAGTGGAACAGGCTGATCGCCCGGTTAACCGGATCGCTTTTGTACGCGAACAACAGGAAATGACACTGCGGAGTGTCGCCCGCCAGACAGGCATCGATGTTCGTACACTGCGTAAGCAGGAAAAACCAACGGCGAATCTGACGCTCACGGAATTGGCAAAATGGAGCAAAGCTTTGGATGTTCCCGTTGTAAATCTCATTGAAGAACCAGAGTCCACACTGGATAACCCAGTTAAAAAGCGGGCGGCCATGGTGCGTATCATGCGTAGCGCGATGAGTATTCATGATGAAGCAGCATCTGCGAAGATGCATGCTTTGGCGGAAACACTCGTGAGCCAGCTTGTTGAACTCATGCCCGAACTTGACGGTCTGGCCGCCTGGCCGCAATATGGCCAACGTCGTGGTCCTGAAGAGGTTGGTCGTGTTGCTGAACGCCCGTTACGAATCGACCTCTAAGATTTATCGATTCGGAATGTTCCTCTGCATCCAATTTCAAAAAATGATAACCAATCAGCGCCGAAGTAACGTTCCCCATTTACTGATCGCGAACTAAGTCATCGATCCCCAGTCGTTGCAGCATCAGGGTGATATACCGGGAGCTGACATAAAAGCCTTCGTTGTCGTCGTGGTCAGCAGCATTGCAAATCCCGATTAATAGGCCGTCCTGATTGACTAAGCCACCGCCACTGCGACCACCAGCAGGAGCGCCGTGAATTTGAATATTGTCCGGCCCTTCATAACGGTTAATTGAATTGATGACCGTTCGCTCAAGCGATGGCCTCGCTCCACCATTGCTTCCTGATGAGATGACGCGTTGTTCTTTAGTCGTCGTACCGGGAAGAGCGAGTTTGATTGGAGTAATCCCGCCATCAAAAGGAATGGTTACAAGAGCCACATCATATTCGTCTGCATCATAGATGAGTACTCGTCCCTTCACTTGTTGTATACCACTCGGATAAAATATGTCGACATCGATAGGTGTTTTGCCTTGTCCATTGCGGAACAGATGACCGCAAGTCGCAATCAGAGCCTCACCCTGTTGCGAATGAATGATCGTTCCACTGCCATAAGAAATGCCGGACTTGTCTTTTAATTTGATACGAACAGTGGCGCGTAGAAGTTGGCGTCCGACCGAATGAGGCAGCATTTCGGAGAAGGGTTGTATCCGCGCACGGTTGACACTCATCCAGCGTGAATGGGATGCTTTTTCAAAGGAACCCTCGATGATCGGAGCTCGGGAAATAGTAGTAACCGAATGGCTCACCTTGGGTTTTTCTTTGGTCGGTTTCTTGGAGTCAATAAATGTTCGTAGCCTTTGATCTGTTAGATAACCAATTCGCCGATCTTCAATTTGGCCCTTTCGTATGATCACTGTGGCTGGAATTGTTTTGACGCCATAACGTTTTACCAGCGACTCATTCTTTGTGATATCCACGATCCGGATGTCGTAGCCTTCGTGCTGTAGTGAGGTGATGCCAGGTTTCATTTTTTGGCAGGCAGAACACCATGGCGCAGTAAAGTGAACTACGATTGGNGAATCAGTTTTGGAGTTTGGGGCGANNAATAGCCCTAGCAATATGACATAAAATGACACAGGCGGATGGCATCCCCAGTAACGNTTGCAAGAAATAAGAGTGACGAGCGGAGGGGTAATTTGATGGACATTNGNCTTTTAGGCAAGCCCAGTTNCGACCAAAGTTGCTGGGGTTAACCCAGAAGTTTACCACCGAGCTGAGATTCGATGGCTGCGACAATNTCACTTCGCACACCATCAGCCTCTTCACTGGTCATCGTTTCGTCGCTTCGGCGAAGCTTCACCGTGAACAGCACTCGTTTGACATCCGCTCCATCTCGTTCAGGATCGCGATAGGTTTCCTGATANNTAATGTCTTCAAGTTGTNCAGCGTCGACGGCACTGCGTACACTAGCCTCCAAAGCATCCCAGCGAACGGATTCGGAGAGCACAATATTCAGGTCTCGCGTAATTGCAGGGAANTTGCTTAGTTGAGAATGCTGAGGGATGAGAGTTGAATGCTGTACTAACAAATCCATNCGGATCTCTGCAATACTGGCCGGACTGCGTAAAGAGAAGGTCTTAAGTCCGGCTTCATTGACTTCACCAAGGAAACCGAAGTGCTCACCATTCAAAGTGAGTGAAGCACAGTAGTCTGCGTGGAGTAAGTCCTGTTCCGCTGTTTCNACTGTTAACGGAGCATCGATTTTTAATGAACGCAAGGCAGTTTCAATGACACCTTTCAGATGTTGGAACCCGTGCCCACTAGTGATCCCGAGCGTCCATTGTTCCTGCGGCAAACCGCTNTCTGCCGGCAGATAAATCTTGGCAGTTTCAAATAGTTCAACACTTGGGTTCGCAAGAGACTGGTTAATGCGGCGCACTTCCAGAAGGCTGGGCACAAGGCTTGTTCGAAGAGCGTCAGCCCCTTTGAGCATCGGCGAAAGTGTCCGTAGAGGTGCTTCGACGGACCAGGGACTGTATGTTTGTGTCCAGGCGGCAGGGACGACACTTGCGGTGAGGGATTCGTCAAAGCCCATGGCCGTCATGGTCGTACGTAGCTTGGAGGCCACTCGATCCCAGTCGCTTCTGAAGGAAGCAGCCATGGGCACACCAACGTCTTCNGGAATCTTTTCGTAGCCATGGATACGGGCAATTTCTTCGAGTAAATCTGCTTCGCGAGTTAAATCTCTACGCCATGTTGGCGGAGTCACGGTGAGTGAGCAGTCGTCACTTTCGGTTTCTGTGTTCCCNAGCGCCAGNAGAATACGTTTTACTTCATCAGCATCGATAGAGATGCCAAGGATTCGTTCGACCTGNGACAACCGCATNACCACNGGCGCNGGCTGCCATGTAGTAGCCCCGGCATCGATNAATCCATCATCCAGAGTTCCTCCGCAGTGCTCCAGAATNAATTCACAGGCGCGGNTAGCAGCCCANTCGACACCCNGGGGNTCCAATGCGCGTTCGAACCGATACGATGATGGACTATGTAGGTTGAGGGCACGTGAGGTGGCACGAGTCGCCATTGATGAGAAAGCAGCTGATTCAATCAGAATGTCAGTGGTACCATCGCTGACTTCACTGTCTGCACCGCCCATGATACCAGCAATAGCGACAGGGCGATTGGCATCAGCAATAACACACATGCNGGGTGTAAGTTTGTACGTGTGGTGATCGAGGGCTTCAAATTCTTCCCCGTCGGTGGCTTCNCGGACGATGATTTGTTCACCCTGTAATTTACCGAGATCAAAGGCGTGCAGAGGTTGCCCGCATTCCATGAGTACGTAGTTGGTAATATCGACTACATTATTGACGGGGTTCCAATCTTTGTTCACTGGCGCAAACACGGTACGAAGTTGTTCCTGCATCCATTGNGGGCTTTCACCAATTTTTACTCCTCGTATTATGCGAGCTGTATAACGAGGGCAAAGCTCGGGAGCTTCAATGGTGACACTGAAGCCAGTATTGACATTGGGGCCGGTTGCTTGAGGGTTGGGAGTGGGAATGGAAAGCGGCAGGCCATAGAGCACAGCGATTTCGCGCGCNACTCCAATATGCCCAAGACAATCAGGACGGTTGCTAGTCACTTCTAAGTCGACAGCAAAGTCGTCNAACACAGTCTCGGTGCCTTCATGATTCAGACCTGACATGGCAAGCCGGTTTTCCAGCTCTTCACGATCCATGTCGAGTGCAACGTATTGTTTAAGCCAATTCCAGGAAACAAGCATGATACTAATTCGGTTTATTGAAACGAGTTAAAAGGGAAAGGACTAAAACTGAGCGAGGAAACGGACATCATTCTTGTAGAATTCGCGAATGTCTGTAATTCCATGGCGACGCATGCAGAGNCGNTCCACNCCAAGGCCAAATGCAAANCCNGTAACTTCTTCCGGGTCATACCCAACNGCCTTGAGTACATTCGGGTCTACCATCCCTGCCCCGCCAAATTCAACCCATTGACCATTCCAATAGTAGTCAGCTTCGACACTTGGTTCGGTAAACGGGAAGAATGAAGGTCGGAATCTGATTGTCACGTCGTCACCCAGATAACTGGTGGCGAACAAACGCANGACACTTTTTAAGTCAGCCATCGTGACCTTGGTATCGATCATGAGGCCTTCGATTTGATGGAACATGGGGTAGTGAGTTGCATCCGCAGTGTCAGGACGATAAACGCGACCTAATGAAATGATTCGAATAGGNGGTTTAGTTTTTTCCATTACCCNAATCTGNACGGTACTTGTTTGACTCCGCAGGAGCAAATTGACGGGCGTTTTTTCTCCGGTACTCACCTCCGCAGTTGCCAGATAAAAGTTCTCCAACGGATCCCGGGCCGGGTGGTCATCAGGAATGTTTAAAGCAACGAAATTATGCCAATCATCTTCAATCTCNGGGCCATCGGCAGTGGAGAAGCCAAGTCGGCCCATAATATCCTTAAGNTCCTCGATCGTTTGAGTAATTGGATGGGCGCGNCCAATTTTGAAGCCTGCNCCGGGCAGCGAAGGGTCGAACTGAGTATCTCGTTCGNTATCACCGGNGCCACCNTGGATCCGTTCACTGGCAGATTCGAAAGCACTCTCGATTCGNCCNTTGGTTTGATTAAAGGTTTTTCCGGCAACGGGCTTATCTTCTTTTTCGACCGTGCCCATGAGCTTNTGAACGGANTTCANTTTNCCGTTTTTAGCNCCNAGAAANTCAACCCGNGCTTCTTCNAANGCCTCNGTNTTCGCNGCGGAGTTAAAAGTAGACTCTGCTTCCGAGACAAGTTGGTCGAGTTGATNAAGAAATTCCTGCAGTGCCATGATGAACTCTCTGAAAGGAATTTAGGAATTAAAAAAACAGGAGAGCAAAGTCTAGCTGACTTCCTCTCCTGAACTTGGTTCAATCTGCATTGTGCGAAGATTGGCGTTAACCAGCAAGGGCAGCTTTGACAACGTCAACCACTGCTTCAAAGCCCGCTGGATCATGAATGGCCATTTCGCTTAGTGACTTACGATCCAGTTCGATGTTAGCTTTGTTTAATCCGTGGATGAACTGGCTGTATCGCACGTCATGAGTTCGACATGCGGCGTTTAGTCGAGTAATCCACAGGCGTCGAAAGTCACGGGCACGGACTTTACGGTCGCGGTAGGAATAAGCACCGGAACGTACTTCTGTTTCTTTGACTGTGCGGAGTAAGTTTTTACGTCCGCCTCGATTTCCCTTGGCNCGTTTGAAAAGACGGCGTTTTGCCTTGGCACGAGCTGCACCGTAAGTCGTTCTCATCGCTTTCGCTCCTTGTTACCTCGTCAGGCCTTTTCTTTCGAAAACGTTCTATGCCCACGTGGTTGGTTATATTTTTGTTAATTCAAATCTTAGGGAAACGCTAAGAATGATTGATATGAAACAGCTTCGTTAGTTGCTGTATCCGTTCAGTGCTTTTGCAATCTTCTTNTCGTCNCAAGAAGCCTGGACTGTCGTACCGCGNAGGTTTCGTTTACGCTTNTTGGAAACAGCTCCAGCTAAGTGGCTAGTTCCTGCACTGCGGTGCTTGGCCTTGCCCTTTGCTGACAAACGGAATCGTTTCTTAGTTCCCTTGTGGGTTTTTTGCTTTGGCATCGTCTATTTTTGCTTTCTTTTCGAGTGACGTAAAACATCCACTGGGAATCCANTATTTTAAGCTCGTTTTTGTTCTTGCAAAAGGGGTAAATCTAATAGATAAAGCCCCCTTAGTAGGTTTTTTAGAGTAGCCAAATGGTTCATTTGACNATCTGGATTTCGTTGGTTTTCTACGCNTCGGCGGTCGCCGTNTCGTTTCTTNTCATTGATNANNGGAAACGACAAAAAACTTACCGAATTCTNTGGTGCTTAGGCTGNATTTTTGCACTGNTTCACGTGCTTTNCGCNTTTCANTTTGTGCATCACTGGGATCATCAAGCGGCCGTCAAACATACGATGATTGAAACGAAACGAGTCACCGGAATTCGTTTTGAGTATGGAATCTACTTCAATTACTTATTTTTACTTGTCTGGACGATTGATTGTCTCCAGCCTCATGCCTTTCCTTTGGAACTGCGGGGGAGCCTCGGCGTTCGCTCCCTTCGGAGCTGGTTTGTACATCTTTACATGNTTTTGATTATNGTTTCAGCAACGATTGTCTTCGAAGATGGNCNNATCCGNTATATTTCGCTNGTNGTTCTAACGNTGCTGATCTTCATCTACTTTCGATATCGTNCTAANCAAGTNAATCCANTNGGAAAGGAATGAATNGCANGTGAGCNAAGNTNCNTTTTTCATGGNTNCACGGAAANGNTCATCTGATTTGGGTCGACTTTGAAGNAGATTGAGNGGGTGTCAATTATTGATTAAGCTGAGGTGATGGGAGAAGAAAAGGTTATCAAGCGTATTGCATATCTAACCAGCGGTGCTGCCAATATGTTTTGTGGCAGTTGCTTGCATGATAATACGTTGGCGCGAGCCTGGAATAAGCAAGGAATCGATGCCCTCTTAGTACCGACCTACACACCTATTCGAACCGATGAAGAGGACGTAAGTGTTGACCAGGTTTTTTTCGGAGGCATTAANGTATACCTCCAGCAAAAGATATTCTTTTTTCGTTATCTGCCCGCGTTTCTAGACCGTTTTCTTGACAGTAAGTGGTTGCTCCGAAAAGCGACTTCCCGGGGACTTGAAATTAGTGCACGTGCTCTTGGTTCCCTCACGGTTTCGATGCTTAAAGGTCGGAATGGGAATCAACGCAAAGAAGTAAAGCGACTTTGCAAGTGGCTCAGCAAGGAAATCAAGCCTGACGTGGTGCTGCTAAGTAATCTTTTGATTGGTGGCTGCATATCAGAATTAAAACGCCTTGGAATTCCGGTTGTCGTAACTCTTCAGGGGGACGATATCTTTTTGGAAGATTTAATGGAACCGTTCAAGGGGCAGGCNCTTTCCATTCTTCGCCGGATGGTTCCCGAGGNATCCGGCTTCTTAGTACANAGCGAGTACTATAAAGAATGCATGATGTCTTTACTGGAAATACCAGCGGAGAAAGTTCACGTGGTTCCACTAGGGATTGATGTGGAAGATATAACGATGGCTCAAACAGATTCGNCTCAACCGCGGACCATTGGCTACATGGCTCGGATGTCTAAAGAAAAAGGCCTCCACATTTTAATNGATGCTTTTATTGAATTAAAACAGATGCCAGACACAGCTGACGTGAGATTGCATTTGGCCGGCTGGCGAGGAGTCACCAATCAGGGATTTGCGGATGAGCAAATTCGGCGGTTGAAAGAAGCAGATCTTGAAGACAGCTTTATTGACTATGGTACTGTTGATCGTGATGGAAAGCATATGCTTCTTAGTGAATCGGATCTGTTGTGTGTACCTACAACGTATAAAGAACCCAAGGGTCTGTTTGCCCTGGAAGCGTTGGCACATGGCGTACCGGTTGTCCTGCCTGAGCATGGAGCCTTTCCGGAAGTCATTCGTGACGTCGGAGGTGGGCACCTTGTACCGCCGGATGATCCACAAGCGTTGGCCAGATGCTGGCACGATTTGCTAAAAGATCGCGCAGCACTGAGTGCTTTAGGTCTTCAGGGACGCAAAGCAGTCTTGTCGCGACGTGATGCTGAAACGATGGCAAGGAAGACGCTTGAGGTGCTAAACCGGATTGTTCAGCAGGACTCAGTGTCTGCTTAAGTTATCGAGGTACGACCATAGCGATCATACGCCGACCGTGCTGTTGTGGGGTCTGTTCCACCTTCCCCAATTCTTCTAGCTCTTGCAAAACGTCGTTCATGACTCGACGACCTTCTTCAATGTGAGCCATCTCACGACCTCGAAAAAGTACAGAAACTTGAACCTTGTCTTTATGTTTCAGGAATTTCTTAGCCTGGTTCACTTTGAATTGGATATCATGATCGCCAGTTTTGGGTCGAAGGCGAACTTCCTTAGTTTTCGAATGCGACGTATTTCGAGAAGCTTTCTTCTTCTTTTCATACTTATACTTACCGTAATCCATAATGCGGCAAACGGGCGGCCGTTCACTAGGAGCCACTTCAACCAAGTCTAAGCCTGCTTCAGAAGCAATTTCTTTGGCCTTGTCAGTTTCAATAATACCGAGCTGTTCTCCGTCATAGCTAATGACTCTAATCGGTGAAATTCGAATTTGATCATTAATACGAGTGCTGTCGCGGTCGATGATTGATATCCTTGTTTTGAATGATGGAATTAGTAGAAGTTAATACTACCTCTGCAAGATAATTCTATATCGCTGGGCAGATAAAATGGAGTCTCTTACAGCAAATATAAGACTTTAAATTGTCCATGGCATGTCGTTTTTAGTCTGGGAGCTTAATATTCATTTTGGGCGTCGCGGGAAACCAAGCCGGCACTGCCGCTAAACGTCTTGCGAACAACCCGGTTCTCAATTTCATCCTGGAATTTAGCCAGTGCCGTGTCGATTGGCATGGCGCCTAAGTCGCCATCGATTCTGTCGCGCACGCTGACTTCACCATTTTCCATCTCGCGGCCACCTACGATTAGCATATAAGGGATCAATTCAAGCTGTGCGTCTCGGATTTTGGCTCCGATTTTCTCAGCCCGATAGTCACCACTAACACGTATCCCGGCCTCTCGTAATTGAGCCTCCACCTGACGTCCGTATTCTTCAAACTTTTGGCTAACGACAACAATGCGAGCTTGCTCAGGAGCGAGCCATAAAGGAAAGGCGCCGGCAAAGTGTTCGATCAAAACGCCAATAAATCTTTCCATGGAACCAAAGGGAGCACGATGAATCATGACGGGGCGGTGGGATTGATTGTCCGCACCGATATAAGACAAGTCAAAACGGATGGGTAGGTTATAGTCAACCTGTACCGTTCCTAGCTGCCATTTCCTACCAAGACAATCGTTCACAACAAAATCGATTTTGGGTCCATAGAACGCCGCTTCACCTTCTTCCTCAATAAACGGTTTTCCGAGGGTGGCCGCGGCATGGCGGCAAGCATCCTCCGCCTTATCCCAGTCTTCGGGTTCACCNACNTATTTATCNGANTCTTTGTCNCGNAGGCCTATGCGAACNCTGTAATCNTCCATNCCGACNGAGGCAAATACTAGTTTGACGAGTTCAAGACAGCCCTTCAACTCATCCGCTAACTGATCTTCCGTGACGAAGAGGTGGGCATCATCCTGAGTGAATCCCCGGACTCGCGTGAGCCCGCCAATTTCACCGGATTGTTCCCAACGATAGACAGTTCCAAATTCAAAAAGTCGAATGGGAAGATCACGATAACTGCGTTGTTGAGAATCATAAATCTTTATGTGATGTGGGCAATTCATTGGTTTCAGGAGGTAACCTTCGATTTCTCCTTCTGCCATCGCTTGGGAAAGATCACTGAAACTGCAATCCTCATCCGCCAGTTTTTTCATATAGTCGCGATTAATCAGGGCAGGATACTGACTTTCCTGATAGTAGGGAAAGTGCCCAGANGTCTTGTAAAGATCCAACTTCCCGATGTGAGGTGTGAAGACCTGATGATATCCCTGTCGCTCCAAGCGAGTTTCAATGAATTCCTGTAGTTTTTTTCTTATGACGGAACCCTTGGGAGTCCACAGAATCAATCCCTGCCCCGACATTTCATCAATATGATAGAGCCCAAGCTGTTTACCGAGAGTTCGATGGTCACGGCGTTTTGCCTCATCAATTGTCGTTAAATGTTCTTCCAGCCCTGTTTTGTCAAAGAATGCAGTTGCATATACACGCTGCAACTGCTGATTGTCGGAACTTCCTTTCCAATAGGCACCAGCTACGCTCAGCAACTTGTACGCACCAATGGCACCAGCCGATGGAATGTGGGGGCCGCGACAAAGGTCGATGAACTCTCCTTGTCGNTAAAACGAGAGTTGATCGTGTTCGGTCAGCCCATCGCGGATGTGTTCAACCTTATATTCCTGACCGAGGTCGTTGACGATATTGAGAGCTTCGTCACGACCGGTTTCAATNCGTTCGAAAGGCTCGTCAGCTTTGATGATTTTCTTCATCTCTGCCTCGATCGTTTCAAAATCTTCGTCGCTTAACTTATGATCTAAATCAAAGTCGTAATAAAACCCGCCNTCGATCGTAGGNCCAAANGCTAANTGCACNCCNGGGAAGATTCTCATGATGGCGCGAGCCATAACATGAGCCGCGGAGTGACGCATCACCCCCAGTGCTTCAGGATCTTTTTTTGTAAAGAGTTTGAGAGTGGCTTCATTACCATTTGGAATCAAATAATCGAGGCCTACGATCTGCCCATTGACTTCTGCGGCCATGGCGGCTCTGGCTAAACCGGGGCCAATATCAGCAGCGACCTGACCGGGNGTTACTTCGCTATCGTATTCTTTGGTTGAGCCATCAGGGAGAGTTATGGTTACCATTACTGTTATNTCTGTCGTGGAAGGTGTGTGANTAAGACGCTCATCGCTACGAATAATGAGCTTACAATCTAAGTCTCTATTCACGTTATGGCGCTAAGTATAGTAGCCGTTTTAAAAAAACATAAGGCCGAAAATGAGATTACNNCGCCTACGCCCAAAAGTTATCTTTCGTGTCGATGAATACAAATTCCTAAGCAGAGTCTATCTACTATACTGAATCCATAACTAAACAAATTCCAGGCGAGATTTTTAGTCATGTCGTTGAAGGCCATCACGGTAAATGATTTAAAAGTAAAATACGAAAATAATAGCTCACTGGAACTGATCGATGTACGCACCCCAGGTGAATATGCGACAGTTCATATTGGCTTTGCCGAGAACCTCCCACTTGATCAACTTGATGCCCGGGTGTTTCATGCGGCGCGAACTTCTCCGGGTCAACCGTTGTATGTAATCTGCAAGATGGGCGGACGTAGCGCAAAGGCGTGCCAACGATTGATTGACGCCGGGATTGAAAATGTGATTAATGTGACCGGCGGGACAGATGCCTGGATACAGAGTGGATACGAAGTTGCACGCACCGGAAGGAAAGTCATAGCCTTAGACAGGCAGGTTCGGATTACCGCCGGCGCCCTAGTTGTTACCGGTATCGTTCTCGCGGCTGTCCTAGAACCAGTCTGGATTGGGCTCGCTATCGCCGGGGCGATTGGATCNGGTTTAGTNTTTTCCGGACTTACCAANACATGCGGCATGGGNGCCGTCTTGAGCAAAATGCCTTGGAATAAGTTTTAGCCATCCACAGAATTCAAATCAAAGGACATCAATTATGAAGAGGTTATTTNTACTAATGGTATTGTTNACAGTCAGCGGGTGCACTCATCAGGAAGAGATAGAAGTACAGAACAAGAATGAAACACAATCAAATCGTGCTTCGACCCCGGCGGAGTCGATCAAGAATATTAAAAACAATGTTCAGGGCACGCTTGATCAGATCAAAGCACGTGATGAGTACCAACAAGAGTTGGCAAATTAAGCCGTCGTACGCTTGCCGCGAAGTTTGAGGATGCCGTGTAAAGCGA
>PAJC01000068.1 GCA_002705165.1 Planctomycetaceae bacterium | reverse complement strand
AGTCTGCCGGGCGGACCAATTAATACACTGTGCTGACCGATTGCGACCACTGTTTACAATGCTTTTAGGCGACAGTTGGATTACTCAGGATCTAACTTCTGCTCAGCATCTGTGGGAACGCTATCGTGGCCAGATCCAGGTAATCACCAAAGCTGGAGAACGATTAGATCATCAGGGCACGTTGACAATGGGTCCACCCGATTCTTCCAGCGAGCTCATCTCACGACGTAGCGAATTAAGAAACTTGAATCAGGACATCTTCGTCCTTGAAGCTCAAGTGCAGGACAACCGAGACGAACAGCAACGCCTGCAGCAAAACATTTCCCAACAAGAAGAACAACTCGAAGGAATTCGTTTGCTTATTCAGGCAAAGAGAACGCAGCTTAATGAGCAACAAGTTGAATTGCGAAGTTGTGAAGAGCGAATTAAACACGAATCTTCGCGAATTGCCACGCTGGATTCTGACTTGCGGAGTACCCGCGGCAAACAGCGTAGCACGGCAACGGAACTAAAAACTCAAAAAGAAAAGCTGGCTTCGTTAACGCGGTATCTGACGGAGATTACAAGTAGCCTCGGCCGATTCAATAAAGCTTTCCACGAACTGGAACGACAAACTCAGACATTAAACAAACAGGCCGTTCAATTGCGCATTGCCACTGGCACAAGCGAGCAACGATTACAAGCACTTGAATCGCAACTACTTCAATACTCTCAGGACCACCATGAAAAAAAGAACGTGGTTGATGATCAAACACGACTGCTAAGCCAGGCGGAGAACAGACACCTCGACGCCACAATGAAGATCCTCACGGCCACATCACAGTTAGCTGAACTCTATCTGACAAAAGCCCGATACCGCGACACCACCATCGCCATTAGACAGCGACAGGATGAAGTCTCCGCTGAACGCAAACATGAATTGAGAGCAGGCGACAAAACACGTAAAGAAATTGAATTACTGGTCTCCAAGAAACACGAGATCGAGCTTTCTTCCAGTGAAATAAAATCGCAAAGGGGTACGCTCGAAGCACGTCTACGGGAAGATTATGGCATAGAACTCTCGTCCTTACAGGTCAACGACGAAACCGAGGAAGAAACCCAGCAACGCGAAGAAGTTGAGCGTGAAATCGAGACATTGCGACGAAAACTAAATAATATTGGCGCCGTCAACATGGAAGCACTTGGGGAACTCAACGACCTCGATGCGCGTTTCAATTCACTTTCCGAAAAATTTCAGGATCTGACCCTCGCCAAGCATTCTCTCGAAAAGATCATTCAGCGAGTTGATGCTGATAGCCGACGACTCTTTCTGGAAACACTTGAAACCATTCGCCAGAACTTCCAACAACTCTACCGAAAAGCATTCGGCGGAGGACAAGCCGATATCCTTCTCGAAGAAGGGGTTGATATCCTGGATGCCGGAGTAGAAATCATTACGTCGCCTCCAGGCAAACCAGCCATTAATATTTCCTTGCTTAGTGGTGGAGAAAAGGCGTTGACGGCCGTTTCACTCCTCCTGGCCATCTTTCAATTCCGTCCAAGTCCCTTCTGTATCCTCGACGAAGTCGATGCCCCATTTGATGAAGCTAATATCGGCCGGTTCATCAATGTCCTCAAAGACTTCCTCGACTTTACGCGATTTATCATTGTTACTCACTCTAAGAAAACAATGACGGCTGCCGACACACTATACGGAGTTACTATGCAAGAATCCGGGGTNAGCAAACAGGTTTCGGTTCGGTTCGAAGANGTCGGCGAAAAGGGGNAAATTGAGGATGATTCTAATGGGCGTGAGGNGGCATAATTTTCGCCGTTCATCATTCGTTTTCGTGTCATCACGATAATTTAACGGACCTAACACTGGTAATTTCATCAGAAATCCGCACAATATGACTTAGTCACAATGACTGTGACAGCTTCCTTTCGGAGACATACAATGCGATGTCCATTTTGCCAGCAGGACCATGATCGGGTACTCGACTCNCGTGCCAGTACCGATGGTTATTCNATTCGTCGACGCCGTGAATGCCTCGATTGCAACCGCCGCTATACGACGTACGAAAGGCTCGAGGAAATNTCCATCAAGGTCGGCAAGAAGAATGGTGTCCGAGAGCCGTTCATCCGTGACAAAATCCGTCAGGGNATTGTGAAAGCCTGCTGGAAGCGGCCGGTGGGNACNGAAGATATTGAGAGTTGCCTGTCAGAAATCGAAAGTGACATCTANGCCAACTTTGAAGGTGATATNCAATCNGACGATATCGGCGAAGTCGTCATGACTCATCTCGTTACNCTTGATCAGGTNGCCTANGTACGCTTTGCNAGTGTCTATCGCGAGTTCAAAGATGTTCATGACTTTGTNAACGAATTGCAACCNATTTTANAACGAGATCACGGTGAGACNGGNTNTNATAAAAAAACCACTGTTACTCATCACGAATNAAGTGCCCGCTCTTNCCGCCTGATTTTTCAAGNAATTTAATNGCATNNATCTCCATTCCACGATCACCGGCCTTGCACATATCATAAATCGTTAACGCAGCAACGCTAACAGCCATCATCGCCTCCATCTCCACCCCGGTCCGCGCAAACACTGCGACCGTTGCCTCGACATGGATNGTATCTGGTTTTTCAATCCGAAAGCTAATCTCGACTCCATCCAATCCAATCGGGTGACATAANGGGATCAATTGACCGGTTTGTTTGGTTGCCATGATCCCTGCAAGTCTGGCAACTTCAAGCACATCCCCTTTTTTAAGCTCTTTCACGGTGATCTTCTCAAGCGTTGCGGGCGTCATTTTAACCGAGGCTGCCGCACGAGCTATTCGATGAGTCGGTTCCTTACCTCCAACATTTACCATGCGAGAAGCACCCTGNTCGTCAAAATGTGTGAATTCGGCCATCGTCCACCTTGAAAAAAGAACTATCGAATACCCTGAGTCTAACGGCGCAACCGTAGAAAACGCAGTGGGTGAAGTGAATTGGGCGCATTAAAAAAAGCGAGGCACCCAAGTGGCACCTCACTTTTAATTTCAACTTAACTGTCTGTTAGACGAGTTCTTTGCGAGTCCCAATAAGGTTTCGCAATCGATCCGCCAACAAGCTTGCATCAAACGGCTTTTTGAAAGTTTCGTTGATGGTCGAACGATCGAAGCTCATAGGGCTTCCCACGTCCGGCAACAAGGCAATCAGAATCGTTTCAGCAAAATCTGGGTTGCGACGCAGATTCTGACAAATCTGAAGCGATTCGACTTTTCCAATTGAAAAATCAACGATGATGCAGTCAGGATGGAAACTCTCAGCCTGTATTCCGGCTTCGAATCCACTAGCAGCCACGGCTACCTTAAATGACCTTTCCGTCGGCAATTCTCGTTTTAGGTTTTCGATCAATACCTGGTCCTGGGCAACGATTAGCACTTTGGCCATTGCTTCATCTTCTAAGTCTCCTAAGGGCATTCCATGCTCTTTAAGAAACTTGATCAACGAATCGCGGGGAATTCGACGATCTTGCGAACCAGGGATACGATATCCCTTGAGACGCCCTGAATCAAACCATTTGCTAACTGTGCGCGGGGCCACTTTACAGATCTTGGCAACCTGTCCAGTTGTGAAGACCTTCATTTCGGCACTCCAATTCTCTCTCGATGACTTTTTTACTGAACACCCGNAGGTGCTCTGACCCCAGACTTGCTATCGGCTTGCGATTCATTGTGGGGGAACAAATCACGACAAGTCGCTGGGATGGGGTACTTATAAAACTCGCTTCCTTGTATGTTTGTTGTTTGTCTGGATCCATCCTGACACACAACGAAAACCNATCCATCAAATAACTTTTAGCTCACTGCAGCCGTGCTCTAACTTGCTTGGACTATTCAGTGTTCGTGCAGTTTAATGACAAACTGGTGTACTTCGGCGTAAGTACGTAACGAAAGAATCTTCAAGAATATGACNTGAACGAATCATTGTCATATCGCATTCTCTCCTGGTATTGAGATAAACACCCAGAAGATCCCCCCCGAAAGGTCTCTGTGGGTTAGTTATGACTTGGATAACAACTATTCAAGAAATAACAAAGATGACCTCTCAGAGTTATTTGTCGATTGTTCCGGGGGTAATACTTTAGAAAGTTCCGTAATACATGCGGCTTTGTTGGGTGATTCCTATAAAAACAGCCAGATGTGTTGTACTTATTAAGTTAAATTACCTTAAAAAAACATCTGCAATTATTACAGAGACTGTAACCATCGGCTTGTAGATTAAGCTTCAGGGAACCTCGGGAAAAAGGATAAACTCTTCGGATTAGTTAAGCCGCAAAGGTTGAAGACCGCATCGGTTTAGGAGTTGCCGCCTGCTTTAGTCCAATCTTTACGTTGTCTAGAACTGGGAATCCCCATCTTTTTCCGATATTTGGTAATAGTTCGCCGAGCCACAGAGAAGCCGGCTTCCTTCAATCGTCGTACTAATTCATCATCACTGTGGGGCTTTGCTTTATCCTCAGCATCAATGACTTCCTGCAACTTCGTTCGAATGTTATCCCAGGCGACATCTTCCCCATCCTCGCCGACGGTTCCGCCGACAAATAANCCNCGCAANGGCAAAATACCACGNGGAGTCTGGATCCATTTATCATCTACCGCCCGACTCACCGTCGTCACNTGNACTCCAACTTNATCGGCGATCTGTTGCATNTTTAAAGGAACAATNGCTTCGAGTCCAACATCAATAACANGTTGCTGATGATCTACAATCGCTTGCGATACCTTGAGTAAAGTAGCTTGACGCTGNTGGATCGCGTCGATCAGCCACTGTGCCCCATTTAGCTTACGCCGCAAAAACTCTTTCTCGTCCTTGTTAGCATCCGTGGCCTTTAAACGACGGCGATAGTAATCGCTAATACACAATTGAGGAATATCCCGTTCTTCGATCGTCACAACATATTTGCCATCATCGGCTTTGTGGACAAACAAATCGGGCACCACCGAAATGATCGGTTTTTGCACAAAACTAGCTGCTGGTTTTGGGTTAAGTTCCCTGAGTTCTTCCCAAATCAAATGAATATCTTCAATACTCAGCCCTGTTTGTTTTTCAATCAGCGGCAGCCTATTGTGCTCTAAATCTTCCAGATGATTGGTAATCAACAAATGAAGTTCGCGATAAAACGGGTGCTCTTCGTGAATCTGNAAAAGCANACACTCCTGCAGATTTCTGGCAGCCACTCCCACCGGGTCTAATTGTTGTAATACCGCAAGAGCCTGCTGCGCGAGTGCAAATTGCTGTTCGTCTGAATCATTTCGCAAGAGACTTTCAAGGGGAATTGATAGATAGCCTCCTCCTTCTGCNTCGAGTGTGGAGGCAATTCGCTCAGCCATGGTGAACAAATCATCTTCCAGNTCCAACTCCCGCAACTGCAATACCAAATGATCATACAACGTAATACCTCGCTGAGAGATATTTGCCATCGTATCATGATAACGGTCCGAAAATTCCTGAACTCGATTCACACTTGTACGTGGCATTTCATCAAAATAATCAGGNACCTCCTGATCCANGTCATCNAGGCGTTCGAAGTCATCNGCATTGTTGGAATCTTCATCAACAATCAACTCCTTTTCACCCTCAACCTGAGAAGATTCCTCAGCCGCCTGNAAAGCTTCGGCACCTTCCAGTTCNTCTGCCTCNGGTTCNAGTTCTTCAAGCACCGGGTTNTCNGTCATTTCCTGATCGATGCGTTCCTGCAACTCCAACACAGGCAGTTGTAGAATTTCCATCGACTGGATCATTCGAGGAGCCAGTTTTTGGATTTGCTTCTGAGCTGTAAATTGTCCCAGGGAAAAACGCATGCGTCTGCCTGTTCTTAAGCCTGACTTCTAAGTTAAGTTAGTTGCCTGTTTCTTAATATTTCTGTCTACCCGCAATAGCGTCTGCAAGGATCTCTTTGTTTGTAAATTCCAGAATACTTCCCGTCGTAATCCCTCGTGCCAGGCGGGTGATCGCAACATCGTGATTATTGAGGAGATTTGATATGTGCAGAGCCGTTCCATCTCCTTCAACCGTCGGATTAGTGGCCATGATCACTTCTTTGATTTGGCCCTGTCGCACACGATCAATTAATGGATCAATCGTAAGTTGTTCCGGGCCAATACCTTCAAGAGGCGCGATACGTCCAAGCAGCACATGATAAAGACCGTTGAATACCCCTGCTTGTTCAAGCGACATTAAATCCCGTGGTTGCTCGACAATACACAGAGTGGTTTGATCACGACGAGAGTCTTCACAAATCGTACAGGCTTCACTTTCCGCAAGGTTAAAACAAACACGGCAGTACCTTACGTTTTCACGAACATTTCGGATGGCGTCCGCAAATGCCAAAGCTTCGGTCTTATTTACTCGCAGCAAATGATAGGCAAGTCTCTCAGCAGTTTTTCTCCCAATACCGGGTAATTTAGAAAGCTGTGAAATCAATTCGGTCACGGATTCAGATAGTTGTGCCACGCTTTTGCTTTCTAATCTGTTTGCTTACCAAATTGCTCTAACGCCTGTTCCAACCCGGGAATATTCATCCCAGCTGTCATTTCCTGAGTCAAGCGAGCATGCACTTCCTTCGTCTTGTCTTTCGCAATATTCACCGCTGCACGAACAAGATCTTCCATTAACTCAGCATCCTGCTTTTCAAACAAAGCGGGATCAATCGACACTTGAATGACCTCCCCTAAACCATTCATCTCCACAGAAACCATGCCGGCGCCTGCTCCACCGGTCACCCGCTCCGCTTCCAGCTTTTGATTCACTTCCTCAAGTTTGCCACCCATTTGCTGAGCCTGTTTCATAACGGAAGCGATATTACCAAGCGATTTAAACATTCAATTGCACCTAATAGGACAAAAAAAGTAATGCGTCTTAACTTCTCTTCGCGTTAGCAATGAGTAACCACACTGCCTGGAGACCTACCTCCCGACAAAACTCGTTGGTTTCGAACCTATTGACGCCTGCGAGGATGATCCACTCGAACCACTTCGGCTCCGAATGTTTCCATTGCCTGCTGCACCATGGGGTGCTGTTCAGCCTCCCGCCTTCTCTGCCGACTGGTTTTCACTCCGGAATCCTGCTCAACAACTTTAGGTTGAGATATTTCCGGAAGTAACTCGAAGGTCACTCGGACACGATTTCCTGTGGTCCTATATAACTCTTCTTCCAGCTTAGTTCGACGTTCAGGCCGCTCGCATGCGTCTTTTTGAAAAGTATAGTGCGAAGGAAATTTCACGACTAGATGATTTGGCACGGAAATTGCTACTGATTCGGCAGATTCCAGGTTACTAGCTGTCAAATCGTCTAGATTTTGGCAAACTCGTTCCCAGATAGGAAGGACATTTTGGTTCGTAATCGTGATTATTGTTTCAGGCAGACTGCTATCCGATACCTGATACTCGGCAGATTCGTTCGCCGAAGAAGGTTGAATAACAGATTCCGACGTTACCGCAGGGTTTGGAGATTGACTAGGTAAGGCTGCATCGAGACTAGATGATTGACCATCCGGCGTTGGTGGAGCGGGCATTACGGGGGTGCCATTTGCCCCGACCGGCTTTGAGTCAGAAGTCCCCGGTTCCGTATTAGCTACTTCCAGTGCTTCAGGGACAGTCGCCGTTGTCTCGGACAAGCCTATGTCATTTTTTTTTTGAGCCGAACTGGTTTGAGATGAATCGCTGGGGGTGATCACCAATCCACTCCTGGCAAAATCTTTCATCTGGGGACTTTGCAGTATATTAAGCCACTCTTCGACCTTATCGAGCTCTTCGAGGCTTGCGAGTCGCACAATAGCTGTTTCGACTAGTATTCTGACCTTAGTAGTCGCCTGCACTCTTCTTAGCATCTCCTGCATAATCTCCAGGGAGGCCAACAAGGTGTGTTTGCCAATTCGACCGGCCACCTGCTTTACACGTTCGAATTCCTGAGGCTGGGAATAATGCATAAGGTCTGAGGAACATCCAACACTTGCCGATAGTAAGTCACGATAGATTCCTAGAATCTGTTCTGAGAGACGTTCCGGTTCAGCACCGCCTTTCCAAAACTCACTGAGAAGCTCCAGAGCATCACTGGCGTCACGTGCGGCCAATGCTTCCATGAGATCGAGCAACTTACCGCTATCAGTGGTTCCCAACAATTGATGAACATCGTCGACTGTGATGTTACCACTACTGAAGGAGAGGAGTTGTTCAAGTAACGACTGACTATCTCGCAGTGAACCATACGCTCGCCTTGCAAGCATTGCAATTGCATCGTCGTCGGCCTGGCGTTTTTCGGCATCGAGAATGAACTTTAGCCGGTCAAAAATCTTGGTCTCTTCAACAGGTGACAAATCGAAGCGTTGGCAACGCGACAAGACGGTAATAGGCAGTTTATCCGGATCCGTCGTACAGAACATAAATTTCACATGTTCCGGCGGTTCTTCCAGCGTCTTTAGAAGCGCATTGAAAGCCGGTTTCGAAAGCATGTGAACTTCGTCAATGATATAAATTTTAAAGCGACAGCGAGCAGGGCGAATCGTACAGTTTTCACGCAATGCGCGAACTTCATCGACTCCGTTATTGCTGGCACCATCGATTTCAATCACGTCGACATCAGCACCCTCTGAAATATCAACACAAATATTGCATTGGTTGCATGGGACGATGGTGGGGCCAACCGAGCAGTTAAGTGCTTTGGCGAAGATTCGTGCAGTCGTGGTTTTGCCTGTACCACGCGGCCCGGCAAATAAGTAAGCATGTCCAACCCGATTGGTTTCGATGGCATTAGCCAAGGCTTTTCTTACGTGTTCCTGGCCGACTAGTTCATCAAAAGTTTGAGGGCGATAACGTCGGGCAACTACGACATAGCGGTCGTTTGCGGGCGAAGTACTTAAGCTTTCGCTTGCCGATTTTGAATCATCATGATCCATCATTACGTCACAATCAAACATCCTAGGTTGACTAGAAGTAGGATCATCTGCCGACTGTCGCACAATGGTACTCGCACAAGAGTACCCCGCTTAGAGCTGCTCCGGTTAAGGCCTGACTCGGTTCACGGCTCCCCCTTGCGAGCACCATAGTACGACAGTCTGACAAGCAGACAATACTACTCTCTCAATTCTCAGCATTTTCGGCCTAAACTTCAAGTGCCTAACTGACAGGAATCCACCCGAATTCGAAGGTGTTTTAGCTACCTACTCAAACCTTATCCAATTGCCCGAGTTAAACCAGTGGATCAAACCCAAGACTGCGACGCAGTAGTGATAATTGCCCCGAATGAAGCCCCTCGTGCCAAACAGCTGTTTCGAAAACGGAAGCGTTATCTGGCATAAACTCCGGAGCGCCCTGAGGCGTTGCTTCAGCGAGCTGTTCGTCGGTCATTTCCTCCAAGGCTTGTATCAGCCTCTCTCGTCGTTCCGCCATAAACGCTAAGACACTCTCAACGGTCGGGTACTCGGCAAGGTTTCCAGCTGGCTGACTCCCCAAGCCAAACAAGCCTGCATACTCCTCATTCGTATCACATAAGTCCGGGCGCAAAAGAGACAACATAAAGTTATCGGTCGTCCCCATATGCCCCACAAACCACAGCGCGTGGTTGCCTCCCTCATGCAATTGATAAATCCAGGATTCTGGGGTTTCGAAGTCTTTGAGCAGGTTAGAGCTAAAAGCCCGAGCTGACTGCAGTTGCTTCAACAATCTAGTTTTCTGGGACATGACTGTTCTCGCTTTACTTTGATTTTTATCTCAGGTCTATTTTACTAAAATCAGACGCGCCAGATCGATTGAAAGATTAAAACCTGGCCCGGAACCAACCGACAAACGCAATTGATCAACTTCCACCGAAAGAACTTCCAGAATCGTTCCGATCTCAATCCCCTTTTCCGTGAGCTCTTTGAGAAAGTCGGAAGACTGATCAAGTACTCTCACAACCTTCACCTCCGTTCCTACTTTGACAGCATCGAGCGATGTCCCGGTTGACATCAGAACCGTTCCATCAGCTTTCGGGATTGGATCTCCGTGAGGATCAAAGTCCGGATAACCCAGAAACACCTCGATACGATCTACGAGAAGGTCGCTAACCGCATGCTCCATGTTTTCAGCTTCTTCGTGTACTTCATCCCAGGACAAATCCAGAGTTCGCACCAAAAACAATTCAATTAATCGATGACGCCGAAGAACTCGCAGTGCCAGTGCATTTCCGGAAGCGGTGAGCCTCACACCTTCATAGGGCTGGTATGATGCCAATTCTGAATAAGACAAAGTCTTCATCATACTAGTAACCGTCCCTGGCAAAACTCCAAGAGCCTTAGCAAGTTGCCCCGTTGCAGCAGGCTTATCCTGCTGCCGAGAACAAATCTCATAGATAGTCTTTACATAGTTTTCTATGGTAAGGCTAGGCAATCCAAATTTCTCCAATCGCGTCAAATCAGACAATCTGTGATAGAAGCTCTACAGTTGCTCCAATTTAAGATACACTCTTTTCAACAGGCTTGTTGTTTTCACGGAGAGGTTCCTGCCTAAATTCACGAAAAGCCTCGCAAGCCGCTATGATAATAGAACATAAGTTCCACAGTTACAGGAAAAAACGGTGAATTTGAACGAGCGAGCGAAATACATAACCGACGCCCTGATTGATCTGGCAGACGACTTAAAAATTGGTACCTCCGTCAGTCCTGATGGGACAAGTCTAATTGATCTGGGGGTTTCAGTAACCGGTGGCCTTGAAGCGGGACGATTATTGGCTGAAGTCTGTCTGGCGGGACTCGCCCACGTCTCCTATGTTCCCAGCTCGGAAATCTTTCCGACCACAACAGCCATCCAGATTGAGACGGATCACCCAATACAAGCCTGCATGGCGAGCCAGTATGCGGGCTGGCAGTTGGCAACTGACGATTATTTCGGTATGGGAAGCGGCCCCATGCGGGCAGCCGCAGGTAAAGAAAAACTGTTTGCCGACATCGGATTCACTGAACAGGCCAGTCATGCTGTCGGAGCAATCGAGTCCGGTACNCCCCCCTCCGGNTCNGTTTGCAGACTNATCGCTGATGCGTGTGGTATTACTCCCAACAACCTCACATTAGCATACGCTCCGACAGCAAGCCTTGCCGGTTCGGTTCAGGTTGTGGCGAGATCACTCGAAACGGCTTTACATAAGATGCACGAACTGGGATTCGATCTGGCAAGGGTGCAATCCGGAACGGGACTAGCCCCCCTGCCACCCGTCGCGTCCGACGATCTGGTAGGTATTGGACGAACCAATGACGCCATNCTTTATGGAGGTGAAGTTTCCATATGGGTCACCGGCGATGATGAAAGTATTACCGCCATCGGCAACAGGATTCCAAGTCTCGCGTCAAAGGATTACGGCAAACCCTTTCTCGAGATCTTCAAAGAACATGATCACGACTTTTACAAGATCGACCCTTATCTATTCAGTCCTTCCGTGATTAACATTAGCAATCTTGAAACCGGTAGCTACTTTCGATTTGGCAACTTCAACTCACGTGTCCTCGAACAATCATTTGGTCTCTCATAGAAANCCACCTGATTCCATCCTTTATTGAGATTAATCAACTCTCATGAACATTGCAGTTCTTGGCAATCCGCACTCTTGGTACCTAGCTGACCTGCAGCGAGCAGCTCATGAGTACAGCAACCAACGCATCGAGTTTCAGCCCCTACCTTTTTCCACAATTCAGGCCGGGATCAGAAACAACAAGGTTGGCGAACTCAGCTCTGCCGAACAAGCGTTTCACGAATTTGACTGCATCTTAGTACGGACCATGCCACCGGGGTCTCTGGAGCAAGTCATTTTCAGAATGAACGCCCTGCACTTGTTTGAACGCTCGGGCGGCCTTGTACTGAACTGCGCTCGNTCCATCGAGATCGCCGTCGACAAGTACTTAAGCCTTGGATTACTTGCCGAGGCANAGCTTCCCGTACCGGAAACTATTGTTTGCCAAACGGCGGAAGACGCTCTACTTGCNTATGAGCAATTAGGCGGNGACGTCGTCATCAAACCNGTCTTTGGGGGNGAAGGCCGCGGAATCACTCGACTTTCTGACCCNGCTCTGGCTGTNCGGGCCTTTNGGATGCTNGAGCAATTAGAAGGTGTTATCTACTTGCAGAAATTTATTGCCCACGATGGCTCGGACGTTCGAGTCTTTGTNCTTGGTGACGAAATATTCTGCATGCGGCGACAAAACCTTGACGACTGGCGTACAAATATTTCTCTGGGAGGTAAGGGACAACCCTATAAAGCCTCAGCAGAAGTCATTCAATTAGCACGACAGNCAGCGGCTGTGGTACAGGCTGAAATTGCAGGTGTCGATATCGTCTTTACTCCGGACGGGNCTCCTGTCATTCTNGAAGTGAATGCCGTTCCNGGCTGGNGAGGNCTNGCTGGCGTCACCGGCATCGACATCGGTTTGGAAGTCACTCGTTATTTAGCCGATCGAATCCACGCTCTTCTATAACCANCGAGTTCCAAGGAAGTTAAAAANCAGTTNTCATGAACGTCGCAGAATTCCTACAACTTCGNGCNNAACAACAGCCNNATNCAATTGCCGTTGCGGAACCCATTCAAGGGCGTTGGCGAAACCGCAACCTCCCTTTAGAAAAACGGTACCACTGTCTGACATTTCAAGAACTTGACGAAGATAGCACCAGGCTGGCAGCAGGTCTCCATGCAATGCAGGTCGAGCAAGGCTCGCGACTAGCCTTGATGATCCCGCCAAGTTGTGAATTTATCTCCTGGGTATTCGCCTTGTTCAAAGCGGGCATGATTACTGTTCTCATCGACCCCGGAATGGGTCGAAAAAACATAATTAACAGCCTGCAACGTGTTGAAACGGAAGGGTTTATTGGTATCAGTAAAGTACAAGCTGTTCGCACAATCCTGCGACACAAATTCCCGACAGCGAAAAAAAATGTAACCGTGGGGCGACGGTGGTTTTGGGGGGGACCAACTTCACAGAAGCTAAGACGAACACCTCTTGATAATTTCGAACTGTTCAAACCACAGGCTACCGACCCGGCAGCCATTATTTTCACAACCGGCAGTACCGGGCCCCCCAAAGGTGTCCATTACTGTCATCAAAACTTTTACCATCAGGTTTTGCAAATACAAGAACAATATCAGATAGAACCTGGGGAACGGGACTTACCTGCCTTCCCACTGTTTGGACTGTTCAATGCTGCCATGGGTGTTACGACAATCCTGCCGGAGATGGATCCTACCAAACCTGCTCTGGTTACCCCTCAAAACATCATTATGCCCATTCAGGATTGGGAAGTTACTCAATCTTTCGGCTCCCCAGCGCTTTGGGAAACGGTCGGGCGTTATTGCTCTGAGCATGACGTTACGATGCCATCACTAAAGAGAATCCTATCGGCTGGCGCGCCGGTACCACCGCGAGTATTGCAACGCATGCGTGATGCGATGGCCAGTGATGGAGATATGCATACGCCTTATGGTGCAACAGAGTCTTTACCTGTGGCAACGATCAGCGCCACCGAAGTATTAAGCGAAACCGCTGAAAAGACGGACGCTGGACATGGGACCTGCGTCGGTGCAAACTTCTCCGGCATCGAATGGAAGGTCATTAAAATTCGTGATGGCGAACTAAGAGCCATCGAAGATACCATCGAATTGGGCCCTGGCGAAATCGGCGAATTGATCGTTCGTGGTCCGGTGGTAACCTCTCATTACGTGACGCATGAAAAAGAAACTCGATTGCACAAAATTAAAGATGGCAGCGGGTTTTGGCATCGCATGGGCGACGTGGGTTACTTTGATCAAACCGGACGCTTTTGGTTTTGCGGTCGGAAATCTCATCGAGTCCAGTTGGCGCAAAAAACACTGTTCACCATTCCCACCGAAGCACTCATCAACCTACACCCCCGTATTTATCGCAGCGCCGTTGTTCAAGTTGACAATCAAGGAATCTCAGAAGCTGCTATCGTGGTCGAATGCTGGCCCGACAGTAAACCAAGTTCCCCCACCGATAAANAACAACTCTTAAGCGAACTGAAGCAATTGGCGTCGGAAAACGATTTAACCTCAGTGATTACTCATTTCCTGGTGCGCGATGCATTACCGGTCGACATTCGCCATAACGCCAAGATATTCCGTGAAAAAATTTCCGTTTGGGCTCAGAAAAAACTTGGCCTGTAGTCATCGTAAGTGAAAACAGCGTTGGAATTTAAGGGTGGATTCCCCGATAATAAATAACAGCTATAAAAAACACTAAGCACACAACATTCTGGAGCTTAGTACCNAACCATCACCATGACTTAGAAGANAACCTTGGAAAATTAAAGGAACCGTATGGCTTCAAAGTGGTACTACCGGGTTGGCGACGAGAAACAAGGGCCAATCGAATCCAAAGCCCTAAAACTGCTGGCAGAGGTAGGGCAGATCACTCCCAATACCCTCGTACAAAAAGAGGGAGCGAAAAGCTGGGCAGAAGCTTCCCGTGTAAACGGGCTCTTTGAACCAAAGCAATCCGATTCCGTAACCGCTCCGCCCGTCCTTGACAACTCACATCAAGACGAAGCCCCTGACATCCCAGTAGCAACTGAATATGCCTATAAAGTGGCTCCAGACGCCCCTTTGATGCCACAAGGCCAAGCAGGCACAACTGTCACCGTAAACGTGGATAACGAAAGTCACAAACGGCAAAGAAAAAGCACCCTGCCACTCATCTTTACCGTGGTAGGTATTTTCGTAGTCCTAGGACTAGGTAGTGTTTTCTACTATCACTTCGAAACAAAGACGACCATTCCAATACAGGGATCAGCCCAAGCTCCTGACACGAAACAAACACCCTCCACTCTAAAATCCAAGCCGACCCCGCCCGAAGAACTGGTATTTCTAGGAATTCGTTCCTACAGTGATGGCTCCAAATCCCGTACACGCCTTGCGAATAATAAAGTCCAGATGCGTATTACCAAAGTGTGGCTGGCGAAGTCTGAAGAAACGATTGACGGAATCGCAATACCGCCAGAGTTTGCGATACATGTATTACTGGAAACAGAAAACCTAAATACCAATGATGAATTCATACTTAACAGAGAATCGGCTGTCAGGTTCGATACCGATTCTCTGAATCCTTATACACCGCTCGCCAGAAATGGAACTGATCAATTCCTTACGTCAACAGAGGCTCTCAGTACACGAACCATACCTGCGGGAGGGAAAGTTGTTGAGAAACTGTCGTTTACTATGGTTTCAGATCAACTTGAGGATTTCAAACTGGCAGTTCCCTTGGCGTGGTTCCGCCAAACCGGATACATGGGTTACAACATTCCAAACGTTATGGTTGGCCATGATTCGGCTAAAGTAACAGTTGCTCAAACCCCTGATTCACCTTTGGCCGATCCGGCCAACAGTATCGAAGAGAATTCAGATAACGCTATCCGTAGTCAGACAACACCAGAAACCCCTGTGTCTGATAAGGCTGCCGCAGGCGAAGAATCAGTCAAAAAGAAGAATGGTCAGTTGCCACCGCCACCTGACTTTGGTATCCCCACCAAGCCAACTGGGAAGAACGGTGATCAACCTGAAGATATCAAATCGCTTCAAAACAGTATCAAATCCAGTGTGAATTCGACTAACACCAATCAAGAAGTGGAAGATGAGCGACCTGCAAATTCAGCAGATCCACCTCCTTCTGCCGAACCCATCTTTAAGTAAGGGTGCTAGTTAGTGAACGTTCTTATCACCGGAGCGGGTGGTTTCCTTGGTAGCCACATCGCTCTTCAGTTACTGGACGCCGGACATGTAGTCCGAGGTTTTAGTCGAGGTACTTACCCAACACTGGAAGCTTTAGGCGTCAACTGGGTGCAGGGTGACTTGCGTAAACAAAGGGATGTATCTAAGGCTTGTGAGGGAATGGATGCGGTCATTCATACTGCAGCCGTTCCTGGCATCTGGGGTTCTTGGAAGATGTATTACGGAATTAATACGCTAGGCACCGCCAATATAATCCGGGCGGTTCAACAACACGACATCCCCTATCTGGTGTATACGAGTAGTCCGAGTGTGGTTTTTGACGGCAAAGATCAATCAGGCATCTCTGAAGAGGTTCCCTATCCGAAAACATGGCTCTGTCATTACCCTCACAGCAAAGCGCTGGCCGAACAGCAAGTACTTGCCGCCAATGTTGACGGGCAACTGGCGACCTGTGCTTTACGTCCTCACCTCATTTGGGGCGAAGACGATCCTCACTTAATTCCGCGACTTATTGCCCGGGGGCGCACCCAAAAATTAAGAATCATTGGTAACGGAAACAATCTGATCGACATGGTTCACGTTGAGAATGCGGCCCACGCTCATTTATGTGCACTCACCGCATTGCAGGTCACCCCTAAGTCCCGAGGACGGGCATACTGGATTTCGCAACAAACGCCCGTGAATTGCTGGGAATGGATCAACGAAATACTAGGCTTTGCCGGTGTCGAGCCTATTACCAAACGGATCGGCTTTAGGACAGCATATCGAGTCGGAGCAATACTCGAATATATGTACAAATCGCTGGGAATTAAATCCGAGCCCCGAATGACCCGTTTTCTGGCACTGCAACTTTCGGCTGACCACTATTTTGACAACACACTAGCCCAAAACGTCTTAGGATATCGCCCAAAAATTTCGACGGCAGATGCCATGGCCGAACTCAAAACTGCTTTAAGCTCCTAACATCCGATTTGACCGGCGGATTGCATCGCTGACCTGCTTGCAAAAGGACGGTCGCGCCTATATTTTTAATATTCTAGACCTTCGAGTACATACCATCGAAAGACATACGTACACGCTTATGGCCCTTACGCATCATCAATATANACCTCCAGCCCTACCACGAATTGTCCTGACAGGCATTGGTTTAACNTCGCCAAACGNAAACGACTTGGCCAGTCANCGCTCCAGCCTNTTAGCGGGAAAAAGTGGAGTNCANGATTATGAAATNCGTTATGTGGGAAAAACGCTGGCCGGTATCTGTAATTACGATGCATTGAAGTACCAGAATCGTCGTGAAATCCGAAGAGGAACAAGAGCCGGCAGTATTGCCATCTACAGTTGCAACGAAGCCGTAGTGCAAAGNGGTATTGATTGGGAAAGTATCGACAAGTCTCGAGTCGGNGTCTATCTCGGCATTACCGAACATGGGAACGTCGAAACAGAAAACGAAGTCTACGAACTAAGCCAGTTNGATTACGACGTGAGTGTCTGGAATCACTTCCACAATCCCCGCACCGTTGCCAACAACTCTGCCGGTGAAGCAGCACTGAACATGGGCATCACAGGTCCACATTACACTTTGGGGGCTGCCTGTGCTGCTGGAAATAGCAGCCTGATTCAGGGCGCCCAAATGCTCCAGTTAGGTCAGTGCGACCTGGCATTGGCCGGNGGAGTGTCCGAGTCCATTCATACCTTTGGCATCTTTGCAAGTTTCAAAAGNCAGGGAGCTNTGGCTGAGCATTCCGACCCCTCTATCGCTTCACGCCCATTTGATGTGGACCGNAATGGAATCGTGGTTTCTGAAGGCGGTTGTGTTTATACACTAGAGCGACTTGAGGATGCTTTAGCCCGAGGAGCTANTATCTATGGCGAAATCGTCGGACACAGNATCAACACCGATGCCACGGATTTCGTCCTTCCCAACCCGGAGCGTCAGTCTCAGTGTATTAAACTCGCTTTAAACATGGCCGGCATTACTCCGCAGGACATCGATATTCTCAGTACACATGCCACGGGAACAATCAGCGGCGATATCCAGGAAATAAGNGCCCTACGGAAAGTCTTCGACGACAATTGNAAAGTAAGTATCAATAATACGAAAAGCTTTATTGGTCACTGTATGGGAGCGGCCGGAGCCTTAGAGCTAGCTGGTAACCTCCCCTCTTTTGATGACAATATTTGCCATCCNACNATTAACGTCGACAATCTTGACGAAGAATGTGCTATTCGGGGGCTGGTCCTAAATGAAGCCAAGCAACTCGAGAACGTTGAATATATCGTAAACAACTCNTTNGGCATGCTTGGTATCAACTCAACCGTCGTNATTCGCAAATTCAGCNCGTAAAACGGGTGGCTGTTCTAGCGATGAACCCAACGGGCATTTTTTCCTACAAAGCTAGCCAGTACGACCCCAGAAACCGCTGGCNAACTCTNTTTGCTTTTCCTAGTGGGATGCTTCCGGGGCGATAAGCACCAGGCAAACTAGAAACTCACACATCCACCACTATGTTTTATTGTCAAAACACTGTAAGTTTATACTTTATCCACAGGACATTTACATGTCCTGTTATTGATGATTCACAATAGAGCTTGGAGCTATTCAGGAATGACACCTGCAGGAATACGTGCTGCCGTTATCGATATTTTGGAAACGATCGCCCCTGATGAAGATCTAACCAATCTGGATGATGCCAAAGAATTTCGTGACCAAATGGAATTGGACAGTATGGACTTTCTCGACATCGTAATGGAACTTCGTAAGCGTTATCGCGTTCAGGTACCTGAAGAAGATTACGGAAACCTGGTAAGCATGGCTTCTACGGTCAGTTACCTCGAACCCAAAATGGTAGATATCCCGGAAGAGTAGTGTACGACTCCATCATCATTGGCGCAGGTATGTCCGGCTTAGCGGCCGGTATTCGAGCTGCATACTACGATCAAAAAGTATGTGTGCTGGAACGTCACTATACCATTGGTGGACTCAACTCTTTTTATAGACTGCGTGGACGCAACTATGACGTCGGNCTGCATGCNGTCACNAACTTTACGCCANCCGGCGCNAAANGAGGNCCTTTNGCGNGNTTACTACGNCAACTGCGAATGAAATGGGATGACTTTGGTCTTTCACCACAGTTAATGTCTTCCATCTCATTTCCAGGAATCGAATTGCAATTCGATAACAATATCGACTTATTACGTAGTGAGGTTGCACACGAGTTCCCGACGCAAATTGATAATTTTGACAAACTCATAGAGTCGTTGATTGACTACGATGATTTGGAGCAGAAGCACTTCGAAACGTCAACGCGAGAACGTCTCGAAGAAATCATTACAGATCCTTTGCTGATCGAAATGATACTCTGCCCTATCATGTGGTACGGAAATCCNCGNGAACGAGACATGGACTGGGGCCAATTCTGCATTATGTTCCGCAGCTTATTTCTTGAAGGTTTTGCGCGTCCATTCGACGGAGTCCGGCTCATTCTTAAGAAACTCGTGCGCAAGTTTCGCGAGTTGGGTGGAGAACTCAAACTTAAAACGGGTGTTAGTAAAATCAAAGTCGAAAATGGTCGGGCCATTGGTGTGGTGCTCGATTCCGGGGAGGAGTTAACTGGTTGCAATATCCTTAGTTCAGCCGGCGCTGTGGAGACTTTTAAGCTGTGTGAAACAGACGAGGATATCCATGCTCATACAACCGGACAACTATCTTTTGTTGAAGCCATCTCGACGCTAGATAAATATCCTCGCGAACTTGGGCACGATAAGACAATCGTATTCTATAATGATTCCGAGACGTTCCACTGGGAGCGACCAACCGATGACTTCTGCGATGTGCGTACTGGCGTCGTCTGCACACCCAACAACTACTGTTACGATGAAAAGGACGGGGATTTACCGGACGGTATCATGCGAGTAACTGCCTTGGCGGACTATCAACGCTGGCGTACTCTCGATAAGAATTCCTATCAAACGGAGAAGGATAAATGGTTTGAACAGGTCCAAGCCTCTGCAGCCAGATTTGTTCCTGACTATCGACCACATGTTATCGACACCGACATGTTTACTCCTCATACAATCCATCGATTCACCTGGCACGAAAATGGTGCCGTCTATGGTGCGACTCGCAAATGGTTAGACGGCACTACTGCCATCGACAACCTATTTCTCTGCGGTACAGATCAGGGATTCGTTGGTATCATCGGCTCCATCGTAAGCGGCATATCGATGGCCAACCAACACCTTCTGGTCCGGTCTTAATTCCGTCATTCGTTGTTGTAGGATACTAACAGTAATTAGTATTCCAAGCTAAAATGGGGGTTTAACCAATCTGCCCTTTTAGCAGCACGTTCCTAGTAGGTTTAAGCCCACCCAAGTACCGGTATGCCTCGCGATTTTTTAAAAGATGTAAAAGATAAATATGATGTCATCGTCATCGGCAGCGGACTGGCGGGATTAACCTCAGCAAATATTCTGGGGCGCGCAGGATATGACGTATTATTGCTGGAACAGCACTATAAACTGGGCGGCATGGCTACCTGGTTCAAGCGTCCCAAGGGACACATCTTTAACGTCTCCCTGCATGGTTTCCCATACAGCATGCTAAAGAGTTGCCGACGCTACTGGAATCAGGAAATTGCCGATCGCATCGTTCCGCTGCGAGGTATCCTGTTTGACAATCCGCAATTTACGCTAAAGACAACCTACGACCGAGCAAGCTTTACAGAACTGCTACAGTCAAAGTTCGGAGTCGCCGAAGCCACAATCAAAGAATTCTTTGACACCGCGCGTGGAATGAATTTCTATGACGATCAGAAGTTGACGACGAAAGATTTATTTGAACGATTTTTTCCTGGAAGGAACGATATCACGCGCCTTCTCATGGAGCCCATCACCTACGCTAACGGATCAACCTTAGAAGACCCGGCCATCACTTACGGCATCGTCTTTAGCAACTTCATGTCCAAAGGTGTTTATACCTTCCAAGGTGGTACCGATCTAATGATCGGACTGATGGAAGATGAGCTCAAATCCAATGGTGTCGACATTCGTATCAACTGCTCAGCTGAAAAGATCAACACCGAAAATGGAAAAGTTAAAAGCGTTACCGTCAATGGCCGTGAGATCCAATGCCGCAGTGTGGTGTCAAATGCCAATCTACTGACGACGATCTTCAAAATGGTCGGTGAAGATCAGTTCGACAAGGATTATCTCGAAGATGCCAAGGCTGTCCGAGTCAATAATTCAAGCACTCAAGTGTACATGGCACTCGGCCCTGAGGATCATATAGACCGAGATACCGGCGACCTACTATTCACCTCAACTGCAGATCGTTTTGAAACGAATCTGCTACTAAGCCGTGACATTACAAGTCGCACATTTTCCTTATACTACCCTGATACTCGCCCTCATGACCAACGAGAAAGACACTTAATTGTCTCGAGCACGAATGCACGCTGGGAGGACTGGTCAGATCTGGACAATGAAGCCTATGAAGCAAGCAAACAGGATCTGATTGAAACCACACTGGATGCCTTAGAAAAATATCTCCCCAATGCGAGGGAGCGGGTGGTTTATACTGAAGCCGCAACTCCCAGGACGTTTTATCACTATACTCGCCATCACGAAGGTGCGAGTTTTGGGACCAAATTTGAAGGGCTGCCTGTCAGCCAGGCTTTACCATCACAAATCAAAGGACTCTATCACGCGGGAAGTGTCGGCATCATTATGTCCGGCTGGCTCGGAGCGATAAACTACGGTGTAATCGTTTCTAACGAAGTCGACCAACTCCTAATGCAGTGACAACCACTAAACACGCAAAATGCTCTAAACCAGGCATTTCACATCGCCGCCGAAGAATGGAAGAATAGCTATGTCAATTGAACAAATTCA
>PAJC01000067.1 GCA_002705165.1 Planctomycetaceae bacterium | reverse complement strand
TAACGAGGACGGGCATTTGGATTTCATCTCTGTCGTCAGCCAGGAACACGAAACTGTCGAACTGTTCCTTAACCGCGGTGACGGATCGTTTCGTCGGCAAAACATCTTCTCCGCAAATAGTCCTGTATGGGGCTCTACCGGTATCGATCTGACCGATTTTGATGCCGATGGTGACGTCGATATTCTTTACACCAATGGCGACATTTTCGATACCTTCTACATTGTTCCCTACCACGCGGCTCATTTGCTTGAGAACCAAGGGGATGGCAAGTGGGAATCCAAAGTGATTGGTAACCTGCCCGGGATTCATCGGGCCGTCGCTGGCGATCTAGATAACGACGGAGATCAGGATGTTGTATGCTGTAGCCTGATCAGTCGCCCGCTAGAAGGTATATCCACTGATGATCTCGATACTGTCATCTGGCTAGAACAGACTTCCGAAGGGGATTTTATCCCTCACAGCCTTGAAAAAGGCAACTGTAATCACTCGACCGTAGTCGTTGCCGATTTCGATAAAGATGGTGATTTAGACATCGCGACGGCACAATTTGAAGATGCAGCCATCCATCCGCGTTCGGATGTATCGATTTGGTGGAATAATTCGATTATTCCACAGTAGGAATCGACCAAAAACGAGTCTTCAATCGTAGCACTCTTATATAAGTGGCGTATGTTTTAGATAGAGCTATGCGCTTTCTCTTTAGAACACCTACTCATCGTAGGTAAGAACGAGAACAAACTGAACAGCATACACGAACCGACATATTTACCTGCNTTATTACTTATTAACGCACTACACAATGTCAGAANAGAATTCAGAAATCNAACAAAATGCTCAGAACACAAAAGATGTTTTGACAGCTCAAAGNACTCAGGATTTGGGNATCGNTCAGTTGGATGGGCANNCCGCACAAAAAACNGGATCTGTTTCAGTACCANGTGANCAAAACGAACAATCTTTCAAAGAGNCCGGNNAAGACAACATGGACTCAGAAGAATCTTTGAACACTCCGCGCACCTTTNGCAAGCTCGTCACNATCGCTACTGTAGTGGCGTTATTGATCATCTGCGTTGTTGTATATTANCCGGAATATCATATCGAAAACGTACAGTCGGCTCTTCGGGAACACAACCTCGAACTCGCCAAAAAGCATGTGGACAAACTGCAGGCCTTCCCTTTTACGAACAAAGCGGAAGTTCACTTCCTGACTGCTCGCCTTGAACGTCGTCGTGGTGATTACGACCAGATGAACACCTTCCTCGAAAAAGCTCAGGTCGAAGGCTACGATCAGATCATGATTCAGCGGGAACGAATTCTCGCTGCGGCTCAGGCTGCTAACCTCGAAATGGCACAACCCAAATTACCAGAACTTNTAAATGACCCTCGTGGTGACGAACGAGAAATATGTGAGGCCTACATTATTGGCTATCTGCAATTCCAGCAACACGATGCCGCGCTGCAACTCGCNGATGCCTGGCAAAANGACTTCCCTGAGGATGCGCGTCCGCACTTCCTTGAAGGAGTTATTCAAAAATCACTCTTCAACCACAAGCAAGCAGAGGAAGCATACCGTAAAGCATTAGAAATCGATCCTGAGTATTATCAGGCGGCATTAGACATCGCAGATGTGCTCTTAACGCTCAAGGATACTGAGCGTGCTATTCAATACCTCAAAATGGCTGAGAACCATCCGGAATTTCGNGTTGATTCGTATACCGCACAGGCACATTGTTTACGCATGCTTGGGCGAGACGAACAAGCTGAAGCNATTCTNCGTATCGTTACAAAAGAGTATCCGGACCATCTCTCGGCAGCCCTCGAACTGGGACGAATTTTGGTAGAAACAAATCGTCCGCAGAAAGGCATCGATATTCTCGAACCAATTATCGAACGAGATCCACGAAATACCGACGCCCGTCACATGCTAGCAATGGGTCTCNGGAGCCTCGGGGAACTTAANGAAGCTCAGGAACACTTTGATTACGTCGAAGAAGTAAAAGAAAACCTCGCCGATGCTAATCAAATCGCACAGCGAATCAGTAGTGNCAAAGGAAGNATTGACGAACGTCTCGTATATCGCCGATAAGTTCTGGACTTACGGATCCGAACAAGAAGCCATGATTTGGATGCGTTCTGCTTACCAATTAGACCCACTGCACTTACCNACGCTGGAATTTATGAAACGCTACTACGANGTCAAAGTTAAAGACGACCCTAATCTCCAACAACAACTTGAACGTTTTAACAACGAAGTTAAGAAAGTAAAAGCTCGTCAGTTGGAACAAGGCTCAGCCAAGCCGACAAATCCAAGCAACGAATCAGCGAAAACAATCAGCGACGAGGCGGCCTCGTAAACGAGCACCCCAGTCACAAACCAACCTTTCACTTATCGAACATTAACAATTCCATGATGAAACCCTCTCNAATCACTCTGGNCGTTCTCCTGAGTTCATTCATTCTGGNAGTCTTCACCGGATGTAGTGAAGAAGATCCGTTCGACAAACTAACCAGCATCGACAACGGCGGAGANTCGGTTNCTGAAAGNAAGCCCCGAGGCCTGCTCCCGGATTTAAGTCAAACTGAAGATCTGGGAAATGCTCAGGTTGGACAAGATATAAAACTCGACGAAATCACTGAGAACTCAGGAATCGATTTCACCTATCGCAACGGAAGGGATGCCGGAAACAACAGTATTCTGGAATCTTTGGGCGGCGGGGTCGCAATTCTTGATTACGATCTTAATGGCACGTTGGANATCTTCTTCCCNGGCGGCGGGAANTATGAAGGCGAAAACAAACAAAAGATCACNGGTCTGCCAGGTGCTTTGTACAGTAATAACGGCGACGCTGTCTTTGCAAACGTTTCAACGGCCAGCTACACGGACGACCAAACGCTATATACGCATGGATGTCAGGTTGGCGATTTCGATAACGATGGCTTTCCCGACTTTGTCTTNACCGGCTGGGATGGCCTTTTGCTATTCCACAATCAGGGTGACGGTACCTTTCTAGAAATCAATGACTCCGCCGGCCTCGACAATACCTTGTGGAGCAGCAGTGGTGCCTGGGCTGACTATAACGGGGACGGATTCCTTGATCTCTATATATGCAACTACGTGAACTGGTCTTTTGAAAACCATCCCTATTGTGATGGCCCAACACCTACGCAACAAGAAATCTGCCCTCCCAAAGAATTTGAACCGTTGCCAGATAATATTTATTACAGCAATGGCGACGGGACGTTTTANAATGCGCGNGAATTCGCGCACCTGACGGACCTAGGGAAAGGCCTGGGCGTCATGAGTGCCGATTACGATCTCGATGGCGACGTCGACATTTATGTTGCTAACGATACGGTTGCCAACTTCCTTTATATCAATGACGGGACCGGTCAATTCGAGGAACGCGGAACGCTTCACTCCGTAGCCTTCGACGGTGTTGGNAACTCCAACGGAAGTATGGGGATCGACGTGGGTGACTACAACCTGGACGGCAAACCCGACATTTGGGTCGCCAACTACGAACAGGAAGCATTCGCCCTGTATCGAAACGATGGGCAGGCAATGTTTACCTATGTCTCAGATCGTACAGGGGTAACCTCGCTAGGAGGCTTATTTGTTGGCTTTGGTTCACTCTANTACGACTTTGATTACGACGGGGANGAAGACATTNTGATTACGAATGGACACGTCATTAACTACCCTCGTTCGGGGCGCCTTCTGCAACTTCCGGTATTGTTGGTTAACGAGAAGAATACTTCAAACAACTATCGCAAAATGCTCCGCAAGAAATTCGATGACCATGGTTACATGGCCACCGGACATATGGGCCGTGGACTGGCCTTAGGGGATTTAGACGATGACGGCGATGCTGACTTCGTCTTCAGCAATAACGTGGAACCCGCAGCCGTCGTGGAAAACACCACCGAACAAACCGGCCTGAATGTTCGCGTCAAACTGATTGGNCGTACAATAAACCGTGACGCTGTGGGAAGCATCCTTACCCTCAAAACATCCGTCGGTGATTTTGTACGACTAACCCGGGGAGGCGCAAGTTACTTATCACAAAGTGANCCTCGCATGTATTGGAGCCTACCTGCTGACACCACGATCAATAGCCTTGTGATTCAGTGGCCGAATGGACAAACTCAGGAAATCTATGAATTACCCACCGACCGTGCACTAACTATCGTTCAAGCAAACAACTAATCGCATTATCCGTATCGCATCAANATGAATACTGACAANAATNACAACAAANCAGACGCTGNCANCTCCGANGTNATGCTCGGACGAAACGCTAGCCTGATCACCGTGCTNGCAATCACCGTGCTGGCTGTAGCCTCTGTATCGCTCATTGACAAACGGACACAGGGACTCAACGTTGGCGTGATCGACAGTCTCACTACAAAAGATCATTTTCGTCAGGCCATTCGCGCTATCCATAATCGGCACACACCCGATGTCATCATGCATCGCAACGCACTCACGCAACTTAATGGCCCTGCCGAACAGATTCAACTGCTCAATGCATTTACCCAAGCGATGGCAGATGATGTACAGGCTGCAGCCGAGTCAATTCAGGAACTAAAAGATTCAACCGATGAAACCATCGCCACCTACATTTACTACATCGCTGGTGAAATGGCTTTTCGTCAAAAGAATTACACGGTGGCAATTGACTATCTTCAAACCGCAATTCAACTGGGCGATGATCTAGAGCCTCCCTGTCTTCCCGCTTATCAGTTGATGGCTTCCCTGCACTATGACCAAGGCAATATGCAACATGCCATGGACGCGGCAACACGCGTAACTGAAATTGATCCCGAGAATGCGCAAATCTATCGCTTTATGGGGATGATTCAACAGGACTACGAACAATGGGAAGATGCCAAAACGGCCTATCGCACCTGCCTCGAGAAAGATCCATTTGCCGAATACCGGGACACCGTGCTGATTGGTCTGGGGCAAATCAGCCTTAAGCTACGTGAATATCCCGAAGCAAAATCCTACCTCCAGCAGGCAATGTCTACACCAGAGGTATGGGCATTACGGGCTGAAAGTGAATTCAATCTTGGTAACCTTGGAGTCGCCCTCGAGCTGCTAAAACAATCGCTCGATACCAATCCACAGCAACGCGATGCTATTCTTCTCAAAGGAACCATTCAGGTGCAAGACAAGCAATACAACGACGCGATTGCCACCTTAATGGAAGGTCTGGAGTATCACCCAAAAGATGACCAACTAATGTACAAACTAGCGGAGGCTTACCGTGGCGTTAGCGATAATGAAAACGCTGAAAAATATATTGCGATGTCCGACGAATTGCGCCGAAAGCGTGAACGATTCTCAAAACTTAATACCGATGCTATCGGCGAACCTACTAATGTTGAGATGAGACTTGAACTCGGCAAATTGGCGGAAGAGATTGGGAAGCCTGAATTAGCGCTTGGATGGTACCAAGCGGTTCTCCAACTCGACCCAACGCGTGAAGAAGCAGCTAAGAGTGTAAATCGCATTCTTATTGAACAGTCCGGCGGCACGGTGGTTGAGGAAGCGACCCAGGTTCCGCTTGCACCTCAAACACCTGTCCTGCCAAACGGAGTAAGTGACAGCAATCCGCAAACACCGGTCCTGTTGCCTACTACGCCTCAAAATGTACCGGTCCTACCCGAAAGTGAAGCCAAAGACCAGTAAGCGGTTTACTTCACAAAACACCAACCAGAATTCATCATGAACGATACACACGAAACTTCTAAAGAAAACGAAGAGCTTCTCCAGGATACTGGCGAAAAATCCGTCGCAACGAACAAAGCTACCGAAGAACATACCCACGACGTCATCGAGGCAAAGAAACTCAACCCGCTTTTTTCGGATGAAGCAGAGGATGACGATTACGACTACGAAGATCTGGGCGACGAAGAATCTCGAGCGGTTTGGTATTTTGCTGCCTTCTTCATCATCATCATCGTCACCGGAGTCATTGTATTAGCTGCCACAGTAGCTCAGGATAGCGAAAAAATCCAAATCCGTATTCCTGAAGGGATCGGCCCTTCTCTCATTAATGGGAAACGCGCGCCGGGCGACACGCCAATGCTCCTGCCAGGCCTCTTGTCACCCGTGATGCACGAAGCAGACCAAGCTAATCTGAGTGACGTAGAGCGAGTGATTGGAATCACTGTTGGGGATCAACATCGCGCCTATCTTGCCGATGCGTTCAATGAACTGGGAACCAAAGTCGTAAACGACCTAATCGATGACATTCCAATCTCAATTACCTATTGCGAAATCCACGAACGAGCCCGTGTCTTCACGTCGACTGAACGAGGGGAAGCTCTCAATATGGGACTCGGTGGCTGGCTTAACAAAGAAATGTTCTTTTATTACAACGGCGAAGAATTCCAACACTCCGCTGAAGAAACACCTGTACCAGATTACCCCTACATCGTGACGACCTGGGGCGAGTGGAAGCAGGCACATCCGGCTACCATGATTTATATGGGGGGTGGTATCATACCAAAGGAAAATACCTCTGCTGAAAAGGTCATTCCCTCGAGCTTGGATGAATAAAACAAAGCTTGTTAAGACTATGGCACGACTCTCTCTTCTTCCTGTAAAATAAAGTCTTACGTTTCACACTCCTCCATTGTGACTGTCATGCGCTGTAACTTAGCACTTTTTACATTTGTATTAGCGTTACTGAATTTAGGCATCAGCAATACTTTCCTGTTGGCTCAGGCACCGTCTGTCCAGCAGGTGAAGTTCTTTGAAGAGAGAATCCGTCCTCTCCTGGCACGCCACTGCTATGAATGTCATGGCAACAAAAAACAGAAAAGCGGCTTACGAGTCGACTCAATTGATGCGCTCCTAAAAGGGGGGGATTCCGGGCAGGCTATTGTCCCTGGTAAACCTAGTGAAAGCTTGCTTTTAGCAGCCGTCAATTACGAAGGCTTAGAAATGCCTCCCAAGGGAAAGCTCTCTACCCAGGAGCTTGACCACCTTGCAACCTGGATCAAATCGGGAGCGGTGTGGCCCCAAAGCAACCTTACACCGACTCAAAACCGGACTTTGAAATTCACGGCTGATCAAAAAACGTTCTGGGCCTTCCAACCAATCCAAACGCCTCGCGTTCCCCATTCTAATTCCCTCTGGGTAACCAACGCGATCGATCAATTCGTGCTACAAAAGCTTAACGACCACGACCTAAGCCCCTCTCGAATCGCTAGTCCCGAGAAATTACTCCGACGAGTCTACTTCGACATTACCGGCCTAGCTCCATCGTCTGATGTTGTAAGGAATTTTATCGACGACCCCAGTGAAGAACATTACAAATCAATTGTCGACTCATTACTGGCCAGCCCTCAGTACGGTGAACGCTGGGCTCGTTTCTGGTTGGATTTGGTTCGTTACGCGGAATCCGACGGGTATAACAGCGACTCTTATCGTAGCGGAGCATGGCACTATCGCGACTATGTAATTAAAGCTTTCCAGAATGACAAACCTTACGATCAGTTCATCAAAGAACAACTGGCCGGAGACGAACTTGACCCCAAAAACCTTGAAGCTCAAATTGCTACCGGTTATCTACGACACTGGATCTACGAATACAACCAACGTGATGCAAAGTCTCAATGGGCGATCATTCTCAACGATATTACCGACGTAACTGGGGACACTTTTCTTGGTATGGGGATGAGTTGTGCTCGATGCCACGACCATAAGTTTGATCCGATTCTGCAAGAGGATTATTTCCGGCTACAGGCCTTCTTTTCCCCGCTGCTACCCATCAATCGGGTCATCAACGCGCCAGCCGAACAAGTTGTGGAGTATCAACAGAGACTGCTAGCCTGGGAAAAAGCCACCCAAGACCTCCGACAGCAAATCGACGAAATGCAAGCGGCCCAGAAAAAGTCTTCACGCCATGCTCAATATTCCAAATTCCCTTTGGATGTCCGTCCTTTCCTATTTAAATCGCCTGCCGAACGTTCGCCTTACGAACAGCAATTAGCTTATCTTGCCGATTTGCAAGTAGACGAACAGATTACAAAGATCAAATGGGAGAATCATTTCAAAGATGAAAAGAAGACTCAGTGGGAAGAATTGAAGGCCCAGCTAGAAAAGTTCGATGAACTCAAACCTCTTCCTTTGGAAGTTCTTCCCACCGTAACCGACGTCAGTGCAAATCCGCCTGAAACATTCATCCAGGATACCGATCAATTAGTGCAGCCTGGAATTTTAAGTGTCATTGATCCTGAGGATACCGTTATTCCCCAGAACGTCGGACTCCCAACCACAGGCCGGCGCACTGCCTTGGCCAACTGGATGACAAATAAAGAGAATCCCTTAACAAGCCGTATTATGGTAAATCGCATATGGCAGCATTACTTCGGTAAGGGAATTGTCTCAACACCAAGCGACTTTGGAATTCTAGGTTCGCGGCCAACGCATCCGGAGTTACTTGACTATTTAGCCTTGGAATTCACTGCTAACCAATGGAGTATCAAACATATCCATCGTTTGATACTCCATTCCAGCACATACCGACAGTCAGCGATTAATCCAATGGCGGAGNAAGCCCGCGGAACCGACTTTGATAATGCACTNCTTTGGCGNGCGAATGTTCGGCGTATGGACGCCGAGCAGATTCGTGATAGTCTCCTAGCGGCCTCAGGCGAACTCGATCGTAAGTCATTCGGCCCGCCGGTTGAAATATCAAAGCCTCGTCGATCAATCTATTTAAAGGTCATCCGAAATCAGCCGAACGAATTATTAATGGCGTTTGATGGCACCGACAATATNCTCAGTACTCCTGAACGCATGACGACGACGACTCCCAANCAGGCACTGCTAGTCCTTAACAACGACTGGATCGTTGAACGCGCNAAAAAGCTGGCTGCAAATACAGAACCTGAAGACGCTTCACCGNAAACCNTAAATAANNCCGTTTCTCAGNTGCACCTACACTTGTTCGGGCGGCCAGTTCAGGACGCTGAGTTGACAACTGCTCGAGAATTCCTCGCAAAAAATGCGGCTCTGAGTACGAACTGGCAGGACTATTGCCATGTATTGCTATGCTCAAATGAATTCTTCTATATTGACTAATGAAATGACGAGCAAATTAAAACCAGAGCTATAATAACAAAATGATCAACAANATATTTCAAACTCGACGTGAGATGTTGACCAGAGTCGGANCCGGTTTTGGCGCTATTGCTTTGTCAGGTCTGCTTCAAGATGAACGCGTTAGGGCCGGAGAAAAAGCTCACCACACCCCGACTGCTAAAAACGTCATCTTCCTGTTCATGGAAGGGGGCCCAAGTGCTATGGATCTGTTTGACCCTAAGCCAAAGTTNCGTGAGCTTGCGGGGCAACCACTTCCAGATTCCTTCGGTCCCATTATTACTCCGATGGGTGAATACAATGCTCCATTGCTTGCTGACAAACGCAAGTGGAAACAGCACGGCGAGGCTGGAACCTGGGTTTCAGACTGGTTACCCAACATCGCCACCTGCGTCGACGATATCGCGGTCATCCGATCATTACACGGAAATGGTCTCAACCATTCCAATGGCGTGTGCCAAATGAACACCTGTTCGATACGCGGGGGCCGTCCTTCTCTGGGAAGTTGGGTCAGCTATGGACTAGGAACCGAAAATAGTAACCTGCCGGGGTTCGTGGTTCTTGAAGATGTTCCTAACAAAGTCTTCAATAAGTCGCGTAACTGGAGTGCCGGATTTATGCCTGCTGTCTACCAGGGCACCGCGTTATACAACTCCAACCCACCGATCAAGAATCTGACACCTCCAGAGAGTCTCAGTTCGACCCGCCAACTTGAAAAACTGGAATTACTNACCGCCGTTAATAANCAACACGCCAANAAACTCAGCAAAGAACAGTCCGAATTGGAAGCTCGGATNGANAGCTTCGAACTCGCTTACCGNATGCAANAAACAGCCCCCGACGCTGTAGACCTGGCCTCTGAAACGGAAGAAACCAAAAAACTCTACGGGATGGACCAAGACGACACGAANGATTTTGGGAAAAACTGTCTGCTGGCACGGCGTCTNGTTGAACGNGGAGTTCGATTCGTACAACTCTATCATGGCTGTGGNAGTAAATGGGATGCNCACCAAAACATTGNGGCCAATCACACAAAAAACTGTAAGGCAAGTGATAAGCCCGTTGCCGGCTTAATAAAAGATCTGAAACGCCGCGGGCTTCTGGAGGAAACGCTGGTGATCTGGGGCGGGGAATTTGGCCGCACTCCGATGAGTGAAAAAGGAACCGGACGTGACCACAATGCCTATGGCTTTACGATGTTTATGGCCGGTGGTGGAGTCCAAGGTGGACAAGTGATCGGCACAACTGATGAAGTAGGCTTGCATGCGGTTGAAGATCGGATGCATATCAAGGATCTCCATACCACGATTCTTTATTTGTTGGGAATCGACAATATGAAATTGGTATATCACCATCAGGGTCGACCCGAGCGTCCCACGCTCAATGAAGGCTCGCCCATGCTTAAACTTCTTGGTTAAACCTTCAATTACCTGGAAACAGCTCGCTACCTCCATGCCATTTTCCGACTTCCCGGATTTTTCAATCCAGCCGGCTCTCAATACTGACCAGAATCAAATCGTGAATCTGATTGGCGATTGCTATCAGGAGTATGGTGACCAAGTAGTTCTTCATGGTGACGACAGTGACTTACTGGATATTGAAGGTAATTACCGTGGGCGAGAAGGGGAATTCATCGTCGTTCGCAACGAAACAGGTGTAATCATTGCCACGCATGCCGTTGTCCCACTAGACCAACACGCAAAACTCTGCACCTTTCGCCGCCTCTATCTACATTCCCAATTACGCGGTACTGGTCTCGGAAAAGCTCTGATGATTTGGGCAATCGACTGGGCGCGAGAAGCAGGCTTTCGTCGAGTGGAATTCTGGTCAGATACTCGTTTTGCGCGAGCCCATGCGTTCTTCGGTAAACTCGGATTCCAAACTCGCGGCGAAACACGAGATATGAACGATGGATTCCAACCCTA
>PAJC01000066.1 GCA_002705165.1 Planctomycetaceae bacterium | reverse complement strand
GAAGCAGATCGGATCATGCCTCAGATGGCGGTGACACTCACCTCTAATATTGGAATGGGATGGTTGGCCGGGCTATTAATCGCTGCTCCGTTCGCTGCGGTGATGAGTACAGTTGACAGTTTTCTGTTAATGATTTCGTCCGCCTTGGTGAGAGATATTTACCAGCGAAATATGAATCCAAATGCCACAGAAGACAAGATCAAGAAGCTTAGTTACTTCTTTACATTGGTAGTTGGTTTGGGAGCTCTTGTGGGGGCGATGTACCCCCCTGAATTTTTACAGGATATTATTGTCTATACAGGTAGTGGTCTGGCAGCCGCATTTTTAGCCCCTGTAGTCTTCGCTCTCTATTGGCCACGTTCCAATCACCAGGGTTGTATCGCAGCCATGCTTGGTGGCTTTGGAACTCATTTGGCCATGTATTGTATTGGGTTTCTAAATGGCGATGGTTTCACACCCTATCGACTTTTTGGTACGGACCCAATCATCCTGGGCTTAGCGGCTTCGTTTATCGTTGGCTATGTGGTGACGATCAATATGCCACCTCCGGTGGATGCGATTGTCAAAAAGTATTTTTATAAAAAGGTGGAAGAGTAGTCCCTCATGCTGATCTTTGATGCACATTTAGATATTTCGATGAACGCGGTCGAATGGAACCGTGACTTGACAGATACCCTGAAAAACGTCCGCGAGCGTGAAGCAGGTAAAATGGATTATGTCGACCGTGGCAAAGGGGTTCTCACGTTGGAGGAAATGCGGCGTGGCGAGATCGGCGTTTGTATCGCAACGCAAATTGGTCGTTATGTCGCTCCAGATAATCCACTTCCCGGCTGGAATAGCCCTGATATCGCATGGTCGATTACACAGGCTCAGTTAGCCTGGTACCGAGTCATGGAAGATAAGGGATTGATGGTTCAGCTCCGTGACAAACAGCAGCTAAATGATCATGTTCAACGGTGGGAGACGTCGGACGATAAATCAAATTTGCCGATTGGATATGTCTTAAGCCTCGAAGGAGCTGACTCAATTATCGATCTCAGCTATCTGGAGAAAGCTTATGAATATGGCTTGAGAGCGATCGGCCCGGCTCATTACGGTCCGGGACGTTATGCCCCCGGGACGGGCTCTGAAGGGGGGCTAGAGCCACCTTGTAAAGATTTACTAAAAGAAATGCAGAGCTTGGGTATTGTTCTGGATGTTACTCACCTAACAGATGAAGGGTTCTGGGAAGCGCTGGAGTTATATGACGGCCCGGTTTGGGCAAGTCACCAAAATTGCCGGGCTCTTGTTCCTCATCAACGCCAATTTAGTGATGAACAGATTCAAGCCATTATTGAACGTGATGCTGTCCTTGGGATGGCCTTTGATGCTTGGATGATGGCTCCTGGTTGGCAACGTTTTATCACGCAGCCTTACTCCGCGGGTGTGAACATTGAACGCATCATCGAACATGTAGACCATATTTGTCAGCTTGCAGGTAACACTCGACATGTTGGAATTGGCTCCGATCTGGACGGCGGCTATGGCCGCGAACAATGTCCTTACGACATGGAATCAATAGCTGACTTGCAAAAACTAACGACATTGCTGGCTGACCGAGGTTATAGCCAGGAAGATATTGAAGCCATTATGCACGGGAACTGGATTCGAAGATTGAATGAGATTTGGGGCTAAGCCAAAATTCAATACTAGAGGTTCGTTCTAAGGAGAAATGAAATGAAACTTGTTAAATGCCAAACGGCTACGGGTGAAGTGCTGGTTGCCCAGCTAGATGGTGAGATTGTTCGCCCTTTGTCATTTGATGATTCTGCCTGTTCAACATTGGCAGATATTATTGAGTCAGGGAATCCATCGGAGACCGCAGCTTCTTTGGTATCTGAGCAGGAACTCGCCTTGGCCGAGGTGACGCTACTTGCTCCGATCGATCAACAGGAAGTCTGGGCTGCAGGGGTGACTTATAAACGAAGCCAAACCGCACGTATGGAAGAATCTGAAACAAGTGCTTCCTGCTATGACTTAGTTTACGAGGCTGATCGTCCCGAATTGTTTATGAAAGCAACACCACACAGAGTGTCCGGACCTGGGCAACCGGTTCGGATTCGCTACGATGCGACCTGGAATGTACCGGAACCTGAAATCACCTGTGTTGTTTCCAGTCAGGGGACATTGGTTGGATTTACAATCGGAAACGATATGAGCAGTCGGGATATTGAAGGAGAAAATCCGCTTTATCTACCGCAAGCAAAAGTCTATCGACAATGCGCAGGACTTGGNCCATGTATTACCCTGCTTGATAGTATGCCCGCTCGCGAAGACACAGGTATCAAACTACAAATTGAACGTGGGGGCGAAGTCGTTTTTGAAGGCAACTCAGGCGTCAGTGAAATGCATCGTACTTTTGAAGATCTCATTGGCTATTTATGCCGAGAACAGGAATTTCCCAATGGAGTTTTCCTAATGACGGGAACGGGTATCGTTCCTGATAGTGACTTCACTTTAAATGCTGGCGATGTAGTGCACATCACAATTTGTGGTATTGGTACACTAACCAATCCTGTTGTTCAGGGTTAAGNTTTGTGGAATACCCCGACATCGTATAGTTCGAGATAAAACTGACTGACANCGCGTTGGTTGGAAGCTAATAACGAAAGATCAAAGACAATGGAAAAAGTTNTAATTGCTGGTCAATGGCGTGAGGCAAATGCCTCCTCCTCTTTTCAGGCGGCTAATCCTGCCACCCGGGAATTACTTGAGCCGCAGTATCCAGTAAGTAACTGGGAAGATTGTGACGAAGCATTAGCAGCTGCAGCGAGCGCCACAGCTGCTTTGCGGAATATTTCAGGANCGCAAATCGCTGATTTNCTGGAAGCTTATGCTGATGATATTGAGGCGCATGCAGAAGCTATTGTTGATATGGCGAATGCTGAAACCGCTTACCCTAAGGAAACCCGATTGGCGGGTGGTGAAATGCCCCGAACCACGAACCAATTGCGTCAGGCTGCTGCTGCGGCTCGGGATGGCAGTTGGGCATTACCAACGATCGATACGACGACTGATATTCGAAGTGTTTATGGTGCCATTGGCCCCGTGTGTGTCTTTGGGCCAAATAACTTCCCGTTAGCATTTGGCAGTGCTTCCGGGGGAGACTTTGTTGCGGCCATCGCTTCAGGAAATCCAGTGATTGCCAAAGCNAATTCATCTCATCCAGGGACGACTAAATTATTTGCTGAATGTGCCCAACGAGCTGCGGTCGCAACGGATATGCCTGCAGGTATGGTGCAATTGATCTATCGCACGAGCCATGCGGATGGAGAGCGACTGGTTTCTGATGCGCGTACCGGTGCCACCGGTTATACAGGAAGCCGACACGCAGGACTAAAGCTCAAGCAGGCGGCGGATCTGGCAGGTAAACCAATTTATCTTGAGCTTTCCAGTGTGAATCCAGTGGTGATTCTACCAGGCGCGTTGGCTGAACGGGGAACTGAAATTGCCGATGAATTTACCGGTAGCTGNTTGATGGGGACCGGTCAATTCTGTACTAANCCGGGCCTGGTACTGCTGCTGGCAGGAGAAACTACGGATCAGTTTGTTGAATCGCTGGCCTCTAAATTCGCCGAGGCCCCNGTAGGAACCTTATTGTCTTCTGGAGTTGAGAAGAGTTTGGCGTCCAACCTGCAAGTGCTCGTGGATGCCGGAGCTGAAATGCTTGTCGGTAATGCAGCAGCTGATGAAGGACGATTCTGTTATGCCAATACNTTATTAAAAGTGACGGCAGCTCAATTTTTGTCGGATTCTGAAATAATGCAGACAGAAGCCTTTGGTAATAGTTCTTTGTTATTGATTGCTGAGTCCGTTGACGAATTAGTACAAGTTGTATCAATACTAGAAGGTAATCTGACTGGATGTATCTATTCAGATAGCNCAGGANCGGATGATGATGCGTATGACCAGATTGCCAGCCAGATGCGGGTGAAGGTCGGTCGTCTATTGAATGACAAAATGCCAACAGGTGTTGCGGTCTCGGCAGCGATGAATCATGGCGGGCCTTTCCCGGCAACGGGTCATCCAGGATTTACAGCGGTTGGAATTCCGGGATCCCTTTTGCGGTTTGGGATGCTTCAATGTTACGATAATGTGCGANCCCACCGNCTNCCTTGTATCTTAAAAGATGAAAGTCCCAATGGAACCGTCTGGAGAAGTGTTGATGGANCCTGGACTCAAGCGAATATCACTTAATCAATTACACAGTTTCACAATTCGTGAATAGGAACCATGTTCATGCATGCTATCAAAGTGGTGCTTAGCCTATCGATCGTCTTTTTTACCGGTAGTTGTTTACTAGCGGATGAAGAAGGACAAACATTTCTTGATCAGGCAACGGAAGCCAAGCTGAATGCAAAGAATTTCCAGGATTTAGAAGAAGTTGTCAAGCTTGCTGAAAAAGCGGTTGAGGCTGGTCTGGATGATGGAGGCAAAGAATTTGCCATCCAACTGATCACATCCACGTTATACCAGAGAGCAGAACAGCTATCGAATCCGTTGCTTTCCGGACGTCCACCGCAACAGTGGGTCGAAATGCGCCGCTTGGCACTAAGCGATCTGGGTCGGCTAACGAAGTACGACGCCGCATTTGCGGATGCTCATCTTTTGATAGCAAAGCTTCATGCCTTACCAGGTGGAACCCGNAAAGCTGGTATTGAGTCAGCATCGAAGGCTCTGGAGNTNTACGAAGACCCTGAACCAAAAGCTAACGCNTTGGTTGCTCGAGCGGCGCTTCGTGGTGATGTCAATCAGAAAATTGCTGATTTGAGTGAAGCCATTAAGGTTGATGATGACAATTCAGTTGCTATCACCGCTCGTGCTGCTGTTTATTCGCAGCAGGGTAACTTCGAAAAGGCAGCNGAGGATTTCCGACGTGTTGTCGAACTTGACGGTGACGATGTTCTGGCAATGTCTGCTCTNGCCGAAGCGCTGGCTCAGCAGGAAGAATTTGGCCAGGCTATTGAGATTGCCAATCAGGCGGTGGAAAAGCAACCTAATGCGTCGGCTGGATATGAGTTGCGTGCACGCATTCATGTCATGCAGAATAATATCGAAGAAGGTAAGAAAGATCTTGATAAGGCCATTGAAGTCAATCCGAAGAGNGAAGGNGCGTTGNTACTACGCGCTAATATAGCTCTAGCNGAGAACCGTCTTGAAGAAGCAAATCAAGATCTNGATACTCTTCAGGAGATTAACCCCGGTGCTCCCCAGTTGTATCTCTTGCGGGCCGGAGTTTTGGAACAGCAGCAGGATTATTATCGAGCGGCAAAATTACTTGAAGCCCTGTTGCAATTCCTGCCAACCGATAATGAAATGCGTATTCGTATGGCGATGGACTACTCGATGGCAGAGGAATTCGATAGCGCGATCAAGCATGTTAATATTGCGATCGAAAGGAATAAAGAAGACTGGATCGGTTATTATTCCCGCGCGGATATTTATTTAAGCATGGGAGAACATGGCAAAGCCGTTGCTGATTATGCAGAAGCTTATAAGCACAACCAGACCCATGACAACTTGTTGAATAATTGGGCCTGGACACTTGCGACTTCAGANGATGACGAAGTTCGTGACGGCAAAAAGTCTGTCGAATTGGCGCTGAAAGCTTGTGAGGTATCGGAATACAAAAAACCTCATATCCTTAGCACGTTGGGAGCAGCTTATGCAGAAGTCGGAGATTTTGCCAACGCAAAAAAATGGGCAAAGAAAGCTGTCGAAATTGGGCGTGAGGATATTCAGGAACACCTGGAAAAGGAATTGGATTTTTACGAGAAGGGGAAGCCTTGGCGTGAAAATAAAGCTAAGGAACGCGAGGGCAAACCCATGGTCGATCGCTCAAAATTGAAGACTATTTAGAATGATGGATATACAGGAAGCTTGCGAATTACGCACAAAACGATGCCTACCTTGTGAAGGTGGTGTGCCTAAATATTCCCTGGAAGAGGCACAGGCTCAGTTGATAGAACATCCCGGCTGGCAAATTGTCAACGAAGGTCAGAGGATCCGACGTGAATGGACAGCTTCAAACTTTATGTCGGCNATGGTGTTCTTCCAGGCTGTTGCTGNATTATCTGAAGATGAGAACCATCACCCCGATATTCATTTGGAAAGCTATCGAAACGTNAGTATTGAGATCTGGACGCATGCCATTGGCGGTCTGAGTGAAAATGATTTTATTCTTGCTGCGAAAATCGATGAAATCGATTGGGATGGGACTTCTCAATAAGAAGAGGTAGTCAAATTTAGGCGGTTTCGCGCAAGCTAACCCTCTGTTCCAATGATCCGTTCCGCTGCGAGCTTACCACTACGAACGCAAAGTGGTATTCCAACACCACGGTATGCGTTCCCGGCTAATTCCAATCCGGCAATATCCTCTAGCTGGGTTTCGATGGAATCAACCAGCTCAACATGTCCAACGTGATATTGAGGCATCGTGTTAGTCCAACGAGCGACTTCGGTAAAGATTGGTTCCCCACGGACACCAAGCAACTCTTTTAATTGTTTACGGGTTGATTGTATGAGCTCATCATCGGAGAGGTCCAGTAACTCGGGTTGTAATGCACCGCCGATAAATACACGAAATAAGACGTGATCATCCGGTGCGCGACCAGCAAACTTGACACTGGAAATACTAATAGCAATAAGTGGGCGGTTCTCTTTGATNGGACTCACGATTCCAAAAGCATCCAGAGGGTGTTCTACNTGNTCTCTGGTGTACCCCATGGANAGAACGCTAGCGCCGGCCAAAGGGATNNTTTCTAAACTAGCGCTCAATTCTGAAAAAGTACCACTNAGCAACCGCGCGGCAATCTGACTGGAGGTTGTAACNAGTACTTTGTCGTANCGNCGNCCNGTGGTTTCACCTTCCACGGTGACTTCCATCGCATNNCCCGATGTTTTCACTNCGGTTACGTTNNTGTNGTATTCAATGGNTTGATCCGGAAGTGCGTTCACGATAGTNTCGACGAACGATTGCATGCCGTGTTTGGGCGTCACAAACATCCCATAGCGTGCGCCGCTACTGGGGGTATCGCCCTTGTGATTCTTCAGTTGTTTTAGTCCCCCACGTATCAAGCCTCCGTCTTCTCGTTCCATATCGATGAACGATTTAAGGGTCGCATTCATGCTTAGCTTTTCGGGGTCGGCTGTGTAAATGCCACCGATCAGTGGCTGAATAATATTGTCAAAGGCTTCCTGACCAAGACGTCGGCGAGTAAAGGAAGCTAGGCTTTCGTCTGTAGTTTGTTTACGCCGTCGTACGAATAATTCCCAGCAGACCCGAAGCTTACCTCGCAGACTTAAGAGAGGAGTNTTTGCAATTGCCCANAAACTNGTTGGCGTCATCATGGTCCAACCAGCCGGCATTTTTTGNAACTTTCCGTGGTGGATTAGATAAGCACCCCGATNGGCTGTATTGGTTTGGATTAACTGATCTGCAAAGCCAAGCTCTTCACAGAGCTTAAGAGCGTCTGAGTCACGCGTGATGAACATATCCGGTCCACGTTCAATAAGAAAGCCCTTGCGACGGGTCGTTTGTAGGATCCCTCCTGCCTGGGAACTGGATTCAAGTACGGATATTTGTAAGTCGGGACGTTGCCGATGGAGATAGTAGGCAGCAGAAAGCCCAGTGATACCTGCACCGATAATTGCGATGCGACTATTTGGTAAAAGTTCACTATTGTTGTCCACGGCTGGCTCCATAAGAGAGCTTTGTCGNATGAAAAATCTACAAGGTACGGGAGAATATTAGTATCATAACCTATACAAGTCATACTCCTAACCGGAGTCTTCNTCTGATTATCAAAGTGAGCATAGGGTAATGGTTAATTATCGAATAGGCGTTATCGGTCATACAGGCCGGGGAAATTACGGTCATGGAATTGATACGGTTTGGTCTCATATTCCAGGCTGCCAGGTAGTGGCGGTGAGTGACCCGGACGAAGCAGGTCGCGCAGCTGCGAAGGAACGTCTCAAAGCTCCTGAAGCTTATGCTGACTATCGAAAAATGCTGAACAATGAGCAGTTGGATATTGTGGCTGTATGTCCGCGGTGGTTAGATCAACATCGCGATATCGTTTTAGCGGTGGCAGAGAAACAGTTGCATATATACATGGAAAAACCATTCTGTCGAACACTCGAAGAGGCAGATCAAATGGTGGCTGCCTGTGAGTTGAATAAAGTGAAGCTTGCCATTGCACATCAGACTCGGTATAGCCCTACCCTTCGTGTGGTGCGCGAGTTGATCGAGGACGGGCGTATAGGTGACGTGTTGGAACTTCGCGGTCGTGGAAAAGAAGATGGTCGCGGTGGTGGAGAAGATCTGTGGGTTCTTGGGAGCCATATCTTNAACATGATGCATTTCTTTGGTGGTGAGCCAACCTGGTGTTTTGCTCGGGCATATCAGGATGGTGTNGCGCTCCGCCAAAAAGATGTCTATGAAGGTAATGAAGGGATTGGGCCATTAGCNTCAAATTCGTTGAACGCCACTTATGGGATGCAGGATGGCATTCATGGATATTTCGCATCAACTCGCAGCGCTGGGAATGGTGCCCGATTTGCTTTGCAAATTTACGGTAGCAAAGGAATCTTTGATATTAAGACGGGCTATCGACCGTTAGCCTATTTACTGGAGGACCCTAATTGGTGTCCNGGGAGGTCNGATAAGACGTGGCAACGNGTTACTTCCCGTGGTGTTGGTAAGCCGGAAGTGTCAGANGATACTTCGCTGCATGCTGGGAATGTCGCNGCTTGTATAGATTTACTNGCGGCAATCAAAGAAGACAGACAGCCCGAGTGTAATATGTATGAAGCTCGGACAACCGTGGAGATGATTGCGGCTGTTTTTGAGTCACATCGCCAGAGTGTCCCAGTTGAAATGCCGTTGAAACAGCGAAAGAACCCACTGGCATTGCTTAAAAGCTAAGATTTGACGGCTGAGAATCTAAGCAGTCGATTAGATCACCTGAGTGCAGAATGGTTGTCAAAGGTTATCGATTATAACGGTTACTCCGCCGAGATTACCTGTTAAGACAATTACACTACTCTTCTTGGGCAAATATCCTCGTTTTCTTGCCTTCTCTAGTTTACCGAACTAATATCGGAATAGACCTCTTCTCGATGAGATAAGTGACGGAATGTGCGCTTGAATTATTGGCGGAAGTCGAACTCAAACGTATTACTGCCTGAGAAAAGCCGTAATTTGAGTTGCGGAAATAGAGAAAACAATATTTATGCCGTTCCCGGCTAGTACGGGGACGAAGACGAGGAATCTGATCATGTCAACGTCGAAATGTCTTCACAAGTTGTTATCGGTGATTGTCGTAGCTGGCTTATTAGTCTTTAGCCCTGCTGTCCACGCTCAATTTGGAGGCGGTGGTCAAGGTGGTGGTGGCTTTGGCGGCGGTGGTCAAGGCGGCGGTGGTTTTGGCGGTGGCGGTGGCGGTCAAGGCGGCGGTCAAGGCGGTCAAGGCGGTGCTGGTGTCGTTATTAATCCCCAGGGTGTACTAAAGG
>PAJC01000065.1 GCA_002705165.1 Planctomycetaceae bacterium | reverse complement strand
CAAAAATTAGAGCAATACAAATTCGTCGCATCTTGATAGCCTCCTGGAGTTTCATTCTCTGATAACGGGCTCACCGCCACCACAGTCTAACACATCAATTCAATTCCCCAACGGATTAGAAACAAGGCCGAAACACATAATAGTAAAATGGGTTGCTAGGATTAAAGCACTCATTATTTCAACCGACCAATCTGCGGATAACAAATATTTGTTTGAAAGAACCAAGGCCAATCTAATATGGCCCTTGGCAAACAATGCTCGCAAATGAAACGCGAAGTCTTAAGTTCTCAGAAAGACAATGATTAGAGGCTTCTCTTTCCCAATTCCTGCTACCGGACGGTTCGTGTGGGCAGCAGCGTTCAGTCGGTGCTATTAAATGCTTCGCGAAGTTGTGTCCAAACCCATGCGTAATGTTCTTTGCCGAGCCCATGTCGCTTGTTTGGATAGATTCTATAATTCTTTTCGCCGGAGATGCGGTTGAAGGTATTAAAGCATGTGGTCGGTGGACACACCCCATCCTGAAGACCAACTGACATCAGGGTGGGACGACGAATTCGTCCCGCTAGGTTCATGGTGTCAAAATAGCTAAGTGTTCGCAGCGTTGATTCCCAGGACCGTTGTGGCTGCTCGGCGATCCAGTTATCCATCTCAGGCCAGTGGCTTAAACGAAAGTAATTTCTCCAGTCGCAAAGAAAGGGAATGTCGGCGATACAATAATCAACTCTTGAATCGAGGGCCGCTGTAGCAAATGCGAATCCGCCCCCCTGACTACCACCCCAGACAGCGATCTTATCCTGATCCACGTCAGGCCGGGACGAGATAAAATCGACTGCCCTAATGCAATCCAGATAGCTACCGCGGTAATAGTAAGTTTCCGGGTTGTCCAAACCTCGAATCCAGAAGTTGTTGGGTTGGCCGGAAATGTCCTGTTGGCTGTTTCCGTGACCGCGGGGATTAAACGAAAATACAATCATGTCATCACATTTGCCAATCGGTTTCATGTTTTGTCCATAACCAGGAACACGAATCACTACGGGAAGAGGTTTCGATACTTGACGCGGGACTTCGAGCCAGCCACGGACTCGAACCTGATCATGACTCCGCATACTGATTTCAAAAACCCGGATATTGCCATCGCTCATCTTCGGCTGTTCAATCGTTTTGAATGCCGGAGGGACCGCATTCAATTCTGCGATGGAACGCTCCCAGAATTCGTCAAAGTCATCCTGCTGTGTCAGCGGTGTCAACAATTGGTTTGGGTTGCATCCTACACGACTTGTTTTCTGAATGGATTTTACTGTTTCACCTTGTTCAAATTTGCAAACCATTTCGACAAACCCAGCTAACGGGAGCACGATGGTTTTTGTGAGTTCTTTCGTCTCACCCGCATCAATCTGGATCGCCTGACTAGGAATCTTCGCAGGGGATATCGCGGTGCTGTTAATACTCCATCCAAGCAGGCCGTTAACCGTCTGGTTCCCGTTGTTGACGAGTTTCGTAGTGAATTTCACCGGCGAATTCGGGGTCCCCATTCCAGCAACCGCACTCGAACTGATTGTTAAATCCAGTCGCGATCTTTTATCTTGGAGCTCGGGATAAAATGCCNGAACCCTGCCCTCGNTGACCATNGTTGCCACAGGNGAGCAAAGAACAAGCAAGCTCACAAGCATAAGCTTATGCCAGCGCTGACGATTNAACCAAGCCGTTTGTTTGTTCATGTTTGCTTCCTGATCTTGATGNGTTGAGNCCGGTGCTTAAACAATGAGGNATTCTGTCGGCTACTTCATGNTNCACATCACTAGCTGCTTTGGGAAGCNTGANNAGAAGCAGATCCTTCTCTAGCGNTTGCGTCATNTCCTGNAGGACTCCGGGAAGTAAAGCGGTACTNNNAATTCCACCACACCGNCATGAGTCATTTGAGGANTTAAAGCNAAGCTAGGATTGANATCNTGTGCCTNAGTGATATGAAGAATGTGTTCTATGACNATCGTTTCAAGGAGCTTACCACCCATTCAGCTCAGCGATCCNTCCTAGAATCCCGATGCCGTAGCGGCCCTGACGATTGCCGTCGTTCTCAATATATTTCTTNACTAAAGGNAGNCCAGGTTCGCCCATCCATTCCAGTACGTTGTGCAGCATGTCTTCATTNTNNCATGTGCNGAAGAGCAGATCGTCGAGGCAGGCGATTGCCTNGTTTGGCTTCCCGAGTTTGACGAGCGTCCAGGCGGCCATCATNCGGATTTCGTGGGCGTCGTCGCTCAGGGCAACTTCAAGTGCNGCAGTAGCCGGNGCGGCTTCTTGATCCAGCAGGTGCAAACCCACNATTCCCCACCAACGNAGGCCTTCGTCGTCATGGCTCAGGTGACGGACAAAGANGNCANGGTTGGACTTATCCCGGGCGAGCGCCAGATCAGCGGCGTCTAGATAGGTGGCAAGGGGATAGAGTTTCTCGTCACGAACCATATCATAAATCGTAAGCCCATTCTCTTTGGCACGACGCACACGCATTTGTTCAGGTAACAAACCGGAGTCATAAAGTTCTAGCTGACGTTGGCGTAGAGCGTTCTTGAGTTTGGCAATTCTCTCCTGATGTTTCTTAGCTTCGATGAGGTTGTGCACATTGTCGAAGTCCTTTTCGTTGTCGAAGAATTCTTCCGAAACGCGGGGTTCAAAGAAGCGACCGGTGATCTCATCCGTTTTACCTTCACGGTGATGTTGTTCCCATGCGGGCGTGGCTTCGGCCTTCCAGAGATAGGCGAGGTGCTGACCCGCCGGCGCGTAGGGCATATAGTTCTTGTGATAAGCATAGCGTTTGTCACGTATCACACGCACACAATCAAGTCGTTCATCAGCGCGCTCCCGAAAAGCAAGATGGTAGGCAGGCTCCTTTTCGATCCCTTTGCCGAGGAAGACCGTCCCCTGAAACGTGTCTGGAATTTCCGCGCCAGCCAGGCTGAGCCAGGTCTTGGGCATATCGACAAAACTGACGAGTCGCTCAAGCACTTCGCCAGGCCGATTTGCCGGGTAGAGGTACTTGAATTTCTCGGGGACACGCACCACCAGGGGGCAGTGAATACCGCTCGAATAGCAAAAGCGTTTGCTGCGGGCCAGCACACCGCCGTGGTCGGAGTTGTAGATCACGATCGTGCTGTCGGCGAGGCCGTCTTTTTCAAGTTCCGCGAGGCATTTCCCTACCTTTTCATCCATTCTTTCGACCGCATCCGCGTACTTAGCATAAGTCTTACGAATCTCAGGCAAGTCGGGATGATAGGAGAACAGCTTCATTGCAGCCGGATCGTTTCTGGTGTTCTCGTTATCGCCGTGAGCTCGACTCTCATGACTGTCACCAATGTTGACGACTGCGAAAAATGGCTGGTTAGGTTGCCGCTTTTTCCAGCCGTAGATCGTGCCTGCTCCTTTACCAACATCCCACGCATCGTAATCATCACGACCACCGATATTGTAGTCCGTCTTGCCGGGGTTGGAGGTGTGATAGCCGGCCTTTCTCAGCAGATCCGGATAATAGGAAATCCTGTCGTGAGGAATTTCATTACGGCTTCTCATCGGTTGAGTACCGTTGGAAATGCCATACATGCCGGTGATCCAGCAGGAACGGGTCGGAGCACAGACGGCAGCGTTGTCGAAGCAGTACTGGTAAAGAAATCCTTCGGCGGCAAGTTGATCGATGTTCGGAGTCCGGGCATTGGTGCCACCGTAAGAACTCACCCAGGAGACGCCATTGTCCTCGCTGGTGATCCAGAGAATGTTGGGCCTTTCCGCAGCGCGGGCAGAAGTGGCAAGTAGGAAGATGCCCAATAGCATCGGGATGGTAAGGCTCGTTTGTTTCACTTAAAGCTCACTTCTATGTATGTAGATTTCTTCGAGTTTGCACAAGACATCCTTCGTCCTGAAAACCAACGTGAATCATTGTAGCTGATCTGACGATCATTTTGTTTCACCGAACTTACACTAGGCTAACCAGCATAAAGGTCAACTACTCACACGACCTATTACCAAAAGCGACATTCACCATTAAAACCCTACCAGTGAAGTGACGGTCTTATTCCTTTGATTTCAACTACTTCTTTGTGTAAGCCTTTCTCTATATCAACTTTTGCGCTCGGAAAACCGATATCTAGCGATAGGAGTAAGCTTTAGCTATGTACTATTTTCAAAAAATACTAAAGAACGTGTTGATACTGGCGGTCTGTATGTCGCTTCCCTGTCAGGCACAGGAGCGTTCCACAGAACGACTGGACGTTGCTTATAACGATTACATTACGCCAATATCTCTGGAAACGAATTCCCTTCCNNATGATNTCCAGGATCCCGATGCCGTGAACCGAAAGTTTGAATTCGGCGGTCAATTTCGCATGCGTTACCATCATGAGAATAATCANCGCCCTTCCCCCGGTTTAACCAATGCTCTCGGTCTAACCGGTACCGATGATGATTTTCTGCTCTACCGTACGCGACTGTGGATGGATACGACCTTTCACGAGCATCTTAACCTGTATGTTGAACTTCTGGATGCCGAAAGCACCCTGGANAATTTCCCCTCNCGAGGNAATGAAGTTGACCGNNTGGANCTTCATCAAGCCTACGCTGATATCGCCATCCACGATCACCTGCAGGCCAGGGTGGGTAGACGATCACTTGATATCGGATCGACACGCTATGCCGGTATGGGTGAATGGGCCAATACCCGCCGAGCATTTGATGGCCTGCAACTTTCTCTTGAAAGCGAGCAATTTGACTTCGAGGCATACTATCTTCATACCTTGTCAATGCAACCTCAGGATTTCAATCAGACGAATTATGACACGCGCCTTTATGGAATCAATGCTCAACAGCACGTGAAGGAAGGGATCACGCGGGATTTTTACTGGTTGACTCTGGAACTAGCTGGTACCGGTGCCCGGTATGATACACTCGGCTCTCATTTAAAGGGGACTCGCGATAAGTTGCTTTACGAGTTTGAAGGAGGGGTTCAGGTTGGTAGGAACCCCGATCAGACAGACCATCTGGCTGGTTTAGCGGTCCTTGGACTGGGAACACAACTAGAGGGCCGATTGGCAGGCCAATTATGGGTTTACTACGAATGGGCCTCAGGAAGTGACACCCCGGGCAATGGNTGGCATCATTACTTCCCGCGAGCCCATCGCCACCTTGGCTACATGGATTTATTTGGACGACGAAATCTGAATGACNTCAACGTACGTTGGAATTGCCAACCAACCGAATCGCTCGAATTGAGAGTTCACTATCATTATTTCAGCCTCGCCAATGGCACGGATGTTCCCTACAACACGAACATGACCCCCTTTGCAGGGCTGGGCGCAAATTCGTCAGGCAGCAGCGATTTGGGCCATGAAATTGACTTGCTGGCAACTTTAACGCTAAGCGAGCGGCTGAAATTTCAGCTCGGATATTCACACTTTTTTGCGGGTGCGTACTACCAAACAACCGCGGGCGTCCCCCATTCCGGCGATGCCAGATTCTTTTATACGCAAATGACACTGGAATTTTAACCGTGTGTCGTTCCCCGTCGACTTGTCCTGATCATCCGGGTCAAGTCACGAACACAAAATCATGATCCGGAAATCATTCGTTCAAAGATCTTGCGTTGCTCGATCAAGGCAGCGATTTTGTCGACTGGGTTAGTTCGTGCTTCCAGTAGAATCCATCCTTGATAGTCCATCTCGTTGAACTTTTTCATCAATTCTGCATAGGGGTACTTACCTACATTCAGTTCGCGGATATGAACGGTACTACCAAATCGGTTCTTCACCATGTCAAAATTTTCATCCAGACCGGCACCATCGAGATCAACATCATTAGAGTTCCAACAAACCGTGGCGTTCGGGTGAGTGGCGACTTTAAAAATATCCCGTACCACAGGCAATTCACTTGTGCCACGCCCATGAACCTCCACGCGAATTTCCTGCCCAAGATCATCCCCGTACTTTGCGACTTCGTTCAAGGCTAAACCAATTTGTTCGACGGTCTTTGCTCGGGGAACGTCGCTCACAAAGCCATTCGGTTTAACTTTGACGCCACTGCCACCACAATCATGCATCAAACGCAGGTAATCTTTTGTCAAATCGATATTGGCTTTGACCTTGGCCGGGTCGTTTTCGTGGTATTGAGCATTAGATCCGTAACCTACCAATTCTACGGGGCTATCCGCGAAGCGTTTCCTGACCTCCGCTCTCTCTGCCTTTGATAGTACGGGCTCAACACCGTGGGCATGTTGGGTGCGTACTTCGACTCCCAGGACTCCGGATTTCTCACAGACATCCAACAAGGTGGGAAGATCCATATCCTTGCCCCAAAGGTAGGTGACCAAGCCAAACTTCATCCCTTGGGCGGACTTGTTCAGAGCAGAGGATGCCTTGGTTAAAAGTGGAAGGCAACCAATTCCGGCAGTAGCAGTAATTGATTTTTTAAGAAATTGACGGCGCGGTTGGTTTTTCATGATGATGAAATCCAATGTGTGAGATGGTAATAGCATTGTCGAGCGAAGGGAGCATAGTTGCCAATTCCGCTTAGGTATTTTGCCCCGTTATTATCGAGATAATTTTGATCATAGTCGAGAGTCGCCACTGAACGAAATTGTTTTTGACTCGATTATTGATTGCTTTCCTCTTCGGTCGATAGTTCTGAGAAACGCGCCGAAACCATTAGCCCAAAGATTAATTGCGCCCTGAACTGTCTAATAATGACATCTTTATAAAAAGAGACTTAAATCGTAAANATGGTAATCAACGCAGTTTGTTACCCTAATCTGCGAGTTGACCAATGGNAAAACATTTGAAGATCGACTTTAAAANAGATCTGCGTAACGTATTGTCGCTGCCATGGTCAATTATCCTGCGTTACGGATTCGCTTTTGGTTTATTGGCGGCCATCGGTGGTGCAATGATGGGCATTCCGGAAATACTNTTAGAGCAGTTGTTACGCTTCTTAAATACCGGTGAGGTAGATCTGACCGGCGAGCGAGACATTTCTTTTCTAGTTACTACGTTTNTTCTAATCGTCGTTCTTGTCGCCTGCGTCATCACATCTTTGTTAGTTGTATTTTTNCTTCTTNAAGNTAGTAAAACAGTCCAGTTTATATTTTTATGGTGTTTGACAATGTTTTTCTACTGCAGCGGAATCCTCCTGTTGGTCAGTATCCTTGGTATGCCTTTCATCTTAGTTGTGGGTGCTTTTGCTGAGAATGAAGTGATGCTGGCCGGTCTTGCAATCGTATTAGCCTATCCCGGATGGAAAGCGGGCCAGGGGCTTTGGTTTATGTTTACCANCTTTCGAGTAATGTCTCGTTGGGTCTATCGTANCGTGGCAGAACTATAGCTATCTCNGCGTGTCATCCAAAAGAGAACATTGATTCTGTCGGTGTGTAAAGCGNCTCTTCATCTAGCTCGTTTNAGATCACCGAACTCATCTAATNATAAAAAACAGCGTGAGGGATTCCTCACGCTGTTTCGATCGCCCAATGGGCGGAACTAAATAATCATATGGACCTAGAATCATTGGAGTCGGCCACGGCCGCCCTGCCCTAATTCTTTCCTGTTGCCGTTCTTAAATTAGCAACCGTTTTGCTTTGTGTTAGCAACATGAGGTGCAGCAATCGCCACAGACACACGGCGAACTACAGCCACAGGATTCAGATCCACAACAGCAGTTACATGCCGTGGTGTTACATACGCATTTGCCCTTATTACAGCATTCACAAGAATCTTTCATTTTTTTCTCCCATTAGAGTTCTCGCAGCATTCCCATTCGTTTTCAAAACATTCAAGAAGACTGCATTGGATAGTATTCGACGATTCACAACCNCATGATTGGTGAAACTGGCGTANTTCACCCAACATGCCGTTCAAATCTGTTATTTTCTTTTCAATTTCCTCGATCTTCTCGTTACAAACCTTTTCAAGAAGAGGCCGAGTCTTGGGGGAACAAAAAGTAATCTCCAGGAGAGATTCCGCGTCTTTCAGCGTGAAACCAAGTTCCTGAATTCTTTTGATAAACCTAATCTGCCGCAGATCGGATGGAGTGTACTTTCGAAAACCCGAGGTTCGGTCAGGTATCTTGAGCAGACCCTTCCTCTGATAAAAACGTATCGTTTCGACTCCAACCCCAGCCTCTTTCGCCAGGACGCCAATCGTCATTAGTTCTTGCAAGTTTTGTTCCATGTCAAAATTATAACTCCGTACCAAAGTACGGAGTAAAGGTTGAAATCTAGTATTTTCTGGGATTTACAAAAAAACATGACGACGCGGTTCTTGTTATCCCCACCAAAATCATGCTCTTTTCCAAGCGGCCTGGCAACTGACTGAGAGGCCTGCTTTCCAATTCAGTATTTGAATTCAGTATTTGAATTCGAGGGGATCTTAGAAAGCCATCAATGGCCAGCCTGATCACGCTGGCTAGAGTTCTGTGTACTCCGACCACCTAATCAGGGCTGCAGTTCAACGACGGCCAAAAAGGGTCGATGATCGGATGTTACTTTACCATTCAAGACGCGACTGAAATTCAATTGCCAGTCTTCCTGAGGGGCAGCAAAAATGAAATCGATTTCGATTGTGGGCTTCATTGAAGGAAAAGTGAACCTATCCTGTCTTGGTTTGACGGCGGCCATCGTACCTCTTGAAAGCAAATCCAATGTACGAGATTGAGGTTGATCATTGAAGTCACCCATCAACACATAGGGCAGAGTCAGAGTATCCAAATATTTAGCCAGTTCTTTGGCTTGTTGAAATCGAAACTTATCATCTTCAACCCAATCGAAATGTAAGTTAACCACCATTATTTCTCGACGATCGGGTAGTTGTATCTTACAGGCCAGCGCCACGCGTGGTTCATTTCCCGTAGGTAGTTTGATCTCCTTGGCTGCCAGAATCGGATGCTTCGAAAGCATCCCCAATCCATACTTACCGCCTTGATAATCCATGAAGGAACCAAAGGCGGAATACATACCCAAAGACTTGCCGAGAGTTCGAGCCTGGTCGACGATGCCGCTGCGTTTCACCTTATTATCTACTTCTTGCAAGCCAATGAAATCAGCGCGCAGATTATTTAACAAGGCCGCGGTACGTTCCAGATCAAGACGACCATCGTTACCCAAACCATGCTTAATATTGTAGGAGACCAAACGCAGCCTCTGTGATGGTGTTGGTTCGATCCAGGAGAACTCGGTAACCAACGCGGCATGATCCGAGGGGAATTTTTGAGCATGTTCGTCGATAACCACGGCATCTCGGGCTTCCAGTCGGGAGCCACGATAATAGATAAAATCAATGCGATCTTGTTGTTGTTTAGGGAAACGCGGTGTCCAGGTCCGATCTTCCTGACGATTGACTTCGGGATGAAGCTCACGCCATGCATCCTGAAACCCGGCATCACTCAGGATATGACTGGTGGGCCAGTCGATTACCACGCCATCAAACTGATTTCGGAATGGCTTTATATAGTCGAGATGAGACATGCTATTAAAATCGCCTGCTATCACGATCGGAATTCCTGCATACTTAGGATCACTGAGTCGTTGTTGAATTAATGCCCACATTTTTTCCAAATCTTCGCGGGAAGCATCGCAAGCGTATTTCATAGCATCTAAATCATTAACATCTCGAGTACCTTCCACCCAGATTTCTTTGTTGTAGGGCAACCAAATTGAATAGAAAGCAAGCTTGCGATCTTCTGGTAATTCCAATAAAGCGCCGACGCATTTGAATTTTTCAAACACCGAAATATCTTCAAGCACCGGATAGCGGCTATGAATTGAGACGTTGGTACCGCGGGGGTGAAAGTGAAACCCAAGCTGTTCACTGATCCACTCTCCAGAACCATACGTTTCCTGCATAGCAACGATATCAGCTTTGCTTTGTCGGATAACGTCCACGACACGTTGTGGACCGATTTCCTCACCATCCTCGCGACCGCCATGCCAGATATTCCATGTCATTGTCCGAAAAGATAGGGGATCCTCCGCTAATCCCGATTCCCCCACCAGTGACGCCAAGGAAAATATTATCGAGCAAACCAATAATTTTCTTATCCTGTCCATTACAATTTCTTTCAACGAATATGCTGGCAACCTCAGAGTTTGACCCTAACACATGAGAAATTGCTTGCCCAGTAACGGTTGTTTAATATCGTCACGGATCAGTATCGAAAAGTGGTGGTTGCGAATTGGGGAACTGACGAGATGCCAGTGGATAAAGAACTTGCCAAAGGACGCACTCAGCGGTACGCGTTGCTAGTAATTTGGAGTATCTTCGGCACTATCGGTCTGCTGCTTATACTTTACGGACAGTCTCAGTTGCGCTGGGCTCGGACGAGCGTAGATTGGCCCATCGCGTTGGGCCGCATCATCACCTCGGAAATCACCACTCACCGCGACGAAAACGGGACAACCTATTCGGATGAAATCGAATACCGATACACCGTCGGGGGAACCGAGTATGAGACAGATGTCATCGTCTTCGGAGGCCACGAATATAGCGCTCACAAGGTCGTGAAGAAGTATCCTGCGGACGCCGAGGTATCGGTAGCGTACGACCCGACCAAGCCTAGCAGGGCCGTCCTGGAACCAGGCGTCGAATCATATGGTTTTCAAAAGTTCGGAACTTCTATGTGGCTAGGGTCCGTATTTATGGCAACGCTATTTAACTTCATTCTCCGTCGTGCGATGAACGAAGAAAAAAATGTGCTGGACAAACTGTTAATCTTCCTTTTCATTGTGATCTTCTATCCGATCAAAATCTGTGATGGAAACTTGTGGGTGTTGGCGGGTATGATCGGTTTGGGCCTTTGCCTAACCTTCCTTGAGCTCCATCCGATCCTGACCTATGGTTCCATGTTTTTCGTCGCGTTTTACGGGGTCCTTTGGGCATTAATGTTGTGGATATACTTCATGAGCTGGCTTTCCAGTTTGGGCGACCGGAAAGGCTGAACCAAGTGTGGGGGCAAGCCAATCCATTTAGATTTGGGCCGGCCCTTGAAAAGCTCGCCTTGAGGCAACCACCAATCTAACGCGTTAACCAATTCGGTAGGATGCTTCTCAAATTCATACCAAAGCGAGCAGGCACGGTGAAAACAATGATCGCTCGGGGCTTATCCCCATCATCTCCCTATCCCAATACGGGAAGAATTTTTCAAAGGGAAAAACATATTCGCGTAAGACTTAGTGAGTCCTTATAGCGTTTGAAGATGTGCGATACTTTGACCAATGCTCTTGATCGGATCAGGCGACTGATCCTGCTCAACGTGACATTGTTCCACGCCTATCGCTTCAGAAATCTTCATCACTTTCGCCATATCGATCGATCCATTACCCAGTTCTTTGAAGGCATCATGAGGAACTTGTCCCTCGTCATAGCAGACCTGAGCTCCCGATTTTAGGTCTTTAAGATGAACTTGCGAAACACGACCTTCAAGTCGCTTCAAGGTTCGATAGGGATCCCACCCTCCGATCTTGACCCAGAAAACATCCAATTCAAACTTACAGTTTTCAGGATCGAATCCTTCGACAAACAGGTCAAACCCTGTTTTACCACCTTCGATTTTCTCAAATTCAAAAGCATGATTGTGATAACACAATTGAATCCCGGCTTTTTTGCACATCTCTCCAAATTGATTAGAACGTTCAATGTAGGTATGGAACTGATCTGCTGTTTGACGATAGTTTTTACCGATGTAGCCAAAAACGAGATGTTTCAATTCCAGTTTCTTTGCATCCTCGATCAACGACTCCAAAGAAGGAGCGTTTTTGTTTGCAGGGTTGCAAATTGCTTGCCAATTGATGAATGATGACGTCATTTTCAAACCAAGATCTTTACAGATCGGCTGGAGTTCCAAACCCTGATCAACTCCACCAAATTCAACTTGTTGGTAACCGGCATCTGCGACTGACTTTAGTGTTGCCTGCTTGTCTTGCTTCAATTCATTACGAACGGTCCACAATTGCAGCCCAATGGTAGCTTTGTATTTTGAATTTGCAGGTATCGCCATCAGCGGACGAGCCAGAGAAGCCGTTAAGCCGAGGGCACTAGCTCCTGCAGTTGTTTTGAGAAAGTCACGTCGTTTCATTGTTTTGGCTCCATGTTGAATTACTCATTTAATTTACCAATCATGCTGGCGGAAGCAAAGAGAGCCTACTTTGAAGGGTCAGAGAAACGGAGTGGAACGTTGACAATGGTTCTTTGGTTTTTATCGCATCCATGCTTAAGTTTAGGTTGGACTTAATATTCGGTAAAAAACTTGTTAAAGTCCCCACGTATTAATTCAGTNACAACGCAAAAGTGGCATGNTGCAGANGNTGCAAGGATTNGATGAAGTTAGTAAGAGGCGATCTGCCTGGANAGACGCTGGTATCTACCTGATTTTCTTTCTTTCTGGNGCTGCAGCCTTGATCTATGAAATNTCATGGGCTCGTCAGATNGGCCTGTTGTTCGGGCATACCGTNCATGCCGCTAGCGTAGTNTTGGCGAGTTACTTCTTTGGGATGGCGGCGGGATATTTGCTGGGAGCTCGGTGGTCCACTCGTTTGTCTCCTATGTTGGGTTACGCGATTGCNGAAACCGTCGTGGCTGTCTGGGCCATGNTCATNCCTTTNCTGTTGGCTTGGTCCGAAGCATCNTTTATTGCTNCCTGGATGACGAACTCATCATACTTTNTTCAAACACTNTCAAGNGTTGNATTTTGTTTTGTGCTTTTATTACCGGGGACAGTGGCATTAGGCGTCACGTTACCCATGGTGGCAATGGTTTGTTCAAATCACGGGAGAGGACAACTCTCGGACCCACGAAATACTAGGCGGGTTACAAGAGCCTATGCAACGAATACAACAGGGGCATTAGTCGGTGTTGTGTTAGCAACATTCTATTTACTGTTACATTTGGGGGTAACCAATAGCAGTTATTTGGCCGCCGGGCTCTCCATTCTCTGTAGTGGGATTGCTCTCTTTCTACACCGTGTGNGCCCGCGAGAAGCCGATCAGATTGCAGGNCAGCCCGGAGCCTCCAGCCAGCAACANGAATCAGAATCCGGTGGAAGTAGGACCACACATCCCTTCTGGTTTCTCGTAATGATCGCCGGACTCTCCGGTTTCGTAACACTCGGTTTACAAGTGTTGTATACGCGTATGTTTTCATTGGTCTTTCACAATAGCACCTATACATTTGGTATTGTAATCGCTGTTTTCCTCGCCGCTTTGGCGTTGGGCGCGGCGTTGGTCGGGGAATTGCTGAAGAAGATATCAGCTTCCCACCTNATTCGTTGGGTAACAGGAGCTTCTTCCCTGTCTATCGTGGCTTCAATCACTCTGTTTGTTGAGCTAACCAAACTTGAATATTTCAGCTCGGGCGAAAGTTTTAGCAGTTACCTGATTGGAGCATGTGGTCTTGTCACCTTGATTGTGGGGCCGCCAATTCTGATGTTAGGTATGCTACTTCCGCTGGTCTGGAAGTTAATGGGAGGCCAAGCTGGAAATGTCGTAGGTAGTTTGACTGCTGTNAATACTCTGGCAGCAGCTGGGGGTGCCATGATTGCCAGTTTTGTTATGTTGCCCGTAATTGGATTATGGGAATCCTTTGTGGTTATGGCTGGGATGGTTGGTATCTGCTCACTGAGTTTGTCAGTTCGGTCCTCGCGTCCTTTGCGGCCTCTTGTCATGAGCATCTTGTTTCTAGTCGGATCAGNAGCAGCTATTAACCTTCCCCGAATAGTCGAGAAGTCTCAGGCGGAAAGTAAGGGGGAACGAATTGTTCAACGTTGGAACTCCCCCTATGGTTGGATCGATGCAGTTCAAGTGAAAGNTTCAGAAATATTCAAAATACGTCAAAACCTGCACTACCGTTTTGGAAGAACAGGGGATAATCGACGAGAGTTCCGGCAGGCACATATCCCCATCATGCTACATCCGGATCCCAAAGAGGTTCTCTTTATGGGACTCGGAACAGGCCTTACCGCTGGAGGCAGTATTCCGCATGAAGGGATTCGACAAATTGACGTGGTTGAACTCATCCCCGAGGTTGTTGAGGCCTGCCGTCTACTAGCCCAACACAACTTCAATGTGATTGATCATCCGCGAGTGAAGGTATTTATCGACGATTGCCGTCATTACCTATTAGGAACGGATCGNCGATATGACGTGATCGTCTCTGATCTGTTTGTACCTTGGGAAAGTGAATCGGGGTACCTCTATACGACTGAACATTATCAGGTTGCGAGGCAACGGCTTAAGTCGGGCGGGCATTTCTGTCAGTGGTTACCCCTCTTCCAACTTGGTGAGGAAGAATTCGAGGCGATCGCAAATAGTTTTGGTAGTGTTTTTCCACACGTTACAATTTGGTGGGCCGAGCTTCATAGNTCCAAACCAGTCATCGCATTGGTGGGCACGGATACTAATCTTCATATTTCAAGGGACCAACTTTCACAACGGTTGAATTCCTTGTGGAAAAGCATTGGGAGCACTGATGTTGTTATGGGGGATNTCGACCAGTTCTGGGAGCTATATCAGGGAGATTGGCAGCTGCGACCCGATGCCAGACTGAATTCTGATGAATATCCGTGGGTAGAGTTCATGACCCCTGTCAGTAACCGCCAACGTCGATTACTTTTTCCACGTGTTCTTTTGGACTATCGTGATCGGGTCCTAGAGAAGCTACCCCGGGAGCAGGTCATTTTAGTAGACGACCTTAAGTAATCATTTGCCCACGTTAACCAGCCATATGAGAAGCGATGCATTTCATAAGCGGAATGGGAACAATTAAAATNAATTGTTCTAAACGTGCTACTTCTCCATCTTTCAAAGGCACTCGTGACCATGAAAATCGAACCTTTTTTGACTGAACAGTTCTTCGCTGAATATGAGTTTTCAGCCCAGCATCTNCTGGCCTCATCGGACTGTGAAACCATGTCAATNAGCGAATTATTGCAACTGTCAGGTTCGACACTGGATGAATTNGGAGGCCTCACGCTGGGGTATACGGAATCTCAGGGAAATCCTCAACTCCGCTCCATGATTTCAAACATGTACTCTGATGTTAGTAGCGACGACATCGTCGTCTTAACCTCCCCGGTGGAAGGTATCTATCTGGCGATGCAGACACTGCTGGAACCAGAAGACGAAGTCATTGCATTGCGACCGGCCTACGATGCATTAAGTAATGTCGCCCGCCATTTATGCCGTGAGGTNCTACCCTGGAATCTGATCGCAGGCAGAGATTGCTGGGAACTGGATTTTGACCAGTTNGANTCCATGATCGGTACGCAAACGCGAATGATTGTGGTTAACTTCCCCCACAATCCAACCGGATACGTCCCGTCAAATTATGATTTCGATCGTTTGATCAGTTTGTCTCGCAAGCACAACATATGGTTGTTCTGTGACGAGATCTATCGCGGACTCGAATTTGGACCAACTATTCCCTCAGCAGCAGACCTTTATGAAAGAGCGATTGTCCTTAGTGGATTGTCTAAGACGTATGGTCTGCCAGGCTTGCGCGCCGGATGGGTGGTCATCCGAAACGCCGAACTTCGAGATGAACTAATAAACTGGAAACACTACACAACCATCTGTCCTGCGGGGCCCACTGAATTCCTTGCCCACAAAGCATTACTTGTGAAGGATCAACTANCTGCACGTAGTAAAGCCACCATCCAGCAGAATCTAAAACTGTGCGACGCCTTCTTCGACAGGTTTCAGGACCATTTCACCTGGCGTCGACCCAAGGCTGGTTCCGTCGCGTTTGTTGAACTCAACCTCTCCCAAATTGGCTTCGATTCAGCCACTTCCTATTGCCACCATCTGGCTCAAAACCACGGAATGGTTCTACTACCGGGAAAATGTCTGGGATTCGAAGACAACTTCGTTCGGTTTGGGCTCGGGCGTTCCAACTTTAAAACCGCACTGGAATCTTTNGCGGAGGTCATTTCNGNTAATCCTCCGATGGAAAGCCCGGTTTCAATNATTTAGNCAACGACGCTACGNCGATTTNCNTTTGTATTCCGNTTGCCTCTCTTGGNCCCCGGCTTGGAAGAACGCGAATTTCCTAGAGACGATTTTGAACGCCTGCCTTTATAAGTCCCTTTTCGACGAGAAGAAGAGCCGCCACCTCTTCGTTGCCCACCTCCTTGTTTTGGTTTCGGTTTCCAGGCAGGTTTGATAGAGTTAGGATCCCGTTCAATTTTGATTCCAATTAATTTCTCTATGTCATCCAGGTAATCAAGTTCTTCACCCGAACAAAAAGAAACCGCGATCCCATCAGCTCCTGCACGTCCCGTCCGTCCAATCCGGTGAACATAAGATTCAGGTTCATTGGGTAAATCAAAATTCACGACGTGCGTCACATTATCGATATCAATTCCACGAGCTGCGACATCTGTGGCAACCAGGACACGAACTCTCTTTGCACGAAATGCCTTCAACGCTTTTTGACGAGCAGCCTGTGATTTATTGCCATGAATCACAGCTGCACGAATGCCTGCTTTTTCAGTTTTCTGGGCCAAAGTATTAGCGCCGCGTTTGGTGCGAGTGAAGACGATAACTCGTTCCACGTCATCTCCACGAAGCAACTTGTGAAGCAAANCAACTTTCTCTGAGCGTTCGCAATAAACTATTTTCTGCTTTATCTTTTTGACGCTGGTCTTCTTAGGTGTCACATTGACGCGGACGGGACTGGAAAGGAGCTGACTTGCCAAATCTACAATTTTGGGTGGCATNGTAGCACTGAAGAAAAGAGATTGGCGATCATTGGGCAACTTCGAAATGACTCGTTTAATATCGGGCAANAATCCCATATCAAGCATTCGATCAGCCTCATCAAGNACAAAGACTTCAAGTTCGTCCAATTGAATNTGGCCTTGTTGCATCAGATCGAGCAATCGGCCCGGTGTAGCGACGAGGATATGGGCACCTCGTTGCATTTCCCGAACTTGTTTGTTTTGATTGACACCACCAAAAACCAAAGCAGTGTGAAGCTTGAGGTGTTTTCCATAGACCCGCATGCTATCGCCAATCTGAATGGCCAGTTCCCTCGTCGGAGCCAATATAAGTGCATGAGGGCGACCGGATCGGGCCTTTCTCATATCGCCACCCAGGAAGTCCAAAATAGGCAAAGCAAAAGCTGCTGTTTTGCCTGTTCCTGTTTGTGCGCACCCAAGAATATCTTTTCCCTCCAATGCCTGAGGAATCGTCTCCGCTTGGATTGGCGTGGGAATCTTATAATTCTGTTCTCTTAAGGCTCGCTCGAGGGGAGGGAGAAGATTTAATTCTGCAAACGTTTTCAATTGAATATCCATTACTGCTTTAATAGGGCGCGCGGTTTACTGGCTTTAGATAATTAAATCGCCAAGGTCTTCCAAGAAGACATACGCATGCCGAAATAGGGTCCGAAATTCTAATGAACGTCGGAGACTTCGGCCAAACAAGAAGGTCACAAAGTGTTTGCGGCGGTACGACTGTTTCAATCGCACGACGCGGTAAGATCCTTGTCCTCGCCAAATTGGCTTAAATTGGACGCACTGGCTCCCAAGACAGTACTGGATCCCGTTAGCAGATTGTATTATTCCGCTAAATNAAAATAGGAATGAACTCAAATGGGTGACTGCTTCTTCGCACTCACTTGGGGAACCGGCTGGAACGATCTTCAAAATCACTCCACTTGCTTTTTCCGGCGAGTTCTTGNTCTGTGGGTCTAACCACGCAACTAGAAAACTATGNCCTCNAAATANCCCAACTACTAGAGGTATTCAAAATAGGATNCCAGAAAGTACCGTGATTTCCCCGATATTCATGTTTGTAGTGATTTTAAGACGAGCNAANTTGCTTCNGGNGTCCCCCCGGAGANNATCTTTCNCAATCAATACGNNATGGGATGCACCGCNTANTNACAATANATTTNCNCNTGAAAANNTACTTNNNCCAACAAGGCTNATGCTACNCATCTTCTTTCGAGACACCCGACTGCTCGGTATTTTGACCATAAATTTATTATAAAAGAGTAACAGCAACAAAACACATCGAATCTCTGGCACTGCAGGAGTTATCGTAATGCGACTTCCTTTTGTCTTCACTTTTCTACTAGCCTATGCCATCGCCGGAATGACACTGGCNGAAGAACCTGTAAAAAGAGACGATACCCCCATCATCCCTGCCCCGGTCCTGCTTGTCGCTGACGGCCTGAACAACGATGGATCCTTGGTTAAAAACTATCGACGAGGACTTGATTATGCGATCGACTACTTCGGCAACTATGGTCCTTATTATGTCTACCTGTTGAGCTCTGACAGTGAAGAAAGCGTCCGCCAAATCTACCTACAGCGTGCCAAAAACCGTATCAATCAGAATTCAGAAACATCGACCGCCAGAGAACAAATTGCTGAGTTTATGAAACGGAATAATGTAACCAATGAAATTAAGGCCGTTCTGGCAGGTAAGGCGGAAGGTGGCCTGACCTGGACTCAGCATCCTCCGATTCTGTATGAAGATGTCACGACCAACGCCAAAGGGCGTGAAAAGGACCCTCTTGAAAATACCTGGGGGGCACTACACGAATATCACCATGTTTTCCAAATGGCACATTGCGACACCAAACAAAGCCGAAGCTCTGACAAGCACATTAACTCATGGATGGCCGAAGGCATGGCATCTTATAGTTCGGCGAAGTTTATGCAGAACCTCAGCCTTATAGACTTCGAAGATTACATGCTGCAGCTCAAGAAGTCAGGCGCCAATATCGGACGACCNGGCATTAACGAATACGTAGCCAAGCATCCGAACTGGCAACTGGAGAACGAGGAATACTGGGAAGAAGGTGGCTCGGCACAGGTTTATTACATGCTGGGAGCCTGGGCTACCGCTTACCTAATCCACGTCAAAGAAGTAAAGGAAGTCGTTGTCCTCAAAGAATGGTACTTCGATATCCCCAAACTAGGAAAGTCAGCGGCCTTTGAAAAGCATATGGGGCTATCACTGAAAGACTTCTATCAGGAATTTCGTCCCTTCATTCTTCAATCAGATGATAGNGTCATGCAAATTTTCAAACAAAATCGAAAAGCACCATAACGACGTGTTCCNAGGGAAGGCTCGTTCGTCATTGACCTTATTTAGTAGGTTTCGCTAATTGTTCGTCTGNAATCTCAACATTGACGTTCACTTGCTTAACATTAGAAACGAAGGAAGTCTGCAATACCGTAATATCGGCTTTCGAATAATGTGCCATCTGAACGCCCTCCACTTCTTTGTAGTCGCCCAGATAAATCACCATGAATTGTTCAATTTCGAATCCGGCAATTAACTTGGTTGCCGCGTCCAAATAGACAATCAGAGGATTGTT
>PAJC01000064.1:0-32387 GCA_002705165.1 Planctomycetaceae bacterium | reverse complement strand
CTTNGNGGTTNGGATCGTAATTGATTTAACGATTTGTTGAACTTTGACGCTTGTAGTGGCCGAAGAAAGGACTAGGGATTTGCAGGCCCTGGACGTTTACGTACGTAGCAGCCCGACTTGAGGCAAGTTGTGTGCGAAAAGAAGCGATTCTCAGGAGATAGAAAATGAAGCGGTTTTTAGCCTTAGGTGCCATTTGTCTGGCTCTTTCAACAATAGGGTGTGCCCAAAGTCAGATGCGCACCAGCCAACGCCAAATGATGCCGGCTCCAATGCAAGCGGCGCCAGCGAGTGTTCAAGCGCCAGCCCCACAGCATGGCTATCCAAATAATCANATGTTGCAAAATGCCCAGCCTNCNCAGGCTGGAACGTATGCCTATCCGTATTACACCACTCGTTCACCACGAGATTTCCTGCAAAGCAACCCGCCTTCCATTGGTCGCTAAGCAGCTAATGCCCCAGAGAGAAATAAAAAGCGAGGCCTCGAGCCTCGCTTTTTTATTGTCCNTTGACTTACAGTNTATTAGCCGGTGAATCGTGAGGCTACGANCGATACGTTTTGTCCGCCGAAGCCAAAACTATTATTCAAAATAACATCGCACTGCTGTTCGCGCGCTTGATTAGGCACGTAATCCAAATCACAGTTTGGATCAGGGTTTTCATAGTTGATCGTTGGCGGAAGGGTATTGTCTTTAATAGCCATCAGGCAAAGTATCAATTCGGTTGCACCCGCAGCTGTAATCAAGTGCCCCATCATACTCTTGGTACTTGAGATGGGAGGCACGGTTTCCCCAAAGATTGTCTTNCAAGCCAGCGTTTCGACTTTGTCGTTTACCTGAGTGCTGGTGCCGTGAGCATTGACGTAGTTGATTCTGGAAGNGTCGATACCGGAGTCTTTAATTGCCAAGGACATACAACCGATTGCTCCNCGGCCGTCCGGATGTTGATCTGTCACCCGATACGCATCGGCTGTACTGCCATAGCCGTTAATTTCACCATAAATNCTGGCGCCGCGAGCTTTGGCATGTTCTAACTCTTCCAGAATTAACATCGAAGAGCCTTCNCCGAGTACGAATCCGTCACGTAACCGNTCAAACGGGCGNGAGGCTCCGGTCGGATTNTCATTGTTTTTGGAAAGTGCTCCGAGAAGATTAAACCCGGTGACTCCCGATGGATGGATCATACTATGAGTACCACCGGCTAGCATTACTTCTGTATCGCCTCGGCGAATTTGAGCCGTTGCTTCGCCCACAGCCTGATTACTGGCTGCGCAGGCGGTAAGTGTATTAGTGGATGGGCCTTGAATATTGAACATGGCACAGATATGAGCAGCAGGCATGTTCGGCTCATTTTCCAATTCACGTTCAAAATTAAAAGTTTCGTAGGCCGTCGTTGTATATTCGTTGAAGTTAATATCGTCCTCGGTAAGACCACCGGCGATACTGCTCATAAAGGAATTGAAGTGCTGGAAACCTTCACCGGCTCCGAGATAGATTCCAAAACGTTTCGGATCAATGTTGGCATCGAGGATTCCGGAATCCATGACGGCCTGATGAGCGGCTCCGGCACCAAACTTGGTATGGCGTCCACGGTTGATCCAATTAGCCGGATCATCGCCGAATTGATCGGCGTCAAAGTTTTTCACTTCAGCGCAAAACTTTGTTGGGAATTTACTTGCATCAAAGATCGTGGTGCTTGCTACACCGGAGTTACCTTCTTTGATGTTATTCCAGGTTGTTTCGAGGTTGTTACCCAGTGGGGTAACCATTCCGATGCCAGTTACGACTACGCGACGTGTCATGCGCAGTTAATCCCTTCTTGACGTTACCTTGGCGATTTTTTTCGGTATCGCTCGGCAATAATTGTGATTTACAAGGTAATACTCTTTAAGAGTATCCATTGGATTCTAACCGAGCACCTAAAGTGGTGAAAACCACGATTTCCCGTTTTTTGTNTCTACTTGAGCGAATATCAAGGTTTCCATTCCCCTTGTAGTCATCCTGAAGAGGTTGGTTGGGAGTAAAACCTACTAGAAATTGCGGGGTAGAACCGAGTAGTAAGCTAGTCGATTTGCAGGGNGAGAATTGGATGAGCGGGGTGGATCGCTCTAAGAAGTTTGATTCATGACGGCTTCGGCGTCGAGCATGAACTGCGGGGGAACCATCGGCTCGCCTTCANGCGTCACACCAACCCGGTACATATCGAGCCCGCGGAGCATGCAGATGAACTCTTCGGGATAGAATTGCTCGATCTCGGAAAGNTCNCCGCGAAGNCAGGCAAAGACGAGATTAATCTCGGCAATAAGCTNGCCATCACGATGTACTTCGCCCAGAATGATTCCGCCGTCCTCACGGATGTCAGCAACCGTGGCAGTGTAACGCAACGAATCCCCGGGAACCACGACATCAAGGAAGATGCCTTTACTGACCTTGGCCAGTACGACACTTTCACTAAATTGATTCTTCTCACCTACTAATAGCCCGCCGGTCTGTGCCATTCCCTCAATGATGAGAGAATTGGGCATGACCTGGAANCCAGGCCAGTACCCATGGATATGCTCTTCAGCTAACGAGACATTCTTCACGCTAACAGCGCGAGTCCCGCTAACAAATTCTTCGAATCTATCGATCCAATACCAGCGCATAGCTATCTCAGATGATCAAACAGTAAAAAAGACCGGCTTCTAGCTGGCCTTTCCTTCGATGTATTTACAAAGATCCCCAACCGTCATCAGATTGCCGAAGTCTTGAACGCGAGGATTGCCACTGAATGTGCTCAGGTCAATNAATGGCATACGCTCACCAAGAGCAGCCAACCCGGCTTCAGTTACATTACCATCTGCGACAAACTCGTCATTGGTAAGGATGTCTTCAGGNAACAGTTCGCTACGAGGGATCTCGATGCTGAAATTCTGCTCCAGATTAAAAACAATGTCTAGAAAGTCAATAGATTCAGCTCCCAGATCACCAACCAACGTGGCACCTGTGGTTACTTCATCGTCGTCACACGCGAGTGCTTCGATCAGGATTTCTTTGACGGAATCGAAGATTTCATCAGAAGTCGGCATTTGTGTTATACTCCCAAAAACCTACTCATATGTATTAAGTGTGAAGGCAACACGGGCGTTGTCATCACGGTAAATCGTGTCTTGTTAATTATCAAACGACTGGTTCAGCACATCTTCGGCCTGGTCATAAAGCAAAGCAAACTGCTGTCGCAATTTCCTCACAGCGTATGCATCCAAACTGGCCCTGTCAGGCTTACGGTCTTTGATATTAAAACGTTCGAGCAACAGTTTACTTGAGACGGCGGTGTTGCCATCCACTTCACCGGTTGCTTTCAGCGTCGTTGTTGTTTCNTCCTGTTTNAGGATTGTAGCTCGGATCGTCAAGGTTTGTCCCGGCGANACAAAGCCCGCATACTTCGTATTGCGAGCCTCTTTCATGATGATCATTGAGTGAGCAAAATCCTCGCTTTCACGAACTAACCAGGCACTGGACTGGAAGAGGCCTTCCAGCATCAGTACGCCCGGCATTACAGGAAATCTTGGAAAATGATCCTTGAGATATTCCTCCGCAATGGAGAGTGTCTTGATAGCTGTAATATCCGAACCCTTATTAAGTTCGAGGATTTTATCTATCAAGATAAACTGCATGGTTTACTGGTTCGTTAGGGATTGGACTTATCAATAAACTGGTTGTTCCGTGATCATTAAATTAACCACTTCACGACCAAGTCTTAAATATAGTATTGCACTTTGAATCGCTCAACCGACGAAACCGTGTACCGGGAGACCAATTCAAACTCTTCTACTCTGCCGAANGGTCGTCAGAATAGGCGCATTTTAAGAGCTTCCTTTGTTATCGTCGCTGGAAATGGGGTAGCTTTCAAGTTGTTAGCTGTGAGTCGTCNCTTTTTGAGCATTCCTAGTCGAAAATGTAGGGTCGTAACGAGTGTGACGAATGCGTCAGTTCCCAGATCGCTTCCATCCTCGTTTTAGCGAAAAAAACGACCGAGGTTCCTGTGAATCCCTCCGGTCGTTCAGTTTCTAGCGAGTAATCCAGCTTAGGCTAAGACAGTCAAGCCCTACCCTTTAGCCGCATCCAGAGCCTCCTGAATGGCTGGTTTTGGCTGTGCACCNACAAGTTGTGACTGAACTTCGCCACCCTTAAAGATCATGAGCGTTGGAATGCTACTCACGCCGTACTGCTGAGCCAGTTCACCGGCTTCATCAATGTTTACTTTCACCACTTTAACGCTCCCCGCATTTTCATCAGCGAGTTCGTCAATCATGGGGGCAATCTGGCGACATGGTCCACACCACTGAGCCCAGAAATCGACCAATACAGGTTCACCTGCTTGTAATACTTCAGCGTCAAAATTGTCTGTTGTTACTTCCAAAGCGTTGCTCATTTTGGAAACCTAACTCCTAAAGATTGTGTGTGAGTGACGAGTGGCGGTTTAGCGAAAGATGCTAANCNCTTNAANCAATTGTATTAAATTCTTTGTCGGTGTAAATCAGTTTGATGTTCTGAATATTAATTGCCGNAGGCAATTGCCAGCCCGATGATGCCACCAATGACCAGTACNGCGATGGCGATACCCCAATAGAGAAAGACGCGTTCTACTTTTTCTGCGCGACGTTCAGCTTGTTCGGCTTTCCTTGTTTTTGCCTCGATACTATTTCGTTCCAGCAGTTCAAAAGATACGTTGCAATGAGGACAGATAGCTTCCTCGTGAAGTAAATCCCGCGTCACCACTAAGACATGGCCGTTGGGACACGCGATGTGCAGTTCATCACAATTCGCATTATCGTTGTCAAAGTCAGGAGTTTCTGTTTCGCCATGAGATTCTTCACCGGTATCTACGTTGAATTCATCGGCATCTAACTCATTTTCACCCGTCAAGTCCGGAAAGGACTCGACNTCTTGCTCTTCGTAGACCGCTTCCGTTAGTGGTTGAGAGTAATCTGATATNCCAGCAGTCTGAACAGGGCCATTGGGTGAGACTGGCGTTGCCGTTGAGGGCCCGGCTGGGTTGGAAGGAATTGCCATGGCTGTTCCACAAACCGGACAGTTCACGATTTGTCCTACGTCTTGATCTTCAGCTTGTAGTAAATGACCACTCGGACATCGGAAATGGAATGACATTTTAGGTTCCCGAATTGAATTTAAGAAACATGCTCTCCAAGGGCACGCTTGTAACAATAGTCAAACAGCAACTCCCATTCAACGCGAGTTACAGCCTGGCAGTAGGAAAGCACAGGTGAATCTTCGCGTCCGGCCTGCTGACACAAATCCACAAACGCAAACGGATCCCAACTTCCATTATTGATTAATCCATACTTATCCTCGCCATCTGCTAATGTGATCATTTGCTGTGCCAGGGAATCAAAAACTTGGTGGTCACCAACTTTGCGGAACCAGTACTTGGCATTCGGGTAATCACATTCCCGTCGATGCATGATGCCATGCCAAAAGCTGCCGGTGGTTGTGTAAATCTCTTGACTAATCGTATGGGATTCATCCAGAAAGTCATTCCATAGCCAAACCCCTGCTATACAACTCGCAGCAAAATCTTCATCGACAATAGTATCCGTAAAGGCGTTCTTGACGGTGGTAGCTTGAAGCGCGCTGTAGAAGTCCTGATTGACTGAGCCGCCGTCAATAGCCACGACTCGGGAAGTATCAATAAGTGATTCGAAGACTGGCCCGTATTTGGCAACTGAAAAATCTGTCACGATAGAAGCGGTTCCGTATTTAAATGTGAGAAAGAGATCTGACTTCTACTATGTTCCGGTTGTACACCGGACTAAGTCAACATCTTCCGACTAATTGTTTCGTCGCTTTATGAAGTAAACATCTAGCTGACTACCCATTTCCGAATACCACTGCTAAACTACTGTGTGGCCTTAGGCCTTTCATTATTGGGAGGCCTTAAGGTGATTTTAAGTAACCTAATAAAAGCTCACCAACGAGCTGAACCCGAACTAAAACATAGTCGACATGATGCCAGACGAAACGAACACACAGCCCGAACAAAATCAAACTGAAGAATCAACAGTTCAACAGAGTCCCAGGCCGGACGATTCGGGAGCTGTTGAGGCTCAAGCTGCGACACATGCGGCTGAGGATAGTCCTCCAGGACAAAAGATTCAGATCGGCTCACGTCGAAAGAATGCCGAAGGTGGCAAACCTAGGGGAGCGAAGCCACATGTGGGGGGCAAAGCTCCGGCCATTCCTGCAGCGGTCTCTAATAAAGGTCCCGTGCCAGTTCCTTCTGTGAGAGATAATCTGCCACAGGATCTGGAAGACGAGATTGCAGCGGCGTTGGAAGGGGAGAGCATTGATGATTTGATGGAGCAGTCGACACCAGCCGCGGCGGCTCAGGTTGAAACAGACGATCGTCGTCGGGCTACGGTGATTAGAATTGATGCCAAGCATTTGTTTGTCTCTTTGAGTTCGGCTTCGGAAGGTGTTATTTCGCTGCAGGTCTTTACCGAGATTCCTGAAGTGGGCTCTGAGATTGATGTGATCGTCACGGGTTTCAATGAGGATGACCAGATTTACGAAGTCACAGTGCCGGGGGCAGCGGTCTCCGTGGCTGATTGGAGTGACCTGCAGGAAGGTGCGGTCATTGATGTAACCATCACTGGCAGTAATGTCGGCGGACTGGAGTGTCAGGTAAATTCGATTCGCGGATTTATTCCGGCTAGCCAGATTTCGACTTATCGTGTCGAAAACTTTGAAGAATATGTCGGTAAGAAACTGCAGTGTGTGGTAACCGAAGCGAGTGCCGAACGCCGTAATCTGGTCTTAAGCCATCGATCCATCATGGAACGAGAAGCTGCTGAACAACGTGAGCAGAAACTGGGCTCACTGGAAGTAGGTTCCGTGCACGAAGGAATCGTTCGCAGCGTTAAAGATTTCGGTGCTTTCGTGGACATTGGAGGGATTGATGGTCTGATCCATATCAGTCAGATGAGTTGGGATCGGGTGAAGCATCCAAGTGAACTGGTGAAAGAAGGAGATAAGGTCAAGGTTCGTCTGGAGAAGATCAACCCTGAAACCGGCAAACTCGGTCTTTCACTGCGAGCTATGCAGACGCACCCATGGGAAGGTATTAACGAGCGTTTCCGAGTGGGCGAAGTGGTTTCCGGGGCCGTATCCCGAATTGCTGATTTTGGTGCATTTGTGAGGCTGGCTCCAGGTATCGAAGGACTAGTTCACATCAGTGAATTGGCTCATCGCCGAGTCAACCTAGTGAGTACTGAAGTGAGTGAGGGGCAGGATGTCTCGGTCAAGGTTTTGTCCGTTGATGTGCAGAATCAACGAATTGCACTATCTATTAAGCAAACTACAGCAGCCCCGGCCAAAGAATCGAAGCGAGGTGACGCAGAAGAGTTGCCCCCACGTGAGATGGCAGTCAAACGCTCAAACGCTCCTCTCAAAGGCGGGCGTGATCGCTCTTCGGGTGGTGAACAATTTGGGCTCAAGTGGTAATTTGTACCAACCTTGTTGGGTTGCCTACAGATTTGCCTCATTAAGTGGTAAATGTAAATGTCTGGTTTTGATCGATACGACGCCATTATTATTGGTGGTGGACATAACGGCCTGGTAACGGCAGCCTATCTCGCTCGCGCTGGTAAGAAAGTTTGTGTTCTTGAGCGTCGACATGTACTTGGTGGTTGTGCTAATACGGAAGAATTGTGGCCGGGCTATCAAGTTTCGACAGCGGCTTATGTCGTGAGTCTCTTGGAAACCCAGATCATGGCTGATTTGCGGCTCGCGGAAAATGGCCTGAAGATACTTCGTCGAAACCCCTCGTCATTTACTCCGCTGTTAGATGGTCGCAGTCTGACATTGGGGCCGGATAGGGCAGCGAATCAAAAGGAGATTGCTCAGTTTAGTCAGGCTGACGCGGAAGAGTATCCACGTTACTGCCAGCAACTTGAGCGGATTGCGGAGGTTGTTGAACCTCTGATGCAGCAGCCAGCTTTCACCCCGCTGCCTCTTTCCGGGAACTGGCGTAGTCGAAGTTTGNCANCCAAAGTGAAAGATTCAGCACGACTAGTTGGACTATATCAGGCNCTGAGTGAGCTTGGTGANGATTTGCCGGATGCNATGGATCTGCTGATGGGGGCAGCGCGNCCTATTTTGGAAAATCGTTTTGAGAGCGAGGTATTGCGGGCGACACTGGGGACAGACGCGATCATTGGGAGTTTTCAATCGCTATCGGCTCCCGGCTCCGCCTATGTTCTGCTNCATCATGTGATGGGCAAAGCTGGTGGTGAGCGTGGTGTTTGGGGNTATGTTCAGGGCGGTATGGGATCTCTTTCCGATGCATTGGCTTCGGTTTGCCAGAGTTTGTCTGTCGATATATATCGGGAGTCGGAGGTGCGTCGTGTTCTGGTTGAAGAGGGAGCGGTCGTGGGAGTCACGCTGGAAGACGGTCGATTGATCGAAGCCCCCGTCGTTGCCTCNAGTGTGGATGCTAATCTGACGTTTAATCGTTTTGTTAAAGCAGGAGANCTTCCGGAGGATTTCCTGCGAGCAGTGAATCGTATCGATTACAGTTCGGCTTCGATGAAGATTAATCTGGCGCTAAGCGAGATACCTCAGTTTACCTGCAGGAAGTCCGACGGTGTTGGTCCCCAGCATCATGGAACGATTCACATCAGNCCAACAATGGGATATATCGAACGAGCNTATGCNGATGCTGTGGCCGGTTGGCCCAGCACAGAGCCCGTACTTGAGATTACTATTCCNAGCAGCGTGGACGCGACGATTGTTCCCGAAGGTAAGCACCTGATGAATATCTTTGTGCAGTTTGCACCGTATACATTGTCAGAAGGAAAACATTGGGATGACATTAAAGAAGATTTCGCTGATCGTTGTATTCAACTGCTTGCAAGGTATGCGCCAAATGTNCCNGACTCGATTGAGCATCGNCAGGTNTTAAGTCCATTGGATTTGGAACGGGAATTTGGTCTTACCGGCGGCAATATCATGCAGGGCGCCATGTCTCCAAATCAGTTGTTCTTCAATCGGCCGGTAACTGGCTGGGCTGATCATCGCACTCCACTCGCGGGTCTGTATCTGTGCGGAGCAGCAAGTCATCCAGGCGGTGGTGTCATGGGGACGTGTGGACGCAATGCAGCGGCCGCCATTCTGAAAGATCGTTAGGTGAGTTCCAGCCATCCGGCCTTTGCTCTATCACCGGTTCAAGCGGCCGCGGTGAAGGAGCAGAGTCTTAAGACAGGAAAGCCCCGACGTGCACTCCTCTAGCGAACATCGAGATCTTCAAAAGGACAGGTCCGAATCTGTGGGCGGCATGAATGTTCGAGGCAATGTGCTACGTGCCCGCTGGATGATTATTCTGGCGGCTGTTTTGTGGAGCACCAACGGCTTCTTTGCCAAGGCCCCCTGGTTTGAAGGTTGGCCAGGTTTTGTATTGGCATTTTGGAGAGCCCTATTTGCCTGTGCTATCCTGCTGCCACTGGTGCGTCGCCCACAATGGTCTTGGCGTTTGATACCAGTCACTCTGGTTTTTGCGGCGATGAATTACACGTACCTGACCGTAATGGAACGGTACGAAGCGTCCAATGCTATCTGGCTTCAGTACACGGCACCAATTTGGATTATTACGCTGGGTGTGGTGTTTTTGAAAGAGAAAACATGCTGGGCTGATTGGGTGATGGTTTTCTTTCAAATGATCGGAGTCCTTGTTATTCTCGTCCCCCAGTTTCAGAATGATACGGTTTGGGGACTGACACTCAAAATCCTTGTTGGCTTTACCTACGCATTAGTCGTTCTATCGCTTCGTTGGATGCGAGATTTCGAAGCGGCCTGGATCGTGGGAATCAATCATGTGATAACGTGTGTTGTTTTTCTCCCCTTTGTGCTGCATGTTGGTATTTACCCTTCCGAAGTGATTCAGTGGGTTGCTTTGGTTGCATTTGGAATGTTGCAAATGGGGTTACCTTATTGGTTATTTGCTAAAAGTGTAAAGCATATTCCCGGGCACGAAGCGACGGGAATTGTTATTTTGGAACCAATGCTCGTCCCCATATGGGTGTATATAGCCTGGGGACACCTTTCGAGTTACGAGAGTCCAAGCGTAAGTACGGTCTTTGGTGCCGTTTTTATTTTGGTCGGACTTGTCATTCGATTTCTTAACGAACGAAAGACTGCTCGTCAGTCAGAATCTAGNGATTAGAATCTAAAGTATGGACTTGCCTGATCCGAATGAACCGCAAACAGCCATTGAATTGTCGGAGGACAATGCGCAAANACCACCCATGGAGTTGGAGACGTTAAATAGTTCTCAAAAACTAGTCCCTGTAGAGCCGCCCGCCCCCGCTAAAACCTCCTTNAGTAAGCCCAAAATATGGAAGCCCTTGATTTGGCTTCTACTGACTCTGCTGAGCGTCTTTTTTGTGGCAGCCTTAAACTTTATGCCTTTGTATTACTGGTTACCTCCCGGGTTCGGAGAAACTCAGTTTGATGAAATTGGAGTGCGAGCAACGATTTTAAAGAATTTGGATCAGGGTATTACTTATATGCTCTGCTCAATGGGAATCTTGCTGCTACACGAGTTTGGTCATTACATTGTAACTCGGATTTACCGTATCCCATCCACATTGCCCTACTGCATCCCCTGTCCGATTAGTCCGGTCGGTACGTTTGGAGCCGTCATTCTTATGGATGGACGACAAGCGGACCGCCGGCAGATATTTGACGTTGGTTTGGCCGGGCCGATTGCCGGGTTGGTATTGGCCATACCAATCATGTGGCATGGTGTGAGTACGCTCGATTTGTCAGAACCCGCTTACGGCCCGTTCGAAATAGAATTACCGATTCTTGTGAAACTGATGTTTGAGTGGAGCCATCCAGGTGTCGAGTCACCTGACATGGTCGTCTTTTCTCAACTTACCCCCACCTTTGTTGCTGGTTGGTTTGGACTGGTGGTCACTGGTCTGAATATGGCACCTATGGGGCAACTCGACGGAGGGCATGTGACCTATTGTCTGTTTGGTAAAGCCGCTCACTGGATTGCCCGGGTCTTAATGGTATTGGTGATTGCCTATCAGGTTTATATGGAATCGATGATGTTTATTTTAATGATCATCATGATCATGGCGATGGGCCTGGAGCATCCACCAACTCGAGATGATTCTGCCAAACTGGGTCCGGTTCGTTGGGTGATAGGAATCGTCTCTTTGATCATCCCATTCCTCTGCCTGGCACCGACCATTATTAATGTTCGCTGACGTGGATCGCAGTATGAACGCGAGCAATTGGTATTCCCTCAGATCCCTATTTTTGTTATCTATCCCAAGTTAACCTGTTCCGTTTATATGCAATGAACGAACTGATTTGGGGGAAATCAAAATGAAATCGTCTGCTGGCCGCGTCGCGCTGACAGGTCTTTTGGCCGTTAGTATGCTGGGAGGATCCGGATGGGTTGTGTATTCCAAGTTTCTGGGAGGCAGTGGCACTACAGCCGGTGTGAATGCCACTGATTCCGAAATGGTAGGATTGGTAGACCCGGACGCTGTTTTGACCGGAGAGGATATCACTCCTCCTAACGCCGAAGATTTCGATCGTCTTTCGATGACAACGGATGCGTTCCCGGTTTCCGGAACAACGCCCCAGGAGTCTGACGACACGTCCTTAACCGTAGGTGGCGATCGTAGTGACGATGCATTCGTGCTTGGTGCTGCGGCGCCCAATCTACCTGTTCAGGAAGATGGTGGTGACTCCTTTATCATTGGTGACCAAGATGGGAATTCTGATCAGTTCACGATTTCGGACGCTCCGGAACTTCCGGCGGATTTACCAGTTGTCCCGACGTTTGATGGTGAAGAAACAACTCAGTTTCAAATTGCAGATACGACTGGTGACCCAACGCTTACAACACCGCTTGAAGAGAATAGCGAGTTATCCATATCGGATTCTCCGGTTGATTTAAGCTCCGAATTTACCGAACAGCCGACGGCACCAGTGGATTTGACTGGTAGTGCTGCCAACGCTGCTGAGTTCGAGGCCCCTGCCCAATTGAGCTTAACGGATGAGCCAAATTTGGAGCCACTCCCGTTACCTGAAGATACGGCCACTGAATTCGCGTTCGAAGATAATTCTTCCCAGAACTTCACTCAGGAAGATTTGTCAGGTATCAGTCAGAGGCCTCCAGAAGAGCAGCCTGGGAGTTTGCAGTTAGAGGGTCAGCAGACTCCAACACTAACGGTAGAAAAAGTTGCTCCGGCTGAAGTCCAGGTTAATCGCTCGGCTGTCTTTACAACCAAGATTAAAAACACAGGCAATGTTTCAGCTCATGGGATTAGAGTGACAGACTTTGTTCCCAAGGGAGCTCGACTTGAAAGTGCGCATCCTGAATTTGTTCAGGCAACGGATGGCTCCATCCAGTGGACATTGGGAACTCTTGAACCAGGTGACGAAGCGACGGTGTCGATGAAGGTAGTCCCACTTGCTGAAGGTGAGATTGGTAGTGTGGCCCGTGTCTCATTTGAAGCATTAGCGTCCGTCAGAACCGTAAGCACACGGCCTCAATTGAATATCAACCAATCGCTCCCGGAGAAGGTTTTGATTGGTGAAAGTTTCCTGGTCAATGTGACTGTTTCTAATCCGGGAAGTGGAGATGCAACCGGCGTAGTGCTAGAGGCAGATATTCCGGCTGAATTGGCACATGTGGCTGGTAATGAGCTGGAGTATCCGATTGGTACGCTACGGCCGGGCCAGCAAAAGCAAGTTGCGTTGAGGCTAACAGCCAAGATTGCTGGTGTCGTATTTAATACATTGACCGTTCGGGGTAATGGTCAGATGGAGGACCGTAGTTTGCAGCAAATTGAAGTTGTAGCGCCTGATGTGCAGGTTGGACTGCGAGGTCCCAAGATANGGTATCTGGATCGTGAAGCAATTTATGCCGTTGATGTAGCGAATCCGGGCACGGCCTCGGCTAAAAATGTGAATCTCGTCGCGTTCCTTTCAAAAGGGTTGAAGTTTGTTTCGACCGATCACTTTGGCGAGTATGATGCGCGAGAGCATGCTGTATTTTGGAAGTTGGAAGAGTTGCCCCCAAATGTTCGTGATTCAGTGAAACTGACTGCAGTTGCTGTCGAGCCGGGTGAACAAAAGATCGTACTTGAAGGTACTGCTGATTTAGGATTGAAGGACAGTTTCAATCATATTGTCCGTGTCGAGTCTGTGCCTGAGTTGGAATTCAGCGTAAGAGATACGGCCGATCCAATTGAAGTGGGAACGGATACTACTTATGAGATTAAAGTGGTGAATCGTGGTACCCGCACGGCGACTGGAGTTCAGATTTTCACAGCCTTTCCCGAAAGCTTACGAGCGATTCAGGGTGGCGGCCCAAGTGACCTGAGAATTGAAGGCCAGAATGCACTGTTTGCTCCTCTCGATCGTCTACCACCGAATCAGGAGGCTGTGTTCCGAGTGAAAGCCAAGGCCTTGGGGGCCGGCGATCAGATTATCAGAGTGCAAATGATTTCCGATGACGTGAATATTCCGGTTACCAAAGAGGAAAGCACTCGTATCTATACGGACGATTAATGGGGCTTTCTGAACGAGAGTTGTAACGTGTGAAGACGCACGCTTTGGGCCTAAGTTTCCAGACTCTCCATCTCCTGAACTCAACAATGATACAATCAGAGGGTTCGAATTGCCGTCCGAGCTCCGGTTGAGCACGATCATTTTCAAGACTCTGGGATGCTGTGATACCATGAAGCCTCGAAATCTAATAATCTTCCTGCTAAGCCTGGTCATTGGGGTATTACCAACGCTTAAAACCAATGCAGGAGAGGACTACTTCCTGGGCGTCACTCGTGAGGGAAATGGTATTCCATTGACAGCCTCACCAGCATTTTTTGATGTCGGAAATCGAACGCCCCGAGTATTGGTGGTCGGTGGGGCATTTGGTGATAAAACGATCGATGATGTGACTCACCTAGCGCGAAAACTGGAAACGAAAGAAGAGAGTCTTTTTGCCTTTTGCCGGGATCTGTATCCGGACCACTCCGAAGGCAAGGCGATCACAAAGGCTGAACTCAAAACTTTTTATCGTTCGACAGCTAACCCGGAATTCCAATATTTGGTTGGTTGGGCGGCCTATCACCTGATAGATACGATTGTCTTCTTAGATCAATCACCATCTTACGAAGCGTTGTTCAATAAAGAGGCAGCCTTACGCAAATACCACCTCACGCATGCGGGCGATGAAAAATCAGATCAACAATCCCTGCTAGATGCCATTTCAGCAGCCTCCGAACATGTTGGTGTCCCCCTGGAAGCCGTCGTCTTGCGTTACGAAGACAGCATTAGTCGGGCTGCTCAATCGCTTACGGAGATAGCTCGCACCCAAGGTAAGAGTGCCACTCGTCAAAACTTTGAAACTCGTGCGATGGACGCGAAATTGGCGATCGGGCAATTGCTGGATGTATATGGTCGCAAAATGGATAGCGTATCCTACATTCCGGCATTGGCCGTCATGTCACAAATTACGTGTCACCATTTAGGTTTTGAGAATGCCTTAAATGGAGATGAAACACGTAAAGTGGTGGAGTCTCTATTAAAGAAAGATCTTCCCAAGAGCGGTTCTGGTATTGCTGGTAATCTCGTTTTTGTGACCCATCTCATGCATCCCCTCTATCCCGTGGAGTATCAGCAGGCTTGCCGGGAACGAGTTTGGCAAGTGGCTGGGTTGTATGATGTCAATAAGACGGAGTTTGCTGGTCATCGCATGATGCCCTTTCATTCCCAGATGAGTGACGCCGTTTTTATGGGAGGGCCAATTCTTTCGCTCGCGGGTAATCTTGGGAAGTCACAATATTTCAACGCATGTATCTCACATCTTCAGGCATGTTCTGAAATGAACCAACTGGAAAATGGCTTATATCAGCATTCTCCCCTGGATGCAGCTGCCTGGGGACGTGGTAACGGATTTGCGGCCTTAGGCGCAGCGATGAGTCTTGTACAGGTGCCTCAAAATACGAGAGGCTGGGAAGACTGTAAACAGCGGTTTGTAAAACACATTGAAGCTCTGGTGCCATACCAGGGACCCACAGGTAGTTGGCACCAGGTGATTGACCGCCCTGAGAGCTATCCGGAATTCACCTCCACATGCATGATTGCCGCGGCGATTAAAATTGCAGTCAATGGCGGTATTCTGGTAGCGGAGGACTATCGCCAAACGCTGCAAAAGGCAGAACTGGCTACGTTGCGACGTATTGCACCAGAGGGAGCAATCCACAACGTATGTACCGGAACGGGTAAACAGATTGACTTGCGAGCTTATTACGATCGTGAAGCTCTGCAGTCTCGGAATGATCGTGCCGGTGCGATGGCTCTACTCTTTCTAACGCTTCAGTATCAGGACAAACAGATTCCAAAGCAGGAACCGTAGATTCTTGCAAAGCAAATGACTTTTCTTTGCTTTACTGCTGGTTGGATTTCTTCAAACGCAGGTCTCTGGACTTAAATGACAACCCATTGGAGGGGTAAACGAGAGCAAAGTTGGAGCTTAGCAATGGTCGATATTAGATTTGTATAGTTGCAGTTTCTTGCGCGTGGTAAAATTGAAGCATGAGAAAGTATAAGAAAATTCGGCGTCGAAGCGTTTTGCAGGCTGGCGGTGGTGTGCTTGGTGGTTTGGGTCTGTCTCAGCTACTGGAAGCCCAGGAGAACTCCACTTCAAGCGCTAGTGTAGAGAGCCCTGCCGTTATCTTCGTTTGGCTTCCAGGTGGCCCTCCACATATGGAGATGTACGACCTGAAACCCGATGCACCTGAAGACTACCGTGGAATTTATAAGCCCATTGGTACGAAGGTTCCGGGCATGGAAATCTGTGAGCTGTTTCCGCTTCAGGCAAAGATCGCCGACAAGTTTAATATTATTCGCTCTGTCCACCATAACTTTGCAGATCATGGCGGTGGTCACAAACGATTTTTAACAGGGCGAATCCCGGCGACTCCCACGGGAACGATTAATGATGCTCCCTGTGTGGGGTCCATTGCGACGAAGAAACTTGAAAGCCATCAAAATTCAAAAGGACTTTGCAATTATATTGTCCTTGGCAATGGCCGGGTAAATTCTGTGGATACCTTTGCCTTTGGTTCAGCATATCTCGGCAGGGAAACCCACCCCTTTAATGTTTCAGGCGATCCGAACGCGGAGAACTTCAAAGTACAGAATTTGTCTTTGAATGCCGGGTTGTTTGAAGAGCGATTAAATAATCGAGTATCACTTTTAGGCGACTTAGATACGCTTCGCGAAGATGTGGAAACCAGCGGAGTCATGGACTCAATGGATACGTTTAACCAACGGGCCATTTCAATGATTACATCGCCTGAAGCTCATAAGGCATTTGATTTGTCGCATGAATCGGATGCCCTGCGTGACCGATTTGGTCGCCATGAATGGGGACAGCGAGCAATTCTTGCCCGACGGNTGGTCGAAGCCGGAGTACCATGGGTTTCGATCGTCATGGAAAANCCCTATGTTTCCGGAATCACGATGCCGGACTGGGGGGTATATAACTGGGACAGTCATGCAGTGAATTGNCATTTGTTCCGTGACTCGGAAGTGCGATTCCCGATTTATGATCAGGTTGTTTCAGCCATGATCGAAGATCTCTATGAACGAGGGCTCGACAAACGAGTTATGTTGGTTGTGACGGGGGAATTTGGACGCACACCTCGGATCACCGAGCGGCCAGGTACAAAATCTAAAGTCATGCAACCTGGTCGCGACCACTGGCCTAATTCGATGAGTTTTATTGTATCGGGTGGTGGAATGCGAACCGGGCAGGTGATTGGAGCAACGAACTCCCGAGGNGANGAGCCTNTCGCTCGGCCACTGACTCCGAATGACCTCTGGGCNAGTGTNTATAAACATCTTGGCATNAACTGGGAAGACTCATTNCCNGACTTCGGAGGACGNCCTATGCCGATCCTTCCATTCGGTGATTCAATCGATGAATTAGCTCCCGTAGCTTAACTCAGCTGATATCTTTATTTCGAATTAGACTNNTGTGGTATAGCCACGNGCTTATTGAAGCGAGTTCAGATAGGAAAGCAGATCAGCCATTTGCTGTTTGTTGATCTGTTTTTCAAGGCCTTCAGGCATAAACGACAGACCAGTGCTCTTCAGTAGATCGATTTCAGAGCGGAGAATCGTAGNACTCGTACCATCTGGCTTACGAACGGTGATACTATTGGCACTCTCATCTGAAATCATGCCNGTGATAGTCCGCCCGTTCAAATCCACGATCACGTAAGTTAAGTATTTAGGTTTTACTTCCCGGTTGGGGTCGAGAACATTCAGCAGGACAGCATCTAAGCCTCGATTACGGATACCGTTCAGGTCAGCACCGACTGGATTTCCTACGTTTTCCAGACGATGGCAGGCGGAGCAGTGTTTTTTGAACAATGCTTTACCACTTTCCTGATCCCCGTTGAGGTTGAGCGCGGCTTGATAGTCTTTGATCACCATTTGTCTTGCCAGATTAGCCGAACTGGCAAAGAGTTTGTTGACTCGTGTTGCAATCGCTTTGTCAGGGTGAACTTTTAGCAAGGCAACCCGCGACGGGTCCAATTCGCCGCGTCCTACGTGTTCGTTCTCGACNGCATTGAGAAGNGCTTCGGTCCATTTATTTCTGGANAGTANTGCTTCCGCCGCTCGCATTCTTAATGTCGGNCCCATGGTAGGCCAGCGTCTGATTAAGATGCTCGCAACTCCGGCATCTGTGTACTCGCTGAGGGTGTTAATCGCNGCCGCTTTGATTTGGAANGCNTCATTGACTGAAAGTAACTGGTCGAGCAGCGTGGAGGTGTCTTCGTAGCTGGCCAACTGTAGATTTTCAATCGCACGCACCCGGTCTGCGTTGGCGAGCGAGGTGTCCCTTGCTGAGGCAATCGCTGAATCCACCAATTTCATGAGAACTTCGTTGGCTTGATTGCTGGTGAGGGCCAGAAGTTGTTCTCTTTGAGCACCCTGTACTTTACTCACNAAGCTTTCGATAAGTGGAGAGGACAACTTGTCATTTTCATTGATGGTATTAATGACCGCAGACACTTCGTGCGGACGATTCCTTAANCCGATCTGACTGCATAATTCTTTTAGTAGCGTCATTCCGTTCTCGTTGGCAACAAAGGCTTCATTGTTCGCTAAGGTGACCAGAACTTTGTCGGCTCCTCGCCCTAACGAACTTAAGATACCGAGTCGCATCCATGAGTTGTCGACGTCCTGAATTGCCAGCTTTGCCAAAGTGTCATTTCTCGTTCCGGCCACCGACGCTCCAATCGAGAATGCTAGTTGATATCGCACCCNTATGTCCTCGTCGTCGGCCATCATATTCATCGCGTGTAATACAGCTGGAGCTTGATTGCAAAGCGATTCAGCACACTTCAAAGTATGCCAACGCACAATAGGTTGCTCGTCATGAAGTCCCGCCAGAACACTCGCTTCGTCTAAAGCATTGAGGCTTTGAAGATTGTAAAGAGCCAGAAATCTNCCTTCGGCCGTCTGCCCTTTTGAAACCAACTGGCGTAAGGGAGAGACAGCTGCCTGATCCTGACGTGTGTAAAGAAGTCTCCCTGCGACATCGCGGTGCCAACCATTTGTGTGATCCAGTAACTTGACAAGTTCGAGGGTGCTGAGCGATGAAAGTTTGGGAGTNGTTGAAACAAAACCCTGTGGAGCAATCCGGTAAATACGTCCCTGATCGTTTCCACTGATAGGGTCTAAATGGCTCATAAACTCGGGTGGTAGAAAAGCGGCTCCTTCAATGAGTTCCCGGGAGATATCTAATACATATAACGAACCGTCAGGGGCATTCATAAACTGGACTGGTCGGAACCAAAGGTCTTTAGAAGCCAGGAATTCCNTGTCCTGATCGGCACGTTTTGCGACTAATTCGAGTCCCTTTGATTGAACATGGGCTCGATAAATTAGATTGTTCGCAACGTCACCAACAATTAAGTTACCGCGCATTTCTGTGGGCCAGGCATCACCACGATAAATGGTAATCCCTGTAGCTCCGGTGAAGAATCCAAATGGCTTACCCCCTTCATCCGAGCCGCGAAATTGCTTGGTTCGTCGCAACATGGTTCGTAATTCACGCCAGGGTTCGCCTTCGCTGATACGATACAAAGGGGTGAATTTACCTTCAGGAGCGATCGAAACGGCCGCATTCGCGGCCTGCATGACTGAATTCCGAGCGAGATATCGATCGTCATACATGAGTGTCTCTGCAGGCACACTGTTTTGACATACGAACTTACGTCCCCAGTTATCCATGCTCATACCATGCTGTCCGCCACCACTGGTCAATTCAAAGGTCGATTGATTTCGAGGGTCAAAAATAATACCTCGCCCACGTACTGAAACCGGCATCTGGTCGTCGTCAGTTCCCTTCACTTCGCCGCCCGAAAGATTGGTCGAGAGATGGATGCGATTGTCGGGTCCCCAGCGGAAGGAATTCAGGTGAGCTTCCCCTGCGAGGTCACTGCCGAAACCAGAGAAGACGATTCTATTTTCATCGGCTACACCATCGCCATTGGTATCTTTGGCGTAATGAATATTGGGAGCAGCTCCAATGAATACTCCACCATCCCAGCAAATTANTGCTGTCGGGTAAGGGATATCCGTAACGAAGGTTGTCGCTTTGTCATATTTTCCGTCTCCATCTAAGTCGACGAGTTGTTTGATAGCCCCCTTTTCGCCAGGGTCTTCTTTCGCCGCATAGGCATTGTATTCTGGTAATTCACAGACATACATTCTGCCGTCTTCATCGATATCGATCGCGCCGGGATCCCGAATGAGTGGCTCGGTTGCGACGATTTGAACTTCAAAGTCCGGATGGATGACAAGTTTCTTCAGGGAGTCCTCGGGNGTGGAGGCCGGNATCCGGGGCATTTTACTTGCCAACTCGTCAATCCGTTTACTAATGTCCTCGGCACGGTCTTCAGGATTCTGAGACCAAAGAACNGTCGCTACGAAGGAGCCGAAAACAATAGTGAGAATCAATGTGAATGNTCGTAACATAATAGGTGTCCGGCTCGTTGTTACCAAAGCTTCTTCAAGCTACTTTATATCTTTACTTTGCTTAATGAAAGAAATCACGTCAGCAATCTCCTGTGGATTCAGTTCTTTCTCTAAGCCAACCGGCATTAATGAAACACCGTTTGATATCAACTCATCGATGTTACTGCGAAGTACAACGTCTTGTTTGCCTTCTGCCCGCCTCAAGGTAATGCTGGTTGCAGTTTCGGAGGCAATGATCCCNGTGAGGACTTTCCCTTGTTGGGTGATGACCGTATAGANATTGAAGTTTGGTTGCGCTTCTCGATTGGGATCTAAAATTGCAATTAATAAGTCAGCTTCAGATTTGTTTTTTACGCTTGCCAGGTTTGGCGCAACCTGAACGCCGATATTTCCAGCCTGATGACANATCGAACATTTCTTAGTGAAAACTTCTTTACCGGCGGAAACCCGGCCTTGCAGATTTAGCACCGATTGAAATTGCTGGACGACTTTGGCCCGATCCGTATTGGCTTCATTGCCGAAGAGCATTTGACTCTTCNTCNGTATCTCTTTATTGGGGTGTTGTAGGAGCAATTGTTTCTTATCTCGTTCCACTTCAACGCGTTGGATGANTCCTGTTTCAATAGCCGTTAGTAACAATTGAGTGTTGCGTGTTGATTGCGTGAGAACATCGATAGCCGCACGGCGAACAGACGGGCTATAGCCTTTCCAACGCGACAGCAGAGTCTCAGCGAGTTGTGGAGCGTTGATAGAACCGATTGTTTCGACAACTTGTAATTGCAAGACCTGGGGTGTTTGAGGGTTTAGTAACGATTCCAGAGAGGGCGACGTTGAAGCCAAGTGAGAGAACGACAGTAGTTGCAGTGCCGCCAGACGATGAGCTAATACGGCGTTTGTGTCTAAAGCAAGAGTTTGAGCAGCATGGAACGATTTCCCCAAATCGCTCGCTAAGCTGTTGGGGGCGGTTTTTGAAGTAATCATGGCACGAAGTGTTGTGCCACGTCGACTTAACCCTTCACCGAGTCCACGAAGCACCAATGGTTGTAAACCTGCCGGTAAGTCAGCGGTTTGGGAGAGTACACGAAAGGTTAAATTATCTTCTTTGTTGGACCCAACAAGAATCGATGCTTGTAATGCAATCGAGGGAAGTTGGCTTTTACCCACACCAGAGTTCAAAAGGGTAAGAAGAAACTGATCGGAAGAAGCGCCTACCGATGAGAGGACTGCAGTTTTGATTTCCGGAGTGGCGTTGGAGGCCAAGGCTAGTTCCACGAGAGTTGGAATAGCGAATTCGGGTTTTGCTTCACCCAGAGAATATGCCATTTGAATTCGAATATGTTCACTAGCGTCAGTGAGCAATGTTTGGATTCGATTCACTAGTTTGACGTCTTCCTGGAGATACGGTTCAGCTAGCTTTATTGCATGGGCTTTGACTCTCGGCTCAGGATCGTGAAATCCGGCATGCAAGTGCTCTGGTGTTAGTAAGTTGAGCCCGGAGAGTGTGTAGAGCCCGTGGAGGCGTCCGAGTGACGAATTGCCTCTTAATACCAATTCATCCAAAACCGTACGTACTGACTCATCCTGCCTTTCGACTAACAGGCGTTGAGCGGTATTACGATTCCAACCATTGGTAGAGCTGAGTTCTTTCACCAGAGCCGTACTATTCATGCCGCCTAGATCGACGGGTTTTCGNACGATCATATCTTTTCGGACAACGCGATAGATACGGCCACGGTCTTTACCACTTGTCAGATGCAGGAATTTTTTGATCTCCGCAGGGATAGAATAGGGATGCTCCACCGTTTCACGGTACATGTCGAGAACATAGAGAGTGCCATCAGGTGCATTTAGGAAATTGACGGGACGAAACCAATTGTCCGTTGATTGAATAAATTCGACACCCTCATCNGCTCGCTTACTACGGTACACCACTCCGGTGGGGTCAATATGCTTCCGATGTACCAGATTGCCCCCAACGTCACCCACAAACGCATCACCGAGATAACGCTCCGGATAAGCATCACCGGCGTAAATTGTAATGCCAGTGGCCGAGGTGAAGAATCCGACTGGATACTCGGTCGGGACAGCCCCCGCTGGCTTCGAGGAGTCAATCGGAATGAACTCCCATCCACCATCGTCGTTGATGACTAACCTGTAACCTTTGTCGAGGGCACGCCATTTCTGTCTCACAATTCTCCACGGCTCAGGAGGACTTAAACGAAACACCCGTGCACTGGCACCGTCGGCAGCAATGCTTCTGATCATCCCGGAGGCAACCAGGTAGGGATTTCTGGTGATGTAATGTTGAGGGTGGATTACTTGTTGAATGTGATTGCTATTACTGCAAACAAACCGAGTACCCCAGATATCACGTGCNTGACCAAATTGAACGCCACCAGTGACCAGTTCGAATTTTTCNGTACGAGGATCAAATCGAAGATCGACTCCGCTGACGGGAAACAGGGGGGTGCCGCGGTGAACAAGCGTTTTAGGGTTGCGCCCGGCCGCAAAGTAAATTTTATTATCGAGCCCCCAGATCAATCCATTGGCCACGGATTGCACGTTATTTCTACCGAAGCCTTCGAGTACGATCTCGCGGACGTCTGCTTGATTGTCCCCATCGGTATCTTTGAGGTAGTACAGAAACTTCGGGGCCATCACAAAAATACCTCCGTTGTAAGGTAGCACGGAGGTTGGCCAGCTAAGGTTGTCGGCAAAGACGGTACTGCGATCCATCTTTCCGTCTTTGTCGATGTCTTCCAGCATGCGGATGATTCCGGCGTNTTTCAGCCCGCCGCCTTCGGGATTAAGTTGCGTTGGCTCCTGTGAGAATGGATAGCCGTGCATTTCTGCAACAAACATCCGGCCATGTTCGTCGAAACATGCAGCCACAGGATCCGCGACCAGCGGTTCAGCTGCCACCAACTCCAGTTCAAATCCGTCGGCTACTTTGAAAGTNCTCAAAGCATCTTTGGGATTCGTGTGAGGTATGCGTGGCATATCTGCTTCTGTAACAACTCGTTCATCCTGAGCGAAGAGATTACTTACGGACAGAAAGACCATGACGATACTGAGAGATATAAGGCGTAGATTTATCATGGTTTAGGCTCAGCTTTCCAAAAGCTTTTTAATCCCGGCGGTCATTACGTCGTCAACACTTGGTTCGCAAAACGCTTTACTGACTTCATAACCCTTCGCCGGGTACTCCTCTTTCACCGGTAAATACCATGGGCCGCCATCNCCATAAGCTGCTGTTGCCACAAAGGTGTTCGGTGCAATCGTTTGTGCTCTAAGCTGATATTCGATAAACGACTCGGCAGGTAAATGTAGTGTGGCGATATCATTAATTCCCAGCGAGCTGAGGATAATCGGTTGCTTGCGTTCNACTCGATTTAACCAGGCTAACATGTAGGAAGGACGATTTCGACTGACGACACTGCCCGCTTTGTTGGAGATAACTTTATTGAGTTCTTCCTTGTTAAAAGTGCTGCGAACCTCGGGTAGTATCTCCACATTTCTCCACCGCACCGTTTTTATCGGACTTACTTCTGTGTTCTGAAGAGAAGCCCGCATTCCTTGGTAGATTCGCTCCGCCAAAACGGCTCGAACCGGCTGGCTTCCGTCGTTATATTTTCCGGCAGAGATATTACCCGCTGCCCCGGTAAAATAAATGTGATGGCAGTCTGGTTGCTCTTCCTGGAGTTGTTTGCGAGCGATCCCGACGAAGTCGCTTGATACCAGACCATCCCCATAGAAACTCATAGGGTGCGTTGCGTAGTAATGGATTGCGGTGATTCGCTTGTCTTGGTTGTAGAATGAAATGGTCTTGAGCAGTGGGTCAATCGTACCCTCTGTCATCGCCCGTAGTTTCGGGTCTTTGCAACTACTCCCCCTCATTGCTTTGATCACCCCGTTTTCATCGCGATAGATTCGCCGGTTGGAAGCAACCTTATCGACTTTGGCTTCTCCCTTTCCAATATGTGTAACAGGTTGGGCTCTGCGGAGACTTTGCTTTGCCGCCTCAGCGATTTGGTGACTGCAATCATGAAAGTAATCCTCCATCACGATATGTGGCAGATCGCCCTGAGCTTTTACAATGGCTTGCGCTTCAAGACATNCAAACGGAGCATTGTGTTGATGAACGCAATGAATAGCAACACGTTCAGGAGTTGTACCGATNGCTGCGGCAAGCCTTTGACGCCAAAGGAGATGGCCGCCATTAGATAANGCCGTCCAGTCAATNGCCAGCAATACGATGGGCTTTCCCGCACCTTGTAAAACGATACCATGAGCTTCCANGGCATCGGTTACATCAATGACGGGCTTGATCCAGCCACCACACAATGAATGTCCTTTCGGTGGAGTGATGTCGACGGTGAAGCTTGATAATTTCAGAGAGACATTCTGGTGTTTCTCTGCGTGTAGCGACTCGGGAAGTAAACTCCAAACAGTGGCAGCGGCAAGAGATTGCTGTAAGAATTCTCTTCTGGGATTTGAAGTGGACATAAGGGATTCCTCCGGATTTGATCACCAAGCGTGATCATGCTTCGTGGTTAGGTCATCCCCCATTCTAATGCACGAATCACGACGATTCATGGATTCTCATCATTCGCCGCACCACTCNAGCAATTTAATTTTTGCGTGAGCTAGCNTTTGCCCAGTCGTTCGAAAGCAATATTGGGCGGTTANCTAAGTTCAGGTAAATGCTACAATTGCCTTTTAAGATCAGATTTTGGAGATTAATGTGCGCGGATTGANTATTTTCTTTTGGATGTGTGGTACTTGCCTGGCTCAACAACAGGTGGATGAATTCACGCAACAGCAACAACCGGAAAAAGATAATGCTGTCGCCAAAGTGAAGTTAACCGGTACTAAAGTGGCCGATGTTGAATATGCCATGGTGGGAGATCATCAACTGTTGCTTGATCTATATCTTCCTAAGCAACCGATGGGATCTCCGCTGGTGGTTTGGATTCACGGTGGTGGTTGGTATCAGAACAATAAATCTAAGATTTTTGTTTCCTGGTTATCTAATTATGGGATTACGGTCGCCAGTATCAATTACCGGTTGGTGGATGTAGCCAGGTGGCCAGCGCANCTCCATGACTGTAAAGGNGCAGTACGTTGGCTNCGCGCGAATTCCGAGAAGTATGGCTACAACGCAGACCGCATTGTCGTTGCCGGGGCGAGTGCGGGCGGACATTTAGCTGCCCTGATGGGTACGACAGGCGATGTNGAAGAATTAGAGGGAGAGGTCGGTGGCAACCGNGAGCAATCTTCCCGGGTCCAGGGCGTGGTTGATTACTATGGTGCNACTGATTTTGTTTTGCGAAGTAAAANTCAGCCTTCCCGTGCTAATAAAAAAGGCTCGGTAGTTTACAACCTGCTTGGTGGTGGAGCTAATCAGTTAGTGAATGTTGCCCGACAGGCATCGGCAAAGTATCACGTGACGAATGACGACCCACCATTCCTGGTATTTCATGGTGAGAAAGACAAGACGGTCTTGATCGATCAGTCTGAAGCGATTGACGAGGCATATCAAGAGGCTGGGCTCACGATTACATTTCACCGGGTTGCCGAAGGTAAACATGGTGGGCACGTTTTCTACTCCAGTAAAAACGCCAAACGGCTCTATGCCTTCGTGAAGATGTACACGAAAGTGAAATAATTCACAAACATCGAAACATTTGTACGCTCTTTTGGTTTAATAACGATTCTCAAGTGTCTCAAGTGTCTCAAGCATTTGAAAACAATCTAAATCTATCGTGGGGATAAATAATGGACGAACAGGTCGACGCAGTCCAGAACACAGTGGAGTCACTGTGGAGTGCAGAACAAATAGCCTCGATTCAAACCATCGCGGTTTACTTGCTCTTGGCCTTCCTTTTTTCATTTTATATCCGTTTCCTTTATCGTCGTTTCCATGTTGTTCAAAGCGGTACGGATTCAGTCTCTATTATCTTTCCACTGCTTACGGTGGTGACGGTAGCCGTCATCATGACAATTAAATCTTCCCTTGCTCTTTCGTTAGGTATGGTCGGTGCACTTTCAATCGTTAGATTTCGAACGGCAATTCGTCAGCCGCAGGAATTGGCGTACTTGTTTTTATGTATAGCGATTGGACTATCACTGGGAGCGGAGTTTCCACAATTAGCAGTCATTTTAGTAATCATTGCATCGGGATGTGCATTTTGGATGGGGCGACAGGCCGAGAGTGATTCGGTAAATCCATTGGTACTAACCGTTGCGGGTGATAATGCGGAAGTCCTCTTTGACGCGGCAACCGGTGTGATCGCGTCATTGGGCGAATATGTCGCGGAAGTTCAGCTCAAACGCTTAGAAGTAGAAGGTGAGAATTCACAAGTACGAGTAGAGTTAAACGGGATCGACACGGTAAAGGCTTTAGAAGTCATGAAACATCTCACTACCCTNTTTCCCAATTCACGTATCAAAATTCAGTAGTCAAGAAAANATAAAGCAATCACAAATCATGCGAATTTCCATNNGCACATTCTTCTTCTTAATGACACTACCGATCTTTGCGCAGCCTCCGATCTTTGAGCCAAGCTTGCCGTTAGAGGCAACGGATTTACCGTTAGACCCGGTCTCTGCCAAACTGGACACCAATGGAGATGGGGAGATTTCCGCGGATGAAATAAAGGCTGCTCCCAAGGTGCTGGAAGGTTTAGACAAGAATAAAGATGGCAATTTGACCATGGATGAGTTGCTTCCGATGATGGGGAACGGCCCTCAGAGGGGGGGCGGAGCAGGACCAGCCGGTCCCAACAGAACCATTCTTCGACTGACAGCCAAGTATGATGCGGATAAGAACGGTTATCTGGATCCGGACGAACGAAAAAAAGCATTGGAAGAAATCGCCACCAATCCACGAAGTGGTGGTCGGCCAGGTATGAGACCGGGACAGGGCGGNATGCAGTTAGAAGGTAAGCCCGGCCCTAAANTTTCCGTGGCTGATGTAAAGAAGTTNAGTGATCGACCACTTTATGNCCCAGATACTCTTCGCACAATCTTCGTTCAGTTTGACGTTGATAGCTGGGAAGAGGANATGGCTCAATTCAAAGAGACCGATGTGCAAATGCCGGCCACAGTGATCGTTGATGGTCAAGAGTATCCGATGGTCGGTATTAAGTTCCGTGGTCAAAGTTCTTTTGGACACGTGCCTGCAGGGTCAAAGCGATCTCTTAATTTGTCCATGGACTTTCTGCATGAAGAGCAACGTCTTTTAGGTTACAAGACACTCAATCTCCTGAACTGTAACGGAGATCCTTCATTCCTCAGTAGTATTCTTTATGCCAAGGTCGCCTCACCGTTTTTACCGGTTCCCCANTCCAATTTGGTCAAAGTGGTTATCAATGGTGAAAGNTGGGGAGTNTATGCCAATGTTCAGCAATACAACAAAGACTTCCTNCAGGAATTCTTTGGTACGACGGAAGGCGCACGNTGGAAAGTCCCNGGNTCGCCCTGGGCGATGGGAGGCTTACAGTACACAGGGGAAGACATTGAGCAATATCGCTCGAAGTTTGAGATCAAATCCAAAGANACCGAAGCGTCCTGGCAAGCACTCATCAACTTGTGTCAAGTTTTGAATGAAACTCCCTTCGAAGATTTGCCGAATGCGATTGAGCCGCTCTTGAATGTAGATGGCGTGTTAAGGTTTTTGGCGCTNGATGTGGCGTTAGTCAACAGCGATGGATATTGGACGCGTGCTAGTGACTACAGTATCTATCTGGATCCACAGAATGTATTTCACATTATCCCTCATGATATGAATGAAGCTCTCAAGGCTGGTCATGGTGGTGGGCCGGGNGGTAGACCCGGTGGAGGACGGGGCGGCCCCGGAGGGCGTGGTGGCTTCGGAGGAGGACCTGGCGGTGGATTCCCATTCCCACCCGATTTTCCACCTGAATTGATTCCGGACGATTTGCCAGGCTTGGGTCGGCCCGATTTCGGTCAACCTCAAGCAGGCAGGCCCGGAGGTGGGGGAGGCCAGGGAAGACCAGGTGGTGGCCCCGGAGGACCAGGAGGGCCCGGTGGTGGAGGACCTACACTGGATCCATTGGTCGCGATCGATAATGAACGGATGCCGCTTCGAAGTAAGTTACTTCAAGTGCCACAGTACCGTGAAAAATATTTACAGTACGTGAAGGAACTCGCGGCTAACCATATCACCGTTGAAAATCTAGGCCCGGTCATTGATCACTATCGGGAATTAGTCAAAGAAGAAGTCGCAATGGATACTCGCAAACGCACTACTTTGGATGCATTCATGACTGCGACCAACCCTCCCGGTGAAGGAGGAAATGTTATCGCCAGCTTGTTTGGATTTATCGAGCAACGGCGGGAGTTCCTGTTAAAGCATGAAGACATCTCTGCTACTTCCGAGATTCAATTATCCCCTTATGCGAATTCCCCCCAGTCCTTTGGTGACAGTCATGTCCCGCTGACGATTAGTGAGTTCATGGCATCCAATCAGCGTATTGTGAAGAACGCGGATGGTGAGTTCGAAGATTGGATAGAAATCTATAATGCAAGTGATGAAGACGTAGCTCTGAAAGGACTTTATTTATCAGACCGTGATGATGATCTGACCAAATGGCAATTTCCGGCAAACGCCGTCATCAAAGCTGGGCAGTATCTTGTTGTTTGGGCAGATGAGTCTGGAGAAAAAAAGGGTTTCCATACTAACTTTAAGCTTTCCAAGAGCGGTGAAGTGATCGTTTTAAGCAATGGCAAGACTGTGATCGACCGTATTCAATTTGGTATGCAGACCACGAATGTCTCACAAGGACGTTTGAATTCCAGTGACGGAAAGCTTGATCGACTCACTCCGACCCCAGCTTCAGCCAACCAAAAGCTGAGATAGGATTAGGGCTTACGAGACTCAGGTGCCTCTAAAATCGTTTTGACTCGGGAGGTAATCTCGTCATAAAGAGACGAATCGAGTGGGCCCTTGCAAAGACTGCTAATGTTTTCGTCCAGATGTTCAGGATCGCAAGTCCCGACAATGGTTGTGTTGAAGTGCGGATGACTAATGGTGTAACGCAAAATCAACTCGGCTCGACTCATGCTTTCGCCGCAAAGTTCATCAAGATTGGCCTGAGTCCAAACGTCAAACAAGGCAGGTCGATCGATTTCTGCATCCGGACCACCGTGGGCAATGCCTCCACGGATAATAATTCCAGCCCCACTTTCAGCGGCTTTCGTAATCCAGTCATGATGCCTGGGAGCCAGACAGGAATACGGCATTTGAATCGTATCAAAGACGTCTAGTTCAATCATGCCAGGCAAATGGGGTAAAGAACTGGATGAGCCAATAAATCGGATCAGTCCCTGCGCCTTGAAGTCCAGCAGCGTCTCGATCAACCCCGCCTGCTGAATCGTTTCAGCATTACCGCCGTGAAACTGGAGTAGATCGATGTAGTCTGTTTGGAGCCGTTCGAGACTGGTTTCTATATTCCGTTGTAAAACATCCTTGGTCCAGGTGTGGAGCACCTCCAGATGATCTTCATGTTGAATGTAGTCACAACCGCATTTGGTTGCCAAATAGTATTCATTTCGTCGGGAACTAATAAATCGCCCGATACGCTCTTCACTGACTCCGTAGTCAGGAGAGGTGTCGATGAAGTTGATCCCCTTATCGAGTACTCGATTTAGAAACTGATCAGCTGCTTCGTCGTCGACTACCCGGACGCCCCAGGTGGCGGGACCACGCAGGCCCATACTACCGTAGCCCAGTTGAGTGACTTCAAGGTTGGTTTTCCCCAGCGTCCGTTTCGGTAGCAGAGTCATGCGACCATCCTGAATAGAAGTGACTTGAGATGAATTAAGACAGGCTTGCGATAGCTTCGTTGAACGTCACGCTGGGCCGCATCGCCGCGGCAGCTTTGTCGTCGCACGGATCGTAATATCCGGAGATATCCATTGCATTTCCCTGCACCGCATTCAATTCACTGACAATGGTCTCTTCGTTGTCGGTTAATGTCTGCGCGAATTCCCCGAATTCGGCTTTTAATTCATCACAGCAATCCTGAGCAGCCAATGCTTGTGCCCAGTAAAGTGCCAGATAGAAATGACTACCGCGATTGTCTAATTCGTTGACTTTGCGCGAAGGAGATTTGTCGGTCAGTAAGTACTGACTCGTTGCCTTGTCTAATGCTTCAGCGACCACTTTGAGCTTGCTGTTAGCTTCCTTCTCGGCAACCTCTTCGAGTGAAACGCCAAGTGCCAGGAATTCACCAAGTGAGTCCCAACGAAGGTGGTTCTCTTCGGTGAATTGTTGAACATGCTTAGGAGCTGAGCCCCCGGCACCTGTTTCATATAAGCCCCCACCGTTCAGTAAAGGTACGATGGAGAGCATTTTTGCACTGGTACCAAGTTCCAGGATGGGGAAAAGATCGGTCAGGTAATCCCGTAAAACGTTTCCGGTGACTGAAATCGTATCGAGCCCATCTTTGCAGCGTTGGCATGTTTCATTCATCGCATCCACCGTAGAAAGGATTTCGATTTCTAAACCTTCCGTGTCGTGATCGGGAAGATACCGCTCAACTTTAGCAATTAAATTAGCATCGTGAGCTCGCGCACTGTCGAGCCAGAAAATAGCTTTGGAACCTGTCGCTCGAGCACGACTGACTGCCAACCGTACCCAGTCACGGATCGGCTCATCCTTGGTTTGGCACATGCGCCAGATGTCACCTTCTTCCACCGAGTGTTGCATAAGGATGTTCCCGGCAGCATCTTTGACACTGACAGTACCTGCGTCAGCCATTTCAAATGTTTTGTCGTGAGANCCATACTCTTCTGCTTTTCGTGCCATCAAGCCAACGTTGGCTACGTTACCCATTGTTGGCACATCAAACGCTCCGTTTGCTTTGCAAAAATCAAATACTGCCTGATAGATACGAGCGTAGCAACGATCGGGAATGATCGCTTTCGTGTCATGCAACTGACCATCAGGCCCCCACATTTTTCCGGAAGTCCGAAGGCAAGCCGGAACGGACGCGTCAATAATGATATCACTAGGCACGTGCAAATTCGTGATGCCTTTATCCGAGTTCACCATGGCCAGACGTGGTTGTTTTTCGTAAATGGCCTCCATGTCGGCAAGGATGCCNGCNCGCTGATCTTCCGGCAGCTCTTCAATCTTGTTGTAGAGGTCACCAATGCCGTTGTTTGGATCAACNCCCAATTCGTCCAGTACCGCCCCATGCTTTTCAAANACNTCGGCATANAAAACACTGACAACATGACCAAAGATNTTAGGGTCAGATACTTTCATCATGGTTGCTTTCATGTGTAATGAAAGCAGGACGTCTTGTTCTTTAGCTGCGGCAATCGCTTCAGTGATAAAAGCTCTTAAAGCCTTCTTGCTCATGACGGCCGAGTCAATCACTTCACCGGCTTCCAACGGAAGATNGGANTTTAATACNGTCGTTTCCCCGGACGCCGATGTAAGTTCAATGCTGACGTTATCGGGATTGTCCATGACATGAGATTGTTCACTACCAAAAAAGTCACCCTCGCTCATGTGGGCNACGTGAGATTTTGAGTCGGCACTCCATTCGCCCATGGAGTGCGGGTTGTTCCTGGCATACTCTTTTACAGGACCAGCCACTCGGCGATCTGAATTTCCTTCGCGAAGGACAGGGTTGACAGCACTTCCCAAGGCCTTGGCGTAACGAGTGCGTACTTCTTTTTCCTCTTCCGTTTTCGGCTCTTCCGGAAAGTCAGGGATGTCGTAGCCATGTGCCTGTAGCTCAGCAATTGCCGCCGTCAGCTGTGGGATCGAAGCACTGATATTAGGAAGTTTGATAATGTTTGCTTCAGGCGTTTTTGCTAAGGCTCCGAGTTCCGCCAGAGCATCACCTTGTTGTTGCTCTTCGGTAAGACTCTCAGGGAAACCGGCAAGAATTCTACCAGCTAAAGAGATGTCTTTAAGTATTAGTTCCACTCCCGAAGACTTTGTAAAAGCTCGGATAATTGGCAGTAAAGATTGAGTGGCTAAAGCGGGGGCTTCGTCTGTTTTGGTGTAGAAAATCTTGGTCATGATTGTCTTCAGGGAGCATGGGGTAAAAGGCGGTTTCTTCGAGTTAGAGTTATTCAATTTAACAGTAGTTGATTACCCCAACAATTACCGGCATCCGCTTCGATTCAGTATCATCAAGGTCAAGCTTGACTGTTATAGTTGGTGAGGAAGGCTAATTGTGTGTTTGATGATACGTCCGACGAATTTTGTAACGATGAAAAATCGACTATCCAGTATGGTGTTGATACTAGGCATGACTGCCGGGT
>PAJC01000063.1 GCA_002705165.1 Planctomycetaceae bacterium | reverse complement strand
CCAACCGGACCAAACACATGAGCGTCATACACGCCCTGATGAATCCGACTCCCTGCTCCGTTGGGCACCTGGAAGAAGTCATTGAACGCTATTTGTGATTCCACTTTGGAAACAAATTCCGCTCCACCATCATTCAAACCGTAGTCGTGATCGTCCCAGGTAGCCAAGATTCTGGTCTGCTTTCGCAATGCTTGAAACCCTGGCTCTGCGCCAAGGAGTGCGTACTTCTGACGCAATACATCTACATCCTCCGAATCGCCATAGATATTGTCACCAATCATCAGAAACAGATCAGAGTTCTTGGCGGTGATGGCATTCCAGATTGGCTGAGGCCTGCCTTGTTTGCAACACGAACCAAAGGTGATCAGAGAAAGAGGTTCACAACCAGTTAATTCTTTAATCCGTACATTTCGAAATCGATAAGACAATCCTTTTTCACCATGGTGTTGCAGTGCGATGAATCCTTCTGAAGTGACGGCATCACGGGTCGAAACCGTCGTAATACCATTCACACGAATCTCAATCTGATCACCGAGGGCTTTAATGAAATACTTATTCCATTGCCCGTTTTTAAAAGCCCCCTGAGCTTCAGCGTTGTCTTTTAGCGGAACTAACCAGCCGCGACGACCTTCTTCATATAATCCACCTGCCCATTGGCGGTCAGATGTATCTACTTCCGCCTGATACCCCCACAAACGATTGGGACGATAGTGACTACGAAATTGAATGCCGCTATTTCCACCCTCAGGTACAAACACTTCGACTTCCAATTCAAAATCTTTATACGACTCCTTACTGACCAGAAAAAACTTCTTCTCGCCGGTCAGCACGATCTCATTATCTACAACACTTGCTTCACCCCAATCGAAAGGATTATGCCATTCCGCCAGTGAATTATCATTCAACATCAGCCGCCAAGATTCGTTGGTTTCGGCGTCCAGAATTTGAGTAAACGTAATGAAACAAATCGTTAGAGTTACAGGCAACAGTTTCAATGTACGACTCCCGCAATATGCTTAAAAAAAAGTGAGCGTTATTTACCTTCGGCTTCCGAAACAAGTTTCTCGATCAGCTTAAGAATTTCGTCTTTGTTATGACCACCAGCACTTCGCATCTGCACAACACCTTGCGCATCGATCACATAAAGAACCGGCCATTTTTCAACCGCCCATTCGGTAGAAATATCTCCAAAGCGACTTCCACCGTTCCAAAAACTTCGCCAGGTTATATTTTGTGTCTGCTCGACTTTACGCACATAAATACGATCCGTGTCACTGTTAACTCCTAGCAATTCAAATGGTCGCCCTTCCATTTCTTTGACTAAAGCACGGTTAAATGGAAGCAACATCCGACATGCCACACACCAATCTCCCCAAAAATCTAACAACACCACCTTGCCTCTGTAGTCAGACAGTTTCATTGCCTTCCCAGCAATATCTTCACCGATAATTTCAGGAGCGTTACCTCCCACGCTCAGATGTTCAATCTTAAACTTCTCTCGCCCTGCCAGCTCTGACAACTCACCTTTGTACGTGCGCACGTTCGAATATTTTTCGACTGCGACTGCATACTGTTTCAAAGCATCTTTACGCAGTTCCGCAAGGTCGACAGTTTGTAAATGCACGGTCAGATTCGCACCATAAAAGAGTTTAAACTTATCGAGACTATCTGGATTCGCTCGTATCTCTCTGGCAATTTCCGCCTGACGAACGAGATAATTGCCGAGTCGAAAATGTGCACGCCCAACAGACGAAGTATTTTCATTCTCGTTAATAACTTTGCGATAGAATGCATCCACTTTTAATGACGGGTTGTTACCAATGTGCAGGTACAACTGTTCAATTTCGGGTTGCGCCGCATGAGCATTCATCAAAATGGAAATCGCCCGATCGGCGTGAGAACCGGATTCAAATCGTTTCAAAACCCATGTCAACGAATCTAACGCTGGTTTTGTTCCAGAGTACTTCTCAGCTATTTCCAGAAAAGGACCTACAAACTGGCGATCCTGGCGATTAGCCTCATACCGTTTGAGTAGTTGTTGGTATTCTTGAACCGCTTGAGCTAAAACATCTCCAGTTGCTGATTGCCCAACAAGCGGCTGACAGCTTAGGGATAATACAACCAAGAAAAAGCTTGTATAAAATCGAAACACAGGTATACCGTGAAAAAAGAAGTCGATATCAAGCGAACAATACCTGACTCTTCTCAGTATAACAGAACAACGGCATCGTCATAAAATATACGATGCCGTTGTCTTCTTAGACTCTCTCTCGAATGTGTTCGAAAGTATTCCAAGTTGTTGAGAATTACTCTGGACGTTGAGGACGACCACCCGGCTGGGCCGGACGACCACCTGGTTGGCCCGGACCACCGTCCTGCCCACCGAAGCCTCTAGGTTGTCCTGGTTGACCACCGGGACGTCCACCTTGAGCACCTTGCCCACCCTGACCTGGTCTACTTCCTCGTCCAAATCCTGCGGGCATTAATTCTTCCATCGTGAGCTTACCATTTCGGTCACGATCAAGTTGTGTTAATGCCTTGGCTGCATTCGCTATCTCTTCTTTTGAAATCTCGCCGTTTCGATCGCGATCAAGCACCATAAAGATTGGAAGTGGNGGCAACCCTGTTCGGGCACNGGCTTGACCTCCCTGATCTCCCGGACCCCCTTGTCCCGGACGTCCACCCTGACCATCAAATCCAGGAGGACGTTGGCCCTGAGGGTTATTTCCGCCAGGAGCACCAAATCCATCGGGACGTTGCGGTCGCTGGCCCTGAGGACGGTCTCCCTGAGGTCGCTGGCCCTGAGGTCGGTCTCCCTGAGGACGGTCTCCCTGAGGACGCTGGCCCTGAGGTCGGTCTCCGGCATTACCAGCNAAACGAGCTTCCAATGCTTTTAACTCTTTCTCATCAATGGCATCATCTTTGTTGGTATCCACGCGAGTAAGAATACTTTGCATTCGTTCTGGCAATTCATCTTTAGAAATCTTGCCATCTTTATTTGCGTCCATCGCGCGAAGCCGGGTAACAAATCCACCAACGGTTCGTGGTTGCCCCTGTTGAGCTTGCTGTCCCTGTGGACGCGTTGGTGGTTGCGCTGCCGCATGAGCGGTCATCAGTAATCCGACCATCAAGCCGGAAACTAAAATTGGTAATTTCATCTTCAATCTCCCAAGAATATTTACGGTGTGCCCATGAAGGCTCATATTATTTATTACCGATGCAATACAATGCTGAGTCCGAGCGGATAAGGATCTTACCATCCACAACGGCCGGGCTCGCATTAAACATAGATTCATCGCTGAGTCGATTATGGGCGATCTGCTTAAATTCATCGCCTGGTTGATAGACAATCGTTCCATCAAATCGACTTAATGCATATATCTTACCCCCAATCACCATCACTGAGGCATAAAAAGAACGCCCGCCGCCACTGTTAATATTGAGCCGATGCTGGTAGACCAACTCACCCGTTTTTGCATTGACACAATGCGCTATGCCACGGTCGTTTACCCAATAAAGGCGATCCTCATATAAAACGGGGGATGGCACATAAGAAGATGCCTCCCCTCGCCACACTACATGTGTTTTCGTGACATCCCCTTTACCACCTAAACGAACTGCAATACTTGCACCGCTACGTCCGCCTACGGCGAAAACTATTCCATCTTCTTCTATCATGCTTGGTGACACATTGTTATCAAGTTCGCTCCCCGCAAACCACAACAGCTTGCCTGTATCGGCGTCTAACGACCAAATTTCCCAGGGAACTGCCACAATCAACTCGGTTCGGTCGGCTGTCGATACCAACAAGGGCGTGTTAAATGAATTCTCCAACCCTTCAGCCTCTGCCTTCCAGGATACTGAGCCGTCCTTTTTGTTCAGTGCAAAAATTGTTTGGCTTTCATCCGATGCGTTAACAATGACCGTATCTTTATGAAGTACCAAACTGGGGGCAGAGCCCCAGCGTCTCTGTGCCGATTCAGTACCAACACTCACATGCCACTTCTGCTTACCCTCCAGATCAAATGCCAATACTCCCGACTTCCCAAAAAACACAAATACCGATTCACCGTCGGAAACCGGAGTGCTCGTGGCGTACCCATGCTCAGTGATAAATCCCTGATACACATCTTCTTGCTGTTCATTCGCAATGGTAGCTTTCCATAATTGTTTTCCATCCTTCAAGTCAAAACATAAGAGTTGGCGGACAAGTTTTTCCTGACTGCCACTCTGATTAAGATTGCCGTATCCGGAATAGGCCGTGAGCAGTATTTTTTCTCCCACGACGATTGGACTCGACGATCCNCGCCCCTCAATCTCAGCTTTCCACATCAAGTTAGAATCGTCAGACCACTTCATTGGCAGATCGGATTGAGTATTAATCGCTTTACCAGATTNACCGCGAAACTGAGAGAAATCAGCCGCTGGTGATAAGGATGTAAAGCAAAATACGAAAGCCAGCAAACCAAACAGATGGATAACATGGAAACGACGCATCATGGAGAACCCGTAGATAAATGAAGAGNTTGATTCAATCGATGNTAACTTAAACACCGACACCAGATAAAAGTCTCGCCCGACTTGAAAAGAATAAAAAACGCTTTAGGGCATTTTTAAATTCTTAATATCATCTGTCCAAAGTCCATTCTCATTAATGTCCATCGTTCCCATGTCACGATAGATGGACAACCTGGCCGTTTCGTACTCAGCCCAGGACTCAATCATTTCGTTCTGGTTATAGAGAATATTTTCCAACGCTCTTGAAATATTCACNCCACGACCTCCGGCATANTCCCCCGCGTCAGGCCGATCTCCAAACTCGATAGCCTGGTCTAACTCCCTGGCTGCGACACGTAGAGCGCGACGACAGATTTCAAAGATTCTAGCTTCCGTAATTGCCTCGTTATACATCGTTCGAATATCCAACTTGACCTGATCTTCAGCCGCCATGTAGTTTCGACGAGCACGCTGAAGTGAAACTTGAGCCGCTCGGAAGTTATTTCGGGCACGACGCCGATCTAACGGCGTAACAATCTCTATTCCAGCTCGGAATTGAGCCNAATCGGAACTGAAATTAAATGGCTCATTGGCTGCAGNTAACGGTGGTGTACCAATGCTTCCTTCCGCTACCACATTGATATCCGTGAGTAACTTCTCAGCCGCAACTTCATAACGACGGCGAGTATCAACAACGATTCCTCTGCGATTCATTAAATCCAGACGGTTTTGCAAAGCAATTTCAACCGCTTCATTAAAGTCCACTTCCATCGGGACTAAAATAGTCCGCTCTAACCGAATCGCGATACTCACGCCGGTTAACGCACGTACCGTATGTAATANATTGCGNCGTAATTCACGAACTTTCGGAAGAATCTCTTCCGTTTCATCCACCTGCTGAATCTGCGCCGCAAGACCAGTGACGGCTTCCTGCATTTCGGATGCCTGATTTCTAATATCAGCAAATTGTTGCTTATCGTTAGCAATGTTATGTTCGACTTCTTCGACCTCTTCCGCACTCATCCGCGCAAGTCTGACTGGCAAAATCTTATCTAACTCGGCAATTTCACCTTCAAATGAATTGATCTTGGCTGCTAATGTCGAGAGAACCGCTTCGATATCAAACATCGCCTTGACCAAAACTTTTTTGTCTTCGGCAATTTCCACCGTCGTACTATCGTACTCCAATTCAAGCAATTCGTTGTCCAGAAACTCAAATTGGCGCAGCAAGGAATGATCCAGTGATATGTTCAAATCCGGTGGCAGCCCCAATTGCATCTTGAAGCGATCCATCTCCGTCTTCACCACACGCTCACGATGTGCCAAATAAAGATGCCCGCGTTCTAATGAACTCTGAAGTTCAGTGACGTCCAACGAGGTTGCTCGGCCGGCTTCACCTAACGCCTGTAAATCCCGGATCAACGACTCTAAACTTCGAATCGTTGTCTTCTGATTCCGCAATCGCTGAATCTCATATAGCAAATAGTAAAACCCAACTGTCGGACTACGAGCTCCACGAATGAGAAATGCCAATTCACCGCTGCCTGAACTACCTGGTAAAGGTAATGCCCGTGAACCTGTCACAACCGTCACATAAAAGTCTTTGCGGAATCGTGCAAAGTCACGAATCTTATACAGCACATTTCTCTCTTGCTGAGTAATCTTCTCGAGATTGATGGTGCGTTGGACATCAAAAGCCAATGGTTGAACAAGTGAGTACGCTAAGGTCGTTGCCGTTTGTGATCCTGAGTTTCCTGATAACATCCAAATAGTGTTGTTCGTTAACTCCGCCATCAATTGGGCCCCACTGGGAAACAGTTTGCTGACACCTAGATTGGTCCTTCCTAACCCCCACGACGAACCACTATTCGGTGAATTTTCATAAGCAACGTTGGTGCCAATCTCATCGCCAAATGCAACAGGTCTCACGTCGTACCGATATCGCTCAAAGGTTAGTGCCAATGCAGCGAGATACATATTCTCAACCTGCTCCTGATAATCACGACTATTACGGAGACCTATTTTGACAGCTTCCTCAATCGTTAGCTTCGTTTCAGGTATCGAGGCAACTTCCCCGGTATAAACGCCTCCGCCAAATTCCTTCGGCCAGTTCGGGTTTTCGACATGGTCAATCTTATGAAGTTGGTCCCAGGTCGGGCTACCACGCATTCCATAAACCTGATCCATATACTTGCCAGCAGCTGGATCATCAGGTGGCAATGGTGGCATATCCAGATCATGGACATCGTAAAAACGACTGGCAGGATCCGGAGTGATATCCATTTTTGGAATCCGCCATCGCGGATCCTGTGACTTCTCCTTGAGAATCTGATACGCCTGCTGATCTGCTGATTCTCGGTATTCCGTACGCGTACACCCTATCACACAAAACAATACCATAAGACTTAAAGTAAGCTTACTTATTGAATCCAGCAGTAAAGATGATTTGGAATTCAACGAGGCGGGTCCAAGGAGACGTAGGCTGCAATATCAAACAAAAAGAATGCCTCTGAGTAGACATACTTAGTCTTCTTCGGAGAATTCCTTGCTACCTCTTAATCAGATTCAAGCATTAAAATATGCTGGGCACGAAGGGTGCATTAGAGAGAATAGTTAAGCTGGGAGATCTATTGTTTTACGGTGCACTCTGCAGACTCTTTAAGATATTAAGTAAAACGAGCCGCTGACCAACTTCCTGGCGATGGCGTTCCACTACAAACTCAAAATATGCCTTAGATTGTTCATAGATGGTCTTCGTTAACTCCAGGATCAGTTGGCTATTTTCTAGATCAAACTGATGAAGCTCTGCNTGCTGATTTGCTAAAAGACCCGACTCGACCTGCAGTTTCTGCTGATGAAGACCAAGGTTTAGCTGAGCTTCAAGCAACGCTAAGGAGTACTGCTCATAAAGAACCTGGGTGATAAATCCCTTCNTTTTNACTCGATTCGCCCAACTCTCATTTTGAATGGACTGATTCACTTTTTCTTTAGCACTCTGAACTAGAGCCTCCAAAATTTTTATTTCCGAGGATCCCGTCTCTACATAGGGCAGAAGTTCAGAATGGTTCCGCTTGGCTGTATTTAGTCGTTTTAGCCACTGCTCGGTATTCTTATCAAAATCTGTGCGAGCCGTAACTTCNGCTTGCTGACTTGTTCGCATATCATTCTGCAACTTCTGAATTTCAGCCTGATTTGCATCTGAGTCGACTCCGGTCTCCTGTTGTTGAAGAGAATCTCTAAGCCGATTGACGCCTACCTGCTGTTGCAGAAACTCTTGCTCCAACTGATTAATCTCCTGCTGCAATTGCTCTAGAGATTTTTTCTGCAAAGCCTTAGAACGTTGCCCATCGGCCTTAATTTCTAACAAAGCTACCTTGGCGTTATCACGAACTACAATCAACTCGACTTCGGTTGAAGAGCCAGACTGTTTCTCTTCTTTCATAAGTTCGTCTTTTCTTGTTTGCAACTGCCCCCGGAGTCGTTCTACCGCAATATCATCAGCTTCCAACTCTTTTTGACTGATTAATCCCCGATTAGCTAACTTAACGGACCAATCGCGCCGCACCTTCGCCTGTTTGGCTTTCTCAGCAATGATAAGAATTTCATTCCTCAGGCCTGTCAGTCGTACTTCTCGCTGGCCTCCCTGATACCCTTTCAAGGCATGTTCATGTATCAGTAACTCTCGTTCGGCCATCGCCTTCTGCTTTTGAAACTTTAACTCTGACTTGGCATGCTCTGCCACAAGAAAAGTGTACTGTTGACGCATTTCCAACCACTTACTGTGTACTTCCAGATATTCATGCCAATCCGCATTTACACGTACAATGACTTTGTCTTGGGCACAAACAAGGTGACTTGCAGCAGTAACAAAAACGAAAATACAGAGAAGCTGTTTAAAAAGAAAAAACACTCGGTGACTAATCCTGACTGAGCTAAAATGGGCGGGATTTCGAGGGACTATTGGTAGGATCTGCCCTTGAGGGGCTGTTCGTCTGGAGGGCAAAAGTAAATCGTACCGTGACACCTAAATTGATACAACGATACTTCACCAAAAGTTAACCTATCGATGAACTTTGTCTCCGATCGTTTCCATACGTGTTAACAACTCACGTTCTAGTCGGTCGCGGATTGTTCGTATTCGTTTGGTTTCAACAGAGATCACATTGTTGGATTCCGCGGGATCCTTTCCTAAATCATAGAGCTCATCCCGACCTGAATTATTGAAGTCACGAATCAACTTCCACTTACCGTCCGAGATCATACGCATGTGAGTCTGNGACTGGTGCTTCGTGCTGTACTCCGCATAATAAGATTGATCCCAATCGCGCTCCTTGCCAAGCAATTGTGGCACCATATTCCGTCCGCGAATCAAGATATCCGGATCCAATTCAACACCGGCCATCGCTAAAATCGTGGGAAACCAATCCAGATTGGAATAGGTTGATTCATCGACGCTATCAGCCTTCAAGACACCAGGCCAACGAATAATCGTGGGTACCTTGATCGAGTTATCATACATGTTCGGCCGCTGCCCGCTTGGAATCGCCTCCGTAGCTGGAGGAGGTGAGGTCAGAACCCAATGGCCGTTACCTTTATGCCAAATTCCGTTGTGCCCCATGTTGTAACCATGATCTGAACTAAAGATCACAATCGTGTTATCAGTCAACTCTAAATCATCCAACGTCTTTAATACTCTGCCGAGGTTACGATCCACACTACGGACACTTGCCAAATACTCTTTCATCATTCGTTTCACGCGGTCTACGTCTAGATNCGGATAATCCGGATTTGGAATTTCAATCTCGAGATTTTCATAGGGCGCAATATCCTCATCAGCTACGGGCAGCCAGCGAGTATGGGGAGCACGTGTATGCCAACACAACAAAAACGNCTCGTCTTTGTTACGCCTCAGAAATTCAATGGCCTCGTTAGCCAGGATATCTGCATTCAATCCTTCAAACTTTTGGTCCTCACCATCCTTCTCGAGAACTGGATTGGCCGTTTGCCAGCCCCCGGCTCGATGGCCCATAAAATAATCAAAGCCAAAGACCGTNGGATGCTGNGAGTCGAGCAGNCCCAGATGCCACTTACCAACCAGACCCGTTTTATAACCGGCCTGCTGCAANAGTCGCGGCCAAACGGNAAGTTTCGAGCTCAGACCGAGATTAGGTTCGTTGCGTGGGTGAATCCAGTCCGTAATACCAAGTTCAGAACCATAACGACTCGTCATTAATGCGGCTCTCGAAGGGCTGCAAACTGGTGTCACGGTGTAAGCATTGGGAAGGTAAACACCTTCCTCAGCCAATCGATCCATATGAGGCGTCTTCGCCAAGGGATTACCCGATGCTCCAATGGCCCAGGGAGCCTGGTCATCGGTCAGTACAAACAGAATGTTGGGATAAGACGCCTCCGCCACAGTACTCGACAAAATCAGACACAATATCGCTGTCAGCTGAAACACTCTCATCACTTCACCCCATGCCCTTTGGAAAATATTTACCGCAATGAACCCTTGTCCAAAACTCGGCGTATCCANTATTAATATAGGTGTACCTTTTAGATCCTTGTGGTGAGGAAACCAAATAATGAAAAAAAATACTCTCATTCCTGCAATACTCAGTCTAGTCGCCCTGCTCTTTGGGACCTTNGCGTACGTCCAATCCGANGAAACAAAAGAGACCCGCGAAAACAAGACCATCGAGAAGAAAGTCGAAGTCAAAGTGCTTGGTGATGTCGCGGCTGACAGCGTCACCATTGATGGTGACAAGATTAAAGTTCGCTTACCTGATGGTAGCATTCAGACTATCGACCTGGGCAATATTNAAAACGGTCAAAAAAGAATTGAACTCGAAGACGGTNACGTGGACGTCGATGTACAGGTNCAGGGGAAAGCTGTCGTGATCGGTCCNGATGGCGAGATCAAGGAATACGATCTGAGTGACGACGAATTCGATATTGAATTACCTGAACTCGGTGATGCCCGTTCCATATTCGAACGTTTCCGTAGACAACTTCCGGGATTTGATTCAAAAACATTCCCCCAGGGTTTCCTGCCTGATGAATCAGTGGAAGTCCTTCCAGTCAGTGAATTCATGATTGGTGTCGCTATGGCGCCAACCTCTGAAACGCTACAAACGCAGTTAGGCTTGAAAGTAGCAGGCATCGCTATTTTAGAGGTTCTACCTAATTCACCAGCTTCCCAAGCTGAATTCCAAAAACACGATGTGTTAGTTGCGGCCGGAGATCAACCCCTTCAACAAATGAGTAATCTGGTTTCAGCGATCGACAAGGCTGGCTCGAAAGACGAAAAACTGACTATTAAGCTGATCCGCCGCGGTAAGGCATTAGAACTAGAAGTGACACCTGTTAAACGTCCGGACATTCAGGAGACAACGACTGAATTAACGCCATTTTCTTCCGGACGACTTAATATACCGGATGGATTCAACCCCGCACAACTTGAGGTTTTTGATGAGTTGATCGAACGAATGAAGGAGCACGAGTCTGCAGGAAACGAGAACTTACTTGAAGCCATGGAACAACTTAAACAACGCATGAAAATGCTTGAAGAAAAAGTGAAGCCTAGTAAGGACTAGCTTCGCTTTCTTAAATTTTTCAACAACAAGAGCCGTTGTCATGGATATCATCACAACGGCTTTTTGGGCTAGGAACGTCGAATCTATTACTCAATCCGAATAAGCTCAATCCTAAAGTGCAAAGTCGAGTTCGCTGGTATTAATTCGGACTCCGCGTCACCATAACCCTGTTCCGAGGGAATCTCTAATTCAATCATGCCACCTTCAGGGCAATTCTGCATACCTTCATAGAATCCTGCCACTGTTTGACCAGCCCCAAAATAACTACCAACTCCCAGCCCGTAAGATTGATCGAACATGACCTCCGTTCCATCGTCATCGAGCCGCCAACCTTTGTAATGAACCCAATAGCCTTCCTCCGGGCTAGGGGTCCGATTTCCTGTATCGCGCAACAAACGCCACTTCGTCCCCGATTCAAGAGTGTTGAAGGGACGTTCAGCCGCACCTTCATCAATATTATTAGGATCCCAGATATAATCCCGTTCACACCCAACGATCATCAGGCACAGTATCAGTAATCCAAAAATAGAATGTTTTTGCATCCGTGGCTTCCCGTCGGCACTTTTGTTATTCAGATTCGATACAGTACAAGTGAGTAATGCTTCTTAGGAACATGCTATTCCCGGAGATGGCAGGCGAAGCCTGAAAGCCTGTTTCAAATTCAAAATCTGTTATCTTTTCAAATTCAGCGCCGGCTTTCAACACAACGCCAGCTCCCTCTACGCTGAAGCAGTAGATGAAGCCATTAGCAAATACCGGGGAAGATCTAAATTCACCTGTACCGGCTCGCTGTTGCCACACGACCTGGCCACTATCTGCCTGGATGCAAGAGGCGACACCCTGATCATTCATCATATATAGGTGTCCATCGATCAAAAGCTGTGAAGCTCGACGGGGAACAGACTTGCTAAATTCCCATTTGATCGAGGTATTGGTAATATCACCTGTCCCTTCAGGAGAGACCGCTACCATCGCTCGGGCACCGTCACCACCGGTAATATAAACTAATCCATTATGGAATAACGGACGGCAGGCAGCATTCATACCACCATGGCGTACTCGCCATAACACTTCGCCGTTTTCAGGATTATAAGAAATTGTCTCCATCGCACTCGGGACAATTGCCTGCCGGCGGCCTTGATGTTCTATCACCGTTGCAGTGCTATAAGCTTTTTTCCGGTCACCATTATCTGTGCCGTAATCAATGCCACGATCTTTCTTCCATACCGTCTCACCAGTTTCTTTATTAAAAGCCACCACAAACTGCACATCGAAACCGTCATAGGACACAATCAACCTGTCGTCATCGATCACTGGAGAAGAAGCTGGACCACGCCAATGGTCACACTCAAGGTCGCGACGTTCCCAGATTTTCTTCCCTGTCTTCGTATTAAGTGCCGCTGTCCCGTAACTTCCAAAGTGAACATAGACTGTTCCTTCTTCGACGGCGGGCGTACAAGAAGCAAAGCTATTCGTAGGATGGCAGAACCTTACTTCTTCATTTTCAAATACCAAAATGTCATGAATAGTCTCACCTGTATTCTTATCGAAACATAATGCCCACATTTTAGATCCGTCGACTGTCGCCGTAATCGTCCAAAGTTGGTCACCAAAAATAACCGGGGACGCCCATCCTTTACCGCGGACTGGGATCTTCCATTTGACATTCTTACCTTCGCCAAGCTCAGTCGGTAACTGGGCGTCATCCGCTCGACCTGCCTGATCGCCACGAAAGTGTGTCCAGTTATCGTCAGCATTTAAAGAGCCGACAAACAACAGAATTAGCATTAAATATAAAGCACGCATTTGCATCCCATCTCTGATTGAATCCTTGATCAAATTCGTTGTCTTAATTGTAAATGAAAGATCACCACATCGGTACATCGCTATTGAGCCCTCACGGGTAATTCAGTACTTTATCGCTCCTGCAACCAATATCCATTATTAGGAGTAATCAGGAATGCCTCGAATTCTTGCCTTACTAATTATTACCAGTCTATTCGTTACGGGATGTACGTCTGCACGCTACGTTTCCCGTGATCAGGAACGAGGTGTTATTGCCATTCCAAGTATCTCCACATGGCCAGTGGATCATCGTGAGAATGCCATGGGACTAATGCAGGCACACTTCCCGCAAGGCTATATCATTGAGAAAGAAGAAGAAATCGTCATCGGTACTGAAACTCAAAACCATACCGATGTTCACGCTCATGAAATCGGTAACTCAAATATCTATCTTGGCGGAGAAACAACCCACACGACGACCACCGATAAAACGGAGTGGCGAATCACCTATCGTCGAGCTAATAACCCTCGTGTGAGTTCGGTGCCAGACCAAGGGCCGATCCAGTAGCAAATACGCTACCTCATCAAACAAGAAGTAACCACTTGTTCTCAACTATTTTTTAGTTTCGGGAAGAGACTCTAGTTCCGCGAGAGTTATATTACGCACTACGAGCAAGACTTCACAGATCAAATCGGCACCAAGAATCGGCTTATCTGTCGGGGTAGGCTCTCTTAAATTTCCACGATTTGCTCCCTTCGGAGGAATCGGCAGCGTCGGGATCTCGATACCCACCTTACTCACAGCGGAACCCTTACCGGCCAGAAAGTACAACGTTGTCATCAATTGACCGGCTTTGCCTTTCCACTTCTGCAACTGCTTTTGATAGGCCACTTTATCATTGGTATCCGAAGCGGATTCGTCAGATGCCCATTGACTTTTGACTGCTCTATGCAAGTTGTCAAAAACTCCAACGTCCTTAGGTAACAAAGCCATATTAAAGCGATACCGGGCAATATGACCATGACGCGAATGAATATCTAAACGTGTCTGATCTATCTGCAAACCAGAAGCAACCAGGTAAATCAGGTCAACAGTACCTCCCACCGGTTGCTTCTCATTTTGAACAACTCCGTTGAGGAATCTGGAATTCAGCAATTGTTCTTCCAACTCGGGCATGACATCCAAACCACCGTCATAGACAATCCCGTTTTTCATCAGAACATCCCGAACGACATCAGCTGCTCTACCTTCGGGAGTCACTCCCACTTCGATCACAAACAGAAACTTGCCGTTGGTAAGCACACTCAGATCTGGCTGACCAGCCAAGCCATTGCCACCTGGCGTCTCAACAACAGACGCCAACTCACTGGGCTTCGGTTGTTCCGGCGAGTTTGGCTCCACAACTTTCAAGTCTGGATTCATGGGACCTTTTCGGGAGTCATCATTATCGACTAACAAAGTCGAATCGGTCGACTCGTCTTGCTGCTCTATTTTTTCAGGATTCTCTATATTGCCGACGAACAAACTTTCATCACCAGATGCCTCTGGTTCTTGATTCACATTAACAATCGAGTGGCCTTCGTGGTCCTGCTGAACCCGCATGACCTGCCAAATCGCAGCGACGGCAATCAATGCGATCGCCATGGAAATATAGGTCGACCAACGACGAGCGGAGGATTTTGTTTCGCTCAATTTAGCTTGCTGGGACGCCGATACGACGTTCACATTTTCCGAATCAGGTGCCTCCAATTGGGCCAATACCCGATCAGCTAGAGAAGGAATCGCCGACAAATCAGAGGGCTGTTCTCCCAGAGCTCGAATGCCGCTTCGCAGTAACTGTAATTCGGCTAACACCTTGGCAGCCGTCACATCTGTTTGCAACGCCACTTCTGCCAAAGCATGCTCTTTCGCCGATAATTGGCCGTCCATATAGCCACTCATCAGTTCAGTTATGTCACGAGGTGAATCTGTCATGTTTTTTTACAGTGCTAAATGCACTATGTGCCCCAAATGGAATCGACCACTAATGTACTTACAATCGTCTCCAACCCTTGAAGTACCTACCTAATGTTCTAATATCCCCGAAAAGCTGTCAACAAAATGGCTCGTTCGTGCGAAAGAAAGCATAAAAATTATCTTTTGACGGATGGATTATGCAACTTACATATTTTGGGGTAAATTTGGCCTTGAACAGAGGCTAATCGGAATTTTTTTTCGCCTTGAATTCTCAGCCAAGTGAATCGGGCTTACGCCAACAAATCAGTAAGAACGTTCCCGTGAACATCTGTCAGTCGGAAATCCCGGCCCTGGTGACGATATGTCAAACGCTCGTGATCCACCCCTAGCGTGTGTAGAATTGTCGCATTTAAGTCATGAATGTGGACCGGATTCTCCACGACGTTGTAACTGAAGTCGTCGGTTTCACCATAGACGATTCCACCCTTGATACCGGCACCTGCCATCCATTTTGTATAGCAGCGAGGATGATGGTCACGACCATAATTTGCCATCGTCAAACCACCCTGGCAGTAAACTGTTCGGCCGAATTCACCACCCCAAATCACAAGCGTATCGTCAAGCATACCGCGTCGCTTCAAGTCTTTGATAAGCGCTGCTGAAGGCTGGTCAATGATGCCACACTGACGACGAATATCACGTGGCAGGTTACCATGCTGATCCCATTGGCGAATAAAAACCTGAGTAAACCTCACGTCTCGTTCCGCCATTCGACGAGCGAGCAAACAGTTAAATGCAAACGTCCCTGGCTTCGTCACTTCCGGACCATATAGATCGAGTGTCTCTTGTGACTCATCCGAAATGTCTGTCAATTCTGGTACTGACGTCTGCATACGGTAAGCCATCTCGTACTGAGCAATGCGAGATTGAATTTCCGGATCTCCAATCTCGTCAAACCGCTGCTGGTTCAATTGAGCAAGATTATCCAGCATCTTACGTCGCATCGTACCAGAGATCCCATTCGGATTTGATAAATACAATACCGGGTCACCTGTAGATCGCAATGCCACTCCCTGATGCCTGGTTGACAAGAAGCCTGAACCCCAAAGCCGAGCATACAATGCCTGTCCGCCAAAACCACCATTCACGGTTGAGTGCAGGACGACAAACGAAGGAAGATTTGCATTCATACTTCCTAAACCATAGGACAACCAGGCTCCTGTACTCGGTCTTCCAGGTAATTGACTACCTGTCTGGATATAGGTAATCGCCGGGTCATGATTAATCGCTTCCGTGTTAACCGTCTTAATCACTGCCAGATCATCAATCACACCCGCTGTATGTGGAAGGGTCTCACTGATCCAGGTTCCATGTTCACCATACTGACGGAACTTCATGGTCGACGGCGCGATAGGAAATCTCTTCTGCCCTGATGTCATCGTTGTGATACGTTGACCATTGCGGACCGAGTCCGGAAGATCTTTATCATACCAATCCTGCAATTGTGGCTTGTAATCCCACATATCCAACTGACTCGGAGCGCCCGACATAAACAAATAAATGACCCGTTTAGCCTTGGGAGCAAAGTGAGGTGCTCCCATGGATCCCAATTGTGTCTGTGGTTGATCACCAAATAACTCAGGATTCACCAACGACGCCAACGCAGCGGTCCCAATTCCGGTCGCGGCGCGTCCAAAAAAATGACGTCGAGTTTGAATTAATTCTGCTTCACGTAGTAATGGATTCATCGTCATTACGTTTAACCCTTAGTGACGGTTTCACTGAGATTGAAAACCAAATGGACAATCATGGTCCAGGCCCCCAATTCGGTACTATTGAGTTCTTCATTACGGCCAGATTCACCAAGTGACAATAACTGCTTGGCGGCTTCCGGATCTGCCTGGAACTCTTCGAGATGTTCGTTAAACAAACTGGATACAATTCCCAGTTCTTTCTGGCTTGGCGGGCGAGCCAACACAGAACGATAGATATAGTTGACACGTGATTCAACGGAATCGCCACCATCGGCAATGACCTTTTCCGCCAATCGGCGAGCCGCTTCAATAAATTGAACATCGTTTAGCAAAACCAAAGCCTGGAGAGGCGTATTGGTTCGAGCTCGGCGGACCTGACAAGTTTCACGGTCAGGTGCATCAAAAATTGACATGCTCGGCGGAGGACTCGTGCGTTTCCAGAATGTATACATACTGCGACGGAAAAGAGCTTCGCCCGAATCCTGTCGGAAAACAGCCGTGTTACTCCCTCCAAACCCAACTGGCTTCCACAACCCTTCCGGCTGATATGGCTTCACACTCTTTCCACCAATTTTGGCAATCAACAAACCGCTAACGGATAACACCTGGTCACGAATCACCTCGGCATCTAATCGAAATCGAGGACCACGTGCTAACAGACGATTTTCAGAATCTACAGCCAACTTATCAGCGTCCACTCGGGAACTCTGTTTATAAGTCGCCGACATAACAATCAACTTTTGAAACCCTTTAATATCCCATCCGGATTCAATGAAATTCAGTGCCAGCCAATCCAGTAGTTGGGGATGAGTTGGCTGCTCACCCTGAACACCAAAATCTTCCGACGTTTTGACAATTCCAGTTCCAAAGAAATGCTGCCAATAACGATTAACGGTCACCCGGGAAGTCAACGGATGAGTTGGGCTTACCAACCACTGAGCCAACCCCAGACGGTTTTTCGGAGAATCTTCCGGCGACGAACCCAGCCAGGCTGGTACGGCCGATTCGACGGGCTCTCCCTTCTTTTCGTATTCACCTCGCTCAAGAATATGCGCAATTCGCATTTCCTTACGGTCTTCCATTACCAATGTAGCTGGAATGGCTTTTTCCAAATCCTCCAGACTTTTCTTAAAATCCGCGGCTTGCTTACGAGGGTCCGCCAACTTAGCAGCAATCGCAGGATTAACATTTTCGATATAGTACTTTTTCAGTTCGGCAAGCTGAGCCTCTGTACGCTCTTCAGCTTTGACTTCGAAAATCTTATCAAGATTGTCGGGAGCCGTATTATTCACCGTCTTTTGATAATGTTCCCAAATCGCCAGCGAACCTTTCTGTTCTTCAGAGAGTTGCGGAGCCCCCAC
>PAJC01000062.1 GCA_002705165.1 Planctomycetaceae bacterium | reverse complement strand
AAAATAGAAGCTAAATACAACCAGGAGGCATTTCATATACGTTTGTCCGTGTGATCAAAACAGCATTAAGACAATCAGGCAGTCTTTCATTTTACCGTGCTGACAATTTGATTCCAAATCAACTGCGAGGGGAATTGCCAGACTTACCTCAGGCCCGTTCCTGAGGTAAATTGACATTAACATCCTTAAATCAATATTAGCGGGCATAAATAATCACAAAGGATTTAAAATACATGTCAACGGATCTCCGCAACAGACTCTTTGAAGAACTCGACAGCCTTGTACTGATCGACCCACATACCCATATTGATGCCCTCAGCCCAGCCTCCAAAGACTTGTCTGAAATCCTCGGCTACCACTACTATACGGAGTTGGCTCATTCAGCCGGCTTACCGCGCCAGCAGATAGAAGCTCCGGGTATCACACCTCGAGAAAAGGTTGGTCTGTTGCTCAATAACCTGAAGCCAATCCAAAATACAATTCAATACAGTTGGCTCATTGAAATGTGCCAGAAATTCTTTGGCTTTGAAGGAGAAATCATCGATGGTTCCAACTGGGAGGCTATTTACGATGCAGCTCAATCCAAAATGGTTCAGTCGGATTGGTCCGAGCAGGTACTAGAACAATCCGGGATTGAAGCCGTCTTCCTGACCAATGATTTTGATGATTCACTGGAAGGATTCGACAGTTCCGTGTACATTCCATGCCTACGTACTGACGACTTGGTATTCCATCTCGCCAAACCTGCGGTTCGTGAACGGCTCGAAATCTGCACTAATATCTCACTCGAGTCACTGGGGGCACTCACTCAGTCACTCGAGCATCTATTCACTCATTTCACACGAGAAAATGCTAAAGCTTGTGCGATTTCTCTACCGCCATGGTTCGTTCCGACAGAGATCAATTTTGGAGAAGCCGAAAAAGCGCTGGAACAAATCCAAATGCATGGTGAACAAACGGCACCCGAACACAAAGAAACCATGGCATGCTGGGTCTTCTGGAAACTGGCTGAACTCTGTGATGAATTCAGACTACCCTTTGACCTGATGATTGGCGTGAATCGTTCCGTCTATCCTGGTGGCGTTTATCAAGGCATGGACCTCTACGACAGCCGTGTTTCCTTGATCCAATATGCAGATTTATTTAATGCCTTCCCCGCCGTCAAATTTCCAATCTCCGTTTTGGCCAGCGTCACGAATCAGGAATTGGCGAGCTATTCATGGATCTTCCCCAATGTCATTACTAACGGCCACTGGTGGTATAGTAATACCCCTACTTTCATCGAGCATGATACAGCTGCACGTCTTGAAGCAGTCCCGCAAACCAAACAGATTGGTTATTACAGCGATATGTATAAGCTTGAATTCGCATTACCGAAGTTCGCGATGTACAAGCGAATGTTGGCCAAAGTACTGGCCGAACGTTACGTGATTGATCGGAATTGGAATGAAGAACGAGCTATCGATTTTGGCAAACGTATTCTTCGCGGCAATATAGAAACGATCTTTAATGTGTAGGCTAATTCAACGCTCATAAAAAAACTCCGCTGTTTGTTACAGCGGAGTCTTTCTGATGTCTGGTGGTGAACCTTCAAATTATTTACGGTTAGCCCATTCTTCAGCACGAGTCTTGATAATCTCCTGCTGTACGGCTGCAGGGACTTTCATGTACTTGGAAAGTTCCATCGAAAACGTACCCTGACCTTTAGTCATCGAACGCAAATCGGTTGCATAACCAAAGGTTTCAACCAGAGGTACCTCAGCAAGAATCGTGGAAACCCTATCTCGTGCTTCGGTATTGCTCACCAAACCACGCCGACTAATCAGGTCGCCAACAACAGCACCCTGAAAGTCTTCTGGCACTTCCACTTCCATCTTCATCATTGGCTCCAGAATGGCTGGCTTAGCCTGAACAAAGGTCTCTCGGAAGCACCCGCCGGCAGCCGTCTGAAAGGCTTTATCGGAACTGTCCACTTCATGGTAAGAGCCGTCATCAAGAGTGACCTTTATCCCCACGACAGGATACCGAGCCAAGGGCCCACGATTACAAGACTCCCTGAACCCTTTTTCAACTGACGGGATATACTGCTTAGGAATGCGTCCACCGACTACATTCTCTTCGAATTCAAACGTCTCCTCGCCATCCACATCCATTGGTTCAAGCGAGCCAACAATGTGAGCGAACTGCCCGGAACCACCCGTTTGCTTCTTGTGTTTGTAATTGAATTTCTTTGCTACTGTTGGAGCTTCTCGATAACTAACCTTGGGGGCACCAACCTCCACTTCCACACCATATTCACGGCGAATACGTTCGATATAAACCTCGAGGTGAAGCTCACCCATTCCGGCGATCAACACTTCATTGGTCTCTTCGTCGGTGCTTACGTGAAAGGTGGGGTCTTCTTTACGAAAACGTTGCAGAGCTTTCCCAAGCTTGTCAGCATCACTTCGGTTGGGCACATTCACAGCCATTGTGATCACAGGATCAGCAACAAAGATGTTCTCGAGTGTGCAATACTTTTGATCGTCGCAATAAGTATCACCGCTGGCACAGTCGATTCCCATCACTGCTACAATGTCGCCAGCGACTGCTTCATCAATCTCTTCACGTTTTTCAGAGTGCATACGTACAATTCGCGAAAAACGATCTTTACGACCTGTACGTTGGTTAATGTAAGTTTCGCCCTTACGGATCGTCCCTTGATATATCCGGGTAAATGTCAACTGGCCAAATGGATCTTCTACAATCTTGAAGGCCATCCCGACAAATGGTTTTTCGGGATCCGGTTCTAATGCTACTTTGTCTTCCTCGTCACCAGCTTTATTGGCTTCAACGGAACGATCCTGTGGAGATGGCAAATAACGGTTGACAGCGTCCAAAAGTGGTTGAACACCTTTGTTCTTAAAAGCGGTTCCCATAAATACGGGAGTTGCTTCGCGGTTCAGAACGATTGAGCGAAGAGTTGTATGGATCATTTCTTCACTAGGCTCCTGACCTTCAAGCACGATTTCCATCATCTCTTCACTACCCATTGAAATGCTTTCAATCATCTCAGCTCGGTAGTTTTGTGCTTCATCCAGGAGGTCCGCCGGGATATCCTCTTCACGAACGTTTTCACCGTTTTCACCGTCGAAGTAGAGAGCTTTCATTTTGATTAGGTCGATAACACCTTCAAAATCATCACCTTCACCGATGGGCAACTGCATTAAAATGGGCGAATCCCCAAGTTTCTCTGCAATTTCGGAACAGACACGGTGAGGTTCAGCACCTGTTCGGTCCATCTTATTAATGAATGCCAAGCGAGGTACTTTATACCGTTTCATCTGACGGTCGACCGTCAAGGACTGAGCCTGCACCCCACCAACGGCACAGAGAACGAGTACGGCACCATCGAGCACGCGTAAACTACGTTCAACTTCTACAGTAAAGTCAACGTGACCAGGCGTATCAATCAGGTTGACGGTTTTACCTTCCCACTCAACGGTCGTTGCAGCACTGGTGATCGTAATACCACGTTCTTTTTCCAATTCCATATGGTCCATTGTGGCACCATCACCTTCACCACGTACTTCTTGTACTTTGTGAATACGTCCACTATAGAAAAGGATTCGTTCACTCAGCGTGGTTTTACCCGAATCAATATGTGCTGAGATACCAATGTTTCTTACGTCTTCCAGCTTCATTTGCTGATTCCAACCTAATGTAAAAACAAACTTATTAATGTTTCTTATATGACGTCTGACAAAATATCAGATTATGTACGTTGACTTAGTAAAACTCTACCACTTCACGAGCGTGATAGGTGCCTAAAATAGCGCACCTTGGGACAGAATCCGTAATGATAAAATAAATAAGATATGACGGAAGGCCAAATGTCAGGTGTTTGAAAAAAATACTTGAAAAGGAGTGTTTCGTAGCAAATGCCCCCCTTTTTTGCAATCTTTTTACTCCTGCGGTTCAGTCATTCTCATCGGATCTAAAGCTTCGGTGAGTTGGTCCTCAGGAAGGATTTCCTGAGCCTTACATAGTTCGCGGATCGTCTCCCCACTAACAAAAGCTTCTTTGGCAAGCTTTGAGGCTTTCTCGTAACCAATATAGGGATTGAGACTTGTCACCATCGACAAGCTTTGCTCAACCGCACTGTTACACACTTCCTCGTTGGCTTGCATATCCTCAATGAGAAAATCAACGAACGACTCAATCGAAGAACTTAGTAGCTGCACACTCTCCAGAGTCACATGCCCCATCACAGGCATCATGATATTCAGTTGAAAGTTTCCACCCGCAGCACCACTCATGGTAATCGTCTGACCATTACCAATCACTCGCGCTGCTACCTGCATCATACTTTCACACATCACAGGATTAACTTTTCCCGGCATGATCGAACTACCAGGCTGTCGACTTGGCAACTTCAGCTCAAAGAACCCACACCGTGGGCCAGAACCCAACCAACGAATGTTGTTGGCAACATTGAAGAGAGTATTTGCAATCGTGGTCAGGCCACCATGGCTGTCAACCAAACCATCGCGCTGAGCATTGGCTTCAAAGTGATCCACAGCTTCCACGAATGAAATCCCGGTTTCCTCCGCAATCACAGCAGAAACTCGAGCACCAAACTCAGGGTGAGTATTAATACCAGAGCCTACCGCAGTCCCACCAACTGGTAATTCTAAAACGGCATCACGAGCTTGCTTCGCGCGGTGAATCGAAAGCTCAATTTGACGAGCCAGACCACCGATTTCCTGTCCCAGACGTAACGGAGTCGCATCCATCAAGTGAGTGCGACCAATTTTAATAATCTGATCCCACTGCTCTGATTTTAGACGCAACGACTCCGAGAACCGCGTCAAAGCTGGAAGCAGTTGATTCTCAATGGCCATGCCAACCGCCACATGAATTGCCGTTGGAAAAGTGTCATTGGTACTCTGCCCCATATTTACATGATCATTGGGATGAATCAGTTTATCCGCTGCAAAGCGATCGCCGCCATGGATTTCAATCGCTCGGTTGGCAATGACTTCATTTACATTCATGTTGCTGGATGTACCGGAACCAGTCTGGAACACATCCACCGGAAATTCCTCGTCCAGCTTTCCTACAGAGACTTCTCGACACGCAGCCAACATAGACTCAACCTGAACGTCATCCAAGCGGTTCTTTCCCGTATTCGTCAGTTTACCCAAATCTCGATTTGCAACACCACAAGCATACTTCACTAAGCCCATCGCATGAATTAGCCCCGGCGCTAGCGACCAGCCTGAGACAGGGAAATTCTCAACCGCCCTTTGTGTCTGAGCACCGTAATAAGCCTGAGCGGGTACCTGCACGTCACCCATTGAGTCTCGTTCTATACGCATTTCGGACATTGAATTCAATCCTTCTTCCATTTTAATTGTCTTAGCCCATTCTCCTTGAAGATCCGGCGATCAACCAACGAGAAAAGCTGCCAGATTTGAAGTAGTAATCATGTACTCCTGCCTCAGGCTATGATACTCCTGTTAGCACAACGGTAAAAGAAGGCCACCTTAGAATCCTGCAACTACCTNACCAAGTCGCTAAAATAAAAAGAAACTAGGACTACCTTCNCTGCCAATCAAGGAACGNACCATGGCCAAATCCTATATGCAGCTTCAGGAATCTGAGGGACATTTGCTCGCAGCCGCGTCGCGTCTATATAGCGCTTATCTTACCTCCGACCAATACACCGGTGATAACGAAGCAACACTAATGCGAAAAGCCATTCAGGAAACACTGCAAATGGCAAATGCTATTGACGCTACCGTTATTGCCGACAACGAAGTCGAATAACGAATCTTCATCTTCTTTCATCTAGTAACCGAATATCATGACTCTCGATTATCCTGAAAAGGCTCTCCTTGGAAAACACACTCGACGCGAATTCCGNGAACGCATGCAGGCCGGGGAACTAAAAGCATGTATTATTCCTGTGGCAGCTACAGAGCAGCATCTCGAACACCTGGCAATGGAACATGACTACGCCAGCATCATGCACCTTAGCACAGCCATTGCCTGCAAACTAGCTCCGCAAGTCATCGTGGCTCCCAGCATGAGTATTGGGATTAGCGAACATCACATGAAGCATATCGGTACATTAACNGCCTTACCTGGCAGTTGGCTCAGTGTCTTGTTTGATACGATTCGCTCCATGCACGATGCCGGCTTCACCAATATCCTCGTCCTCAATGGTCATGGTGGAAANATCGCGCCCTGCGAGGGAATGTGGGGACAGTTTTTGCAACGTCTTGAGATTAATCTGCAGTTCAAATCTTACTGGGACTTCATATCAATGGAAGAAGCAACACCTTACCTTGAAACAAACCGCTTCCCTGGTCATGCCCAGGAATTTGAAACTGCGTTCGCTATGGCAGCCTTCCCTGAAAATGTGCGCCACGATGCCATGCAGAATCAGGAAGACAAAGAACCGTTGCATGCCTCGGTAGAAAATGGGCAGGCATTGATTGAGATTGCGATCAACAACGTTGCCAAATTTTTAGAAGACATGATGGCTGGAACTGAGATCGCTGAAATACCAGAATTCCATCCCTAGCCACCTCCGGCAGAACAGATTAGGCCTTAACTAGGTAGCTTCTACTCCGACAAAACAGGGCTTGGTTTTGCCCCGTCAAGTTTTAATACACCAGCGCCACGTGGGTCCACAAGAAATGTACCAGCGGCCGAGGAAGAAATCCCAACTGGATGAACCAGTGGGGAGCCTTCCACGAGGAGAGTAGCACCATCCGCAAAATCCCAAATAGCCTTGCCNTACCCGTCNGTCACCAACACTCTNCCANCAGCATCAACAGCAACATCCTGAGCAAAACGGATTTTATCTGCACCAGCTACAGGTGTCACAGAACCGTCCATTGAAATTTTGACTAACCGTTCATCTGCTCTCGAAGCGACATAGAGATTGCCTTGTGCATCAAAACTCATTCCAGCAGGACCTTTGACTTTTGCAAACTCGCTGATCTTTCCATCCGAAGTTAGCTTCACAACCCGATGCAACTCCAAATCCGATACGTAGATGGTTCCATCATCAGATACTGCAATGCCCATCGGGATGCCAATCTGGCCACCTGTTAGTGCCGTAGGAATACCTTCGGCATTGAAGCGATAGACGTCTCGTGTCGCACTGTCTCCGGCAAGTAAACTGCCATTGGAATCTATGGCTAAACAGCGAATCGCATTCAATGGCGTTCCAAACTTCTTGCCAGCCTGATGAACAATCGAGGTTTTCCCGTCCGTAATGACCCAAATCCCTGGTAATTGACGATCTGCCACATAAATACCGGTCTCCGTTGCAACCACACTTATCGGGTACTTGAACGCAGAATCCTGAGCTTGTACNNGAAGTCCAATACCCCCAATGATCAAGATCGAAAAAACGAAATTTAATACCTTAGTCAGCATAGCTTCGGAACCCGGATACTAGTTATCTCTTNTTCGTTGGAATGTCTATAAAATACACCCTCTTCAAAAACATATCATTTCAACGTGGAAAAACCTGATGAATTCGTATTTTCGTCAGGTATTTTTCCGAAACAGCTCTTCATGAAGAACATTTGACGTATGAATATACGTATATAAGCCAGTGGGGGTGACATTTCCCAGGAATACTAAAATCGCTATGGTGATAAGGTAAATTCCAGCACCTTACCAATGAATAAGTGGCGGTAAAGCCGAACTTCGTGAACTGATTCTCAACTATGAACAATTTTCTTACCNCNANAGNATGCGGTGTATGGTTTGCGTTTTGTTTTAGCGCAGCGGTAATACTTTCACTCGCAGGATGTGAAAAAGATTCGTTTGAACAGATTGATATCGACCTCGCAACGTTGGGGGACAGTTCAACCAAGCCAATNGATGTTGGACGTCTGGAATCNGAGATAAGACATTTTTGTGGGGATTGCCACGCACCTCCTCCACCAGGTTCGATCCCTAAAGCGGGCTGGGCCTCGGAGGTTGATAGTATGTTTAAAATCTATGAACAGTCCGGAAGAAATGACCTTGAGGTTCCTCTCAAAGGGGAAGTCATCGAGTACTATCGAAGACTTGCGCCGGAATCCATCTCTTTACCCGCGCCTATCGAGACTGAAGTAAATCCGTCTGTAGAATTCGAGCAGACTAAGGTAAGTCTGGTTCCGGCTGTCTACCCGGAGTCCCCGGAAGCTCCTCCCGGTATAGCCAACTTAACCTGGTACGATGCCGCAGAACATGAGGGCCTAGAAGAATCGCTAATTCTCGGGTGTGACATGAAATCAGGNGNCGTATTCGAAGTAAAATTCGAACAGCAAAANTTGATATTTGGCAGACATGTCACACTNAATAATCCTTGTCACAGTACACTCTCGGATCTTGACGAAGATGGTGTTGCAGAATTCCTTATCGCCGATTTGGGAAGTTTTCTTCCCGAAGACCATCGAAAAGGAAGGGTCGTCTGGCTNCGACCTTCAGAAGATGATTCTTTTTCCGTGGAANTNCTTTTTGANAACGTAGGGCGAGTTACNGATATCCAAACCGGTGATTTTAACGNAGACGGNAAAACGGATCTCATCGTTGCAGAATTTGGTTGGCGTGATACTGGAAATGTCTGGATGCTAACTCAAACTGGCATTGAAAACGGCATACCACAATTCTCCGAACAACGAATCGACGACCGCCACGGAGTAATCCATGTTCCGACTACCGATATTAACGAGGACGGGCATATGGATTTTATCTCTGTCGTCAGCCAGGAACACGA
>PAJC01000061.1 GCA_002705165.1 Planctomycetaceae bacterium | reverse complement strand
AGTACCAGCCAAAGACGTATTATTACACCGATGCGATCAGCGATAACGCAGTGACGTATATCGCGGACCATTTTGAATCGGAAGAAGACCAACCGTTCTTTCTCTACGTGTCTTATACGAGTGCTCACTGGCCAATGCACGCGTTCGAAAAAGACATGAAGAAATATGAGGGGATTTACGATGATGGCTATACCCCGATTCGTGAAAAACGATATGCAAAAGCCAGAAAACTAGGTGTTATTGAAGATCACTGGGAAATGAGTCCCGGGGCAATGGATTGGGAAAAGTTCGCTCACAAGGAATGGGATATCCGCTGCATGGAAGTTTATGCGGCTATGGTGGACCGCATGGATCAGGGCATTGGAAAAATCGTTACCGAGTTGAAGCAGAATCATGCCTTAGACAATACAATCTTTATCTATTTACAGGACAACGGTGGATGTGCGGAGTATTACGGCCGTGCAGATAATTCTGATAAGAAAGCCAACTTCGATTTTAAACCGTTGGGGCCCAATGATTTTCAAACGAAAATCTGGCCACCGATGCAAACGCGTGGAGGTGAATGGGTTCGTACCGGCCCCAAAGCGATGCCTGGCGGTGAGGATACTTTTGTTGCTTACGGTTTGGGGTGGGCAAATGCCTCAAACACTCCATTTCGAGGCTATAAACATGACGGCTATGAAGGTGGAATCAGCACTCCTTTTATTGTGCATTGGCCTCAAGGAATGGAAAAGAGAATGAAAGGCAAGCTGGTTCATGACCCGTCCCACCTCATTGATTTAATGCCCACATTTGTGACGGCTGCCGAAGCGCAGTACCCTACCACTTATCATGATGGCCAGACGATTCAACCGATGGAAGGGATCAGCCTGCTGCCGGCGCTGTCCGGAGCAAGCTTGACTCGTGCAGCGGCGTTAGGCTTTGAACATCATGGCAATCTGGCACTTCGTGATGGTCGTTACAAGATTGTCTCGGCCTATCGGCGTGACCAACCGGTGAAGTGGGAGCTGTACGATATGCAGGAAGACCGTACCGAACTTCAGGATTTATCGGATAAGATGCCTGAAAAGAAGCAGCAACTTATTGGAAAATGGCAAGCCTGGGCTAATCGTGTTGGTGTACAGCCATGGCCAATCAAACGAAAATAACTGCGGTTGTGGACCACGATTGCTAAACGATTGCTAGAAGAGAGGCACGGCAGGCAGAATACGAAGAAGAGAAAGCTGGTCGTAGAGTCCGTTTCGGGATGAACGGCGGGTGAGGCAACGCGAAAGATGGTCCAGACCACCGATGTTGACTACCCTTCATCTCGACCAGTATTGACGATCTAGCAGTCGGTAGTTTACTGCTTCGTGAATATGTTCTTCCTCGATTTTCTCGCTGCCGGAAAGATCTGCGATCGTACGAGCAACGCGGAGTATTTTGTCGTGGGCGCGCGCTGAAAATCCCATCGCCTCGACAGCCTGTTGAAGTGCTCGCCGTGATTCTCTGGTAGCGATACAAAACTTTCGAACCTGCGGAGCCGTCATTTGTGCGTTGTAATGAGTGTGAGTATTTTGAAAACGATCGTTCTGGGCTTGGCGGGCGAGAACGACCTTCGTCCTCATTTCCTCGCTGTTCATGGCAATTTGCTTACCACTTAGCTGCTCAATAGGAACGGCAGGGACTTCGATCTGTAGGTCAATGCGATCGAGCATAGGCCCACTGATTCTCGAGACGTATCTGTCTACGTATGACTGTAAGCATTGGCAGGTGCGTCGTGAGTCATTTTTGAATCCGCAAGGACACGGATTCATCGCTGCCAAAAGCATGAAGTCAGCAGGGAAGGTTGCGGCTCCTCGGGCACGGGCAATCGTCACACACTTGTCTTCTAGTGGTTGACGCAATACTTCCAGCGTCGCTCGACTGAATTCAGGAAGCTCGTCGAGAAACAGTACGCCATGGTGAGCCATTGAGATTTCACCAGGTAAAGGTGTGGTTCCTCCGCCAACAAGCCCGGCTTGACTGATAGTATGGTGAGGCGCCCGATAAGGTCGTTTGAATAACAATGGTTGGTCCGGATGAAGGCGTCCTATCACGCTGTAAACCTGACTGGTTTCGATAGATTCCGCGTTGTTAAGTGGAGGTAGAATGGTTGGGAAACGCTTTGCAAGCATCGTTTTCCCGCTCCCAGGTGGACCAATCATGAGTAGATTGTGAGCTCCGGAAGCTGAAATAACTAAAGACCGTTTGGCCATCAGTTGTCCTCTCACGTCGGCATAATCCAATTCATACTTACTGTGTTGCTGCATAAGGTGATTTGAATTGTTTGGCGTACAATCCAGTTCCAGCTTGCCGTTTAGAAATGCAGCGGCCTGTACCAGACTATCTACGGCATAGATTCGAGCTCCGTGAACGACCGCAGCTTCGGCGGCATTGGACGAAGGGACAATCAGGCCTTTGAGGCTTGTCACGTCAGTCGTACTGATCGCCATGCTCAAGGCTCCCTTGACCGGTCGGGTTTCACCAGCCAGTGAGAGTTCTCCAACGACAGCATATTCTTTCAGGTGCTCCTGTTCCAGATGCCCCATTCCCGCCAGCATTCCCAACGCAATGGGTAGGTCAAACGATGCAGCATGTTTACGCAGTTCAGCTGGAGCAAGGTTGATTGTGATGTGATCGTATTGAAGCCTAAATCCTGCGTTGGCGATCGCGCGTTTGACTCGCTGACTACTTTCACGCACTGCTTTGTCCGGCAAGCCAACCGTTGTTATTGATGGATTTGGATTGGGAGTGTTGGGGTCAAAAATCGTATCGACTTCAACATCGACATGATGGGCATCGAGTCCGACCATGGTGAACGTTTTTAGTTGAGCGAGCATAGCTTGTCTCTTGAGTAAAAGATTCTCAAAGAGATGTACGTTGGTTGGTGTGCCGTATTATAAGACGCTAAGGTAATCGATGGCAGAAAGGTGAGACAAGCGGTGACAGGAAGATCGTTTTTTAGTAGTGGTAGAGCCTCCGTCTTGAGTTCAAAAAATACTAGAATGGTGGAAGATGAATTGTGCCGATCCTTTTAATTATTAAAAACATCCGGAGTATGGTATGGGGTTAACCGTGGAAGGCTGCCGTCAGCGGCAACAACGAGTTCTACAGCGGATGCAGGATCAAAATGTTGATCGACTTGTGGTCACTCGTCCTGAGCATGTGCAGTATTTATCCGGATTTCATACGCATCATTTAATGGCAAGTATTGCCAGCCTCGATTCTGCCGGCAAATTGACGTTGATTGCTCCTAATCGTGAGCCTGAAGGGGTGGCGGCAGACGAAATAATGACTTATCAAGCTCAGTGGCACTCTACTTTGCGACCGGAGCAGCAAGCAGCCGCGGCGGAGCAATTGGAGTTGGCATTGCGAGGTGTTTCTCTAACGCGAATGGCTGTCGATGGAGCCTTCACCGGAATTCATGCTCTTACTGCAATAGGACTGGACTCGGTTGCTGCTGCCATCGACTTTGAGCCTGATTTATGGCNATTGAGGAGACGCAAGGATTCGGATGAGTTGGAATTAATGCAAAAGGCCATCGACTGTACCGAGGCAATGTATCTGCGTGCGAGAGAAATCGTCGAACCGGGGATTTGCGAAATTGATTTGTTCAATGAACTACAAGCTGTCGCAGTCTCCAAGGCTGGNGAACCTTTGGCGGCCTTGTTGGGTAATGATTTTCAGTGCAACTCCCGGGGAGGGCCGCCTCGAGATAACCGGGCGCAGGCAGGACAGCTCTATATATTGGACTTGGGGCCTTGCTACCGCGGTTATTACGCAGATAATTGTAGGACAATATCCGTCGACCGACAGCCTACGGACTTGCAGATGCAAGCCTGGAATCTAATTCAGGAAGTGTTTGCGTTGATTGAACGGGAAGTAAGACCTGGTGTGCGTGCAAAACAGATCTTCGAATCCGNGCAGCAATTGCTCGNTGGATTTCCAGATGGTACCTTCCCACATCATCTAGGACATGGTGTGGGNCTGTATCCTCACGAAGCACCNCACCTGAATCCTTTTTGGGATGATGTTTTTGAACAGGGAGATGTCTTTACCGTGGAACCGGGGTTGTACGGCGAAGAATTGGCCTTTGGCATGAGACTGGAAAATAACTATCGAGTGACTGATAACGGTGTTCATTTGTTGACACCATTTAATCTGGAGTTGGCATGATGAGCGGATTTGATTTAACTGGTAAGACAGCCTTAGTGACAGGTGGTGGTCGTGGCATTGGTAAAGGCTGTGCGATTGAGTTGGCTCGCGCGGGTGCTGACGTCATTGTTAATGACTTACACGATGGACCGGATCTCGAGGCAACAACTAATGAGATTCGTGGAATGGGAAGGCGTTGTTATCCCCTGATTGGCGATGTGTTTTCTCAGCGAGGTTGTCAGGAGTTATTCGACCAGGCAATTGAAGTGGCTGAGAAAATTGATATTTTGGTGAGCAATCCCGCTTACTCCCACCGCGCCGAATTTCTCGAGCTGGAAGGGGAACACTGGGAACGCACTCTGCAAGGGACTCTCAGCGCAGGGTTTTATATTAGCCAGTTAGTAGCCTCTCAGATGGTCGAGCGGGGAGAAGGTGGCAAGATAGTTTTTATCTCAAGTGTGCAGGCTACCATGCCAATTGGTCTTAGTGTTGCCTATAACGCAGCCAAGGCAGGGCTTGATCACATGATGAGAACGATCGCGATGGAGTTGTCTTCTCATCGAATCAATGTCAATTCGATCCAGCCTGGATGGATCGACACGCCGTTAGAACGTGTAACCTGGACCGAAGAGGCTATCAATGAACAAGGTGCCTTGCTCCCCTGGGGGCGTCTTGGACTCCCTCAGGATATTGGTCAGGCTGCAGTCTTTCTTTGCTCGGATGCTGCCGATTATGTAACGTGTGTCACTTTGCCTGTTGATGGAGGCTTTCGTCATCGGGATTGTGATGTGTCACGTGTCGCCAGAATGATGCAGGACGGCGAGCCTGAAAAATAAAAATCTTGCACGGCATCTTAGGCCATCATCTCTCAGGGAGTCTTCATCTCAAAATGTCCTACCATATTGCTGTGGGTGCTCTACTTGTGGAATGTAATCATTTCGGTGGTATTCCTACTGATTTAGAGTCGTTTAAGAGGACTCAGTATCTGATAGCAGAAGAGTTGATGGTACTGAACGACGGTACGATCGGTGGGTATTTTGACGTTCTCTGTGGGCCGGAGTCACCGTTTGAGATCGTTCCTGCCTTGGCCGCTACGGCCTGTCCCGGGGGGCTGGTAACAGACCAGGCCTACGAAGAAATTAAAGCAAAGATGTTGTCAGCTATTGGATCGGCGAAGGATGCCGGGCAACTTGATGGAGTGTTGTTAGCCCTGCATGGTTCAGCCGCATCTGATAGCCATTGCGATTTAGAAGGGGATTTGCTTAGCACTGTACGTAGCTTGGTTGGTGATGCGATCCCGATCGTGGCAACACTTGATCTGCATGCTCACGTTACGCAAGACATGATAGACAGCGCGGATGTACTGATCGCGTGGGAAACCTACCCTCACAGGGATGCGAGGGAGACAGGAATGCGAGGTGCACGGGCCATGCGTGACATTCTTACCGGCAAGCTTAAACCAACGATGGCTATGGGGCTGGCCCCCGTTTTAGTCGGCGCCATTAATGGCACGACTGATGGTGATGGTCCGTTTGCTAAAACGATGCAGCTTGCGAAGCGAATGGAAAGTCGAAGCGAGGTCTATTCCACCAGCGCGTTTTTAGTTCACCCTTATCTCGATGCTCCGGGGATGGGAGGCGGTGGACTGGTTATCACCGATGGTAATCAGCCATTGGCAGATGAATTGGCACGAGAGATTGCTGAGTTCTACTGGGAACAGCGAGATTCCTTGGAGCCGGAAATTTTTGAGATTGACGATGCTATTCAATTCGGATTGGCTAACGACGGGCCGGTTGTATTAGTGGAAACCGCAGATTGTTGTGGGGGTGGAGCTGCAGGAGATAGTGTTCAGTTGTTGCCTGCTTTGATGGAGTTGGGGGCTGACACGCTGTCGGTGCTCCCGGTGGTNGATTACAAAGCAGCAGCCCAATGTCACGTAGCTGGCCTCGGAGCAAAACTGGGGCTNCAGCTTGGGCATCAGCATGACCCTAAGTGGGGAGAGCCCGTGTTGGTCGATGCGGAAGTGATCCGTTTGACCGACGGTTGCTTCATCTATGAAGGTGGTATTTGGGATGGATGTGAAGGAAATATGGGGCCGGCGGCGGTGGTGAAAGTGGCTGGAGTGTATGTTTGTATTGCCTCCTACCCTACTTATGAATGGTGTGGCGAACAATATCCGTCTCTTGGGGTAGATGTATCGCAAATGAAGTTTATCGTTGCTAAGAATCCAATGAATTATCGCATGGCGTTTGAGTATTGTAGTGAACTATTCATGGTGCTTGACACTCGTGGACCAACGCCGGCCACTTGTAAACATCTGTCNTANACGGAGGCGGTTCGNCCAGCATTTCCCTGGGATCCAGANTTGGAGAANCCTCTTCGTNTTTTGCGTTAGATACAGCAAGCTTGTTTAGAGAGGCTTGTTGGGATCGTTGATTTGTCCTGCCGCGTTATTACTGGGGTCGTAGCGACGGGATNGATCTGGTTTGCGGCGACGANCTAGGCCAGCACGATCAAGCAGGCTTTGNCCGAGGATTGTTTNCAGCCCATCATCATCCGATGGAGGGGGCCCNGTAGCCCCAAGNTCAGCNGGGTCATATTCAACAATGAATTGATGTTTAGCAAACTGAATGACGCANCCGGGATCCAGNCGCTTAATGTCGATCCGTTCATTGTGAACNCGAGTTCCGTTACGACTATTTAGGTCCCGAGCGAACCAGTAACCTTCGTTGACGTAAAGTTGGCAGTGATGAGCGGATACGTTTTTAAAACGCAATACAATGTCACAACTCTCCCGGCGACCTACNAGGAGTTTNTCGTTCAATAGTGGGATCGGGTCTCCACCACCGACAGGTTCGAGCTTACCGTACTTATTCATAGGGTGTAATANACTTGTTGTTTGGATNNNTTATGGGNNATNACTGTTGGAGATCTTAAACCTGATCATATCGANCNGTAAATTNCTTCAATTATTACTGCCTAGGTACTGTGTTTCTTTGAAACTGGTACCATAAGGTAGGCTTGCTGGAAGCCTTTCCGCNNGGGTCCGCTGGGGCCTGAACGGATTTGTTACGAGTATTCTAGATTAGAGTGTTGGTTATTCAAACGTCAGATGAGTATAAAAACTCAAAACGATGTAAACTTAGTCCCGGAATATGACTGGCGGCAGGCCGGATTGCGATATTATTCCCTGGGTTTCCATCTGAAGAATAAGTTTGGTGAACGTGTTCAGAAAGTTAGTCTGGATGCGGGATTCACGTGTCCCAACGTGGATGGGTCAGTAACAACGGGTGGTTGCACGTTCTGTGACAACCGTAGTTTTAGTCCCAGTCGGCGCGTGCGACGGCAGGATATTCTTGACCAGCTTCATGACGGTATTTCCCGAGTCAAAGGTCGCTATGATGTGCGCCGGTTCATTGCTTATTATCAGCCTGCGACAAATACGTATGCACCCGTAGATAAACTGAGGCCTTTGTATGATTTGCCGCTCGATCATCCGGATGTCGTAGGGATGGCGATTGGGACTCGGCCGGACTGTGTCCCCGATGACGTCCTCGATTTACTCGAAGAATTTGCGGGTAAGACCTATCTGTCGGTAGAGTATGGCATGCAAACAATACATGATAAGTCGCTGGATTGGATGAATCGTGGTCATCACCATGATGCCTTTGTGGATGCAATGAATCGTAGCCGAGGNCGAGGTTTTGAGATCTGTGCCCATGTTATNCTTGGTTTGCCTGGTGAGTCCCATGATGACATGATGGCTACCGCTAAAGAGTTGGCCCGCTCCGGCGTCGATGCTGTCAAGCTTCACAACCTCTATGCNGTNAAAAGAACATTGTTGGCAGATCAGGTTAACAGTGGCGAAGTCACGTTGATNAANCGNGAAGACTACGTTCAGGCTGTTGTTGATTTCCTTGAATTAACTCCNCCCCATGTTGTGGTGGAACGCGTAAGTGGAGATGCTCCTCCNGATTATTTTGTCGCTCCGGACTGGTGTTTAGATAAGCCAGGGGTNCGGACAATGATCGACCAGGAATTTGNAAGAAGAGATAGTTATCAGGGAATCCGTGTTTCNGAGAGTTTTTAATCGTTTGAAGGAAAGATTGGTGTTCACCATGAAAAGACTGGTGTTTTTAATTCTNNTGTGNGTTTGCTCCGTAGCCTTGGGAGTCGAGACAGAGCAGCATATTACCCACGGTCCAATTCTTGGACGTTTAACGGATACCAGTGTTGGTGTTTGGGCGCGTACTGGTCATCCCGGTAAGTTTGCCGTGCGTTATGGCCTGGCTCCGGAGGCGTTGGANCAGGAAAGTAATGCGGTNAATACAGCGTTGGCAAGCGATTGTACGGCTTGGTTGGAAATTCGTAATCTAAAGCCAAATACAAAGTACTANTATAAATTGGTTTTGCCNGGCATTACTGATTTGACTGCGCGCAGCGGATCTTTTCGTACCTTGCCTAACTCCAAGCAGTATGTCAATGAAAAGTTGAATCCTAAAGGGTTGTTTAACTTTAAGTTTGAATACGCATGTGGGAACAATCAAAATCCAGGGCATAGCAACGGCCCTGCTCTCCCCGCTTTCAATACCATGCTGCGTGAAATCAAGGATGATATCAACTTTGCGATTCTTAATGGTGACTGGCTGTATGAAACACAGCGGGAATATAGTCCCGCNCAGTGGTTNCAGCAGGTCGGTCAGGACTCGGGAATCGCTCCCAAGCTAATCCANGATGCTCCGGCCATCGTNGGCGTCTGGCAAAACTATAAGCACTTCATGGATCGGGCCCCGGCNCTGGAGCNGTGGCATAGTCAGGTTCCNTCNTTCTTTACTTACGATGATCACGAGATCCTTAATGACATCTGGGGAGCCGGGAGTCCTGGTTTACGCGATCGACGGGCAGTCTTTCGTGATGTTGGAGTACGAGCATGGTATGACTATTTGGGGTGGGCGAATCCGACTTCCTTCCCACAACGAGTGCACTTAAGTACCGGTAGTGTGAAAGCTGATGACGATGTCGTGACCGATCCGACAGCGAATTTTAAGGAGTTGGATCTGGAACAGGTGAATAATTTACACGTGCACTGGGGAACGAGAACCGAAGGTGTAAACGAAAACGCACTNGACGACGTNGGGGGATTGAAAAACGCCGGGGTTTACGAAATTATTGAAGTGCTGGATGAAAANCGTATTCGGGTAGCTCCGGCATTTAAGGAAGATGGNGCGGTTCCCTATTCGATTGGCCGCCGTTCCTATTTCAAGATGAGTGTTGCCAATTGTGAATTTTTCGTATGTGATACACGCGGGCAACGCCAAATGCATGATCGCTCAGATCCTCATAAGAAAATTTCAATGCTCGGGTTGAAACAACGTGAGTGGCTGCTNAANGGNGTGAGGGAGAGTAAAGCGGATTTCATTTTTGTCGTTTCGAGCGTTAACTTTATGGTGCCACACGTTGGCGGTGGAGTGGTGCGGGCTAATAACAAGGATGATGCCTGGACCGTTTTTTATCATGAACGGGAAATGCTGATTGATGCATGGGATGAAATTGATAAACCCGTGTTTGTTTTGACTGGCGATCTGCATAATAGTTTTGCTTGTCAGATCACAGACAATGTCTATGAATTTGCTTCGGGACCACATAACTCCAATAATCATTACTACACTGATGAGGGCGATCGCCCAGCGAATGGTCTGTTTAAGTATGGACCACGCGAAGTTGATATTCTGTGGTCAACTCGATGGGAAAACGATGTGCCTCGTGATCAATTGCGAGGTCCTACTTACTGTGTGGTTCAAATTAACAATGTATATAACAATCCGCTTGAAGTCGGCGGGGAACGTTGGGTGGCTTTCCCACGGCCTCAGGTTGTTTTTCAGTATTACAACGGTTTGAACGGAAAGCTCCGTTGGGCACACAGTGTGCGTGCCCCGGCCAAATAAGGATTAAGAGGAGTTGCTTAATGCCATATGATTTTACGAGTAAAATCGCCGTCATCACTGGCGGCTCGCGAGGTATTGGACTGGCTGTGGCGATGCAGTTGTCTTCTTACGGTGCCAGGGTCTGTATTAATTACAATTCCAGCAAAGAGCGGGCAGAAAAGGCCGTCGAAGAGATAATTCAGGCCGGTGGTGATGCGATTGCTGTGCAGGCAGATGTTTCCGATCCGGAGCAGGCAAAGCGACTCATAAAGCAAGCTGAAGATGAACTTGGACCAGTCGACTTTCTGGTCAATAACGCCGGTGTTTTTGATGTGGCAGCTCATGATGCATTTGGTGAGCAGATGTGGCACCACATGATGAAGATTAATGTGGATGGAGTGTTTTACTGCACCTGGGCCGTTAAAGATGGCATGGTAGCCAGAAAGTATGGTCGCATCGTTAACATCGCGTCTATTGCTGGTCTCGAAGCGAAGCCCTATGCCATTGCGTATGCGACAAGTAAAGCTGCTGTCGTGGGATTTACCCGAAGTTTGGGGCAGGCACTTGCAGCGGAGAATGTTCGGGTTAATGCCGTAGCGCCGGGATTAATTGATACAGAGATTCTCGAGGGATTTGATCCGACCCAAAAACAACATTTGATTGAAATTACACCGTCTAAACGTATTGGACAGGCCGAAGAAGTGGCGCATATGGTAAGTTTTCTTCTCTCCGATGAATCGGACTTCACGGTTGGCCAGACGATGGTGCTCTCCGGTGGCAGGGTTAATCTTCCTTAATGAATTACAGGTTCGAAGATCGTGAAGTAATTCGTTAAAATGGAAGTATTGCTTGTTAGAAGAATAGAATTTAACTTTTGAAGAGGAACTCATGAAAATATATTTCCGTTTTACTTCAACTAGCATCGTCCTGTTGGTAATGCTGTCTTATATCAGTCAGGTAGGTGCTCAGAACTGGGGCCAATTTCGAGGTGATTCAGGCTTAGGTATTTCGGAAAGCCAAGCCTTGCCTGTCAAATGGAGTGATGATTCAGTTGCTTGGAGTGCGGATCTTCCGGGGCAAGGAAACTCTTCTCCGGCAGTAAATTCCACCGGTGTTTATATAACGAGTCAAACCAAGGATATGGGTTTGCACGTTTTAGCCTTCTCTAAGATTAACGGAGAACCTTTGTGGAGCAAGAAAGTTGGTAAGGGCCAGTTAGCAGCTAAAGGCCCGGCCAACCTATACGCTCATCGCCATAACGCAGCCACTCCATCGCCGATCGTGGATGATAGCAACGTTTGGGCATTCTTCGGTACTGGTCTACTTGTCTGCCTCGATGCCAAGAGCGGTGAGTTGAAATGGGAAGTCGATATGGTTCAGGAGTACGGTGCCTACGATATCACATTTGGCATGGGCTCAACTCCTCGGCTAATAGGCGATAAACTGATCGTTTCCTGTATGACCAAAGGGGCCTCTTATGTGGTGGCACTTCACGTCAATAATGGTGAGTTGGTGTGGAAGCATGACCGACGGTTTCCAGCGAAAGACGACGGCCCCGACGCCTACTCAACTCCAGCGATCGTCGATGTGGATGGTCAGCAGCAATTGATTGTGACCGGATGCGATCACATTAATGCCTACGCGCCTGACACAGGTGATCAGTTGTGGTATTCGAGTGGTCTCCAGATTGCCAGCCCTTACGGCCGGGTGATTGCTTCGCCGGTTGCCGATTCAGGAGTTGTTGTGGGAACTTCAGCGAATCCCGGTGGCGGCGGGTTGGGCCACGTTATGGCTTGGAGACTGGGCGGTAAAGGAAATATACGGGACTCCGGGGTTCTGTGGCGGCATGCAAAAAGTACGCCGGATTCTTCTACTCCAGTGGCTCTTAATGGGATGCTTTTCACGCTGGCCGATAACGGAGTTGCTACCTGCCTTGATATTGTGACAGGTGACGTGAAATGGGTGAAACGACTAGCGACAGGAACCAGCTATGCATCTTTAGTCGCCGGTGGCGGTAATATCTATGCACTCGGGATTAACGGTACCGCGGTTGTTTTTAAAGCAGACCAAACAGGTACGGTGNTTGCTACGAATAAGCTGGAAGGTCAGTTTTATTCGACTCCAGCATTGGNCGGCGACAAAATTTNCTTGCGAGCTTATGAANAGCTGGTNGCGGTTAAGAAGTAACTNAAAGGTGTAACGATGACTAGCNAAACGAAAACGCAGGTTTCACCGGATCNNAANTACAGGGAAATGGTTGAATTNCTNACAGGTCTTGGNACGGNAANGATAGGNCACTCNGGTGATAAGAAGTACCTTGCACATTTGNTCTCGGTCTTTAATGATGTGCGGAACTGGGGCGGAACTCAGTNTTTAGCTCGGTCCGGGATGTTNCATTCAATCTATGGAACTCAGTTGTTNCAGGGNTTCACGNTTCCAATTGAACGTCGNAANGAGTTGATAGGGCTGATTGGTAAAGACGCAGAGTGGATCGCATTTTTGAATTGTTTTGTCCATCGTGAACCCTTTGATCAGGCGATAATCGATGGCGACGACGACTATATAGTCTACAACCGCGAGACGGGGGAAAAGTATCAACTGACAGAGCAAAACTGGAGGGACTTGATCTTCCTGCACTTGTGTGATTGGCTCGAACAGATTGAACGGCTGCACTGGTGGGATTATCGNCGGCAAGCCTGGGACGCCATGGCAAATTATCTCGGTGGCGTGGCAAAGCAAAAGTACGAAGAAATGATGTCTCGAGAGCCGGATCGATCTCTGGGTTTGCATGTCGTCGCGCCAGAGTCGCCACACTAGCCTTGTTGGCGGCGTTCAATTCATAATCTTTATTCAAGTCGTTTNAGATACAACGTCAGTNAACTGACAGTAGAAGGGTGCCGTCATGCGTATTGTTCAGTTTATGCAGCGAGAGGGAAAGCGTGCCGTTGGAGTGGTGGACGGTAGTGAGGTGATTGATCTGACAGCGACGTTCCCCGAATACGAAACAACGCATGCATTAGCGTTGGCTGCCATTCACAACGAGGTGACATTGGTAGAGATGTTGGATCGCAAACTGCCTCAGTGTGATAACAAATTGTCGTATGATGAGTTGTGGAATGGCGAATCTGCTGGAGAGCTGTATTTGTTACCTCCCCTAGACCATCTAGATTATTCTCGGACGCATATCACGGGGACAGGTTTGACGCACACGGGCAGTATGCAGAGTCGTGATGAAATGCATGCTGGGGCTGAGAAGATAGCTGCAACTCAACCCGAGACAGATTCAGCTAAGATGTTTCAGATGGGGGTGGAAGGTGGAAAACCGGAAGGTGATTTGCGAGGGACTGCTCCCGAGTGGTTCTATAAAGGTAATGGTGTTTGTCTGCGTGGGCATCGGGCATATCTCGATATCCCCGGTTTTGCACTCGATGGGGGCGAGGAACCTGAATTTGTAGGTTGTTATATTATAGGCCCCTGTGGAACACCGTATCGTATTGGGTTTGCACTGGGTAACGAATGGTCGGATCACGCGACCGAGAAGATCAACTACCTCTACTTAGCCCCTTCGAAACTACGTACTTGTTCTGTTGGACCGGAACTAATTGTGGGGGAGAGTTTTGAGGATCGGGACGTCCGAGTTGTGGTAAGGCGTAACGAAGAGATGATCTACGATAGCGGCGACTTGAAAAGTGGCCAGATGTTTATGTGTCATTCGCTGATGAACTGCGAAGACCATCACTTCAAATATCCAGCACACCGCCAACCTGGTGATGTGCATCTGCATTATTTCGGAACGAGCAAGCTTAGCTATGGTCAACGTGACTGGAAGTTTCAGGCAGGTGATGTGATCGAAGTTTTGGCAAATGGGTTTAGCCGCTCGTTAATCAATTATGTTCAGGACGCCTGTCCGGAAGCGGTCTCCCCGATACGTGTTCATGTTCTTTAACCGACAATTGCATCAGAATTTGAAGGAAGTCAGCTTTATGCCAATATTTTTATTTCGAGCTGTGTTACTACTCGCCTGTTTTCTGGTATCCATAAATGCAGTCGCTGGAGAACGACCAAATATTATTATCGTGATGGCGGATGATGTTGGTTTTGATGCTGTCGGAGCCTATGGTGGCGAGTCCTACCCTACTCCGCATCTGGATGAGTTGGCAAAATCCGGCATGATGGGGATGCATTGCTACAGTATGCCGGTTTGCCACCCTACNCGTATTACTTTTATGACCGGTAGATATCCAACCAACGTAAACAATCCGAAGTGGGGTTCGTTTCCTCAGGCGTTGGAAAAGCAAACGATTGCGGGACTGATGCAAAGTGCAGGCTATCGCACCGTGGTCACAGGGAAATGGCAGTTGGCTTTGTTAAAGGATGACCTGCGGCAACCATATCGTATGGGCTTTGACCAATACTGTGTATTTGGTTGGCACGAGGGGCCTCGCTATCATTCTCCGATGGTTTATGAAAATGGCGAAGTGAATGACGGGGCCCGGGAACAATTTGGGCCGAACGTGTATCAAGAGTTTCTTCAGGACTTCATATTGGCAGATCGGGAGANGCCTTTCTTTGCATTTTATTCAATGGCGCTTTGTCATGACGTGACAGATGATCTTCAAGAGCCCGTGCCCTATTCTCCAAGTGGAGAATANTTGACTTATAANGAAATGGCTGTCGAGATGGACCGGCAGGTTGGTTTGNTGGTCAAATTTTTGGAGGAGCATGAACTGAGANATGATACCTTGCTNGTCTTCACTACNGATAATGGAACTGCGGCGAGAAGTTGTTCCCATTTCGAAAATGGCAAGTACATCAAGCCACCGGTGTTTTCAATGTTCCATGGTAAACGCATTCAGGGTGGCAAGGGGAAATTAGATGATTCGGGAACTCGNGTTCCCCTGATATTGAGTTGGCCGGGGGTCGTCAAACCTGGGACAAGAACCGAGGCCTTAGTTGATATGTCAGATTTTTATGCAACATGTGTCGAGTTGGCCGGGCAAGAAATACCCGACGGCCTAGATTCTCTTAGTTTTGTTCCCGCAATGTCGGGAAGGCCTGTTAGTCGTAACTGGGCATATTCCGAGGGCCGTGGCGTGTATTGGGTTCGAGATCAAAGGTACAAACTCTACAGCAACGGACGGTTTGTTGAAGTGGATCAAGTCGATTTGGGAAAAGAGACAGTGTTGAAGGGAGANCTTCCTGGCAAGGCTGCTCAAGCTTTAGAAAAACTGAAATCGGCGCGGCCTCATCAGGGGAGGTAGGGCTTCGCTGAAACGCTTTTTCTCAGTATCNAGTACGGTTTTTAAGGATTAGGTGTGTCTTTCCGGCCATCANTAGACAGAATTTCCGTAATACCCCTCANTTTTCACGTGTTTTATGTGCTTAATGTACTATTTTTACAGTGTTAACTTAGTTCATGCCCTTTGCGGTCGATAAACTATTGTATAAACATCTACCGATATGTTTGTAGTCTGCTAATTCTTTGGTAGACTAATTGGCATATCGAAGATTTTCGTTTGGAACTCCAGAGCTCATTTTCAAGTCCCAGGCGTAAAACGGTACTATAGTCCTTTTCTTTTCTCTTTTCGGAGTTTGGCATTATGAAACGTTTGAATAAACGTGCAGGCTTCACGCTCGTAGAACTTTTGGTTGTGATAGCAA